>JANXUX010000011.1 GCA_025351965.1 Actinomycetes bacterium | reverse complement strand
ACTCCGCGAACAACACCTTGATCGCAACCTCACGATCCAACAACAAATCCCGCGCCAACAACACATCAGCCATCCCACCACGACCAATACGCGACCGAACCTCATACCGATCATTCACCACCGTCCGCTCACCGAACTCGGCCATCTCAGCCACCCAACGGATGCGACAGCGCATAGTCGAGGATGATCTTCGCGATGGGACCGGCCAGCCGCCCACCGGTGCTGTCGCTGATCTCGGCGTTGGTGCCCTTGAGGATGACGGCTACGGCGTACTCGGGTGCAGACGCCGGAGCGAAGGCCGTGATCCAGGCATGCGAGCGCTCTGGCTGACCCTTGCCGTTGAGCTGGGCGGTGCCGGTCTTGGCTGCGGCCTGGATGCCGTTGTCGAGCTGCAAGCAGCACTTCGCGGTGCCGTTCTGGACGACGCCGACCATCAGGTCGTTCATCTTCAGTGCGGTCTCGGGCGTGATCGGCGTCTTCCACACCTTCGGCACCGTCTGCTCGAGCACCTTGCCCTGATGGTCGAGCGTCGCCGCGACGACGTAGGGCTGCATCATCATCCCGCTGTTGGCGATGGTCGAGGTGAACATCGCCATCTGCAGCGGCACGATCAGGTCGTCGCCCTGACCGAAGCCCTGGATCGCCAGTTTCGGGGCAGCCTCGGCGAAGTCGGCGACGTCACCGAAGAACGACGTCGCGCCTCCGGGAAGATCGAACGGGATCGGCTCTCCGATGCCCCAGGCCTGCGTGCCTGCCACCATCTTGTCGGCGCCGAGCAGCACGGCCGTGCGCGCGAACGGCGTGTTGCAGCTCCGCCGGAAGACCTCGCGCAAATCGCCACCGCACAGCTCACCCTTGTAGTTCTCGACCGGGTCGGTGGTCTGAGGGGGCAGCCACTGCGTCTCGTTGTCCCAGCGGCTGTCGAAGTTGATCACGTTGTTCTCGAGCGCGATGCTGGTCGTCACGATCTTGAACGTCGACCCCGGCATGTACCGCTCCTGGTATGCGTTGGCCAGCGTTGGCTTGCCGGGTGCGGCGTTGAGGAAGGTGAGGACGTCGCCGGCCTTGGTGTTGTTGTGGACCACGACCAGGTTGGGGTCGTAGCTCGGGTAGCTCCACATCGCCAGCACCGCACCGGTGCGCGGGTCGAGGACCACGACGCTGCCCTCGCGCTCGCCGAGCGCCTGCTTGGCGACCAGCTGCAGATCGGCGCGCACGGTCAGCTGCACCGAGCCGGTGTTGTCCTCGTTGCTGAAGATGTTGCTGATCGCGCGCAGCTGTTGCTCGCCGGTGTCGCCGACCAACACGTCGCTGTACTTCTTCTCGACCTTGGTCGCACCGTAGGCCTGGGTGAAGTAGCCGCTGATGTTCGCGAACAGATCGTTGGTCGGGTACTGGCGCTGGTACGTGATCGAGTCCCCGGGCGGCGACGGCACGGAGTCGGCAATGACCACGCCGTCGGCGGTCACGATGGGCCCGCGCGGCTTGTCGAACTCGCGCAGGATCGCTCGGGTGTTGTCCGGGTTGGCCGCGAGCTCGGTGCGCTTGACGACCTGGAGCAGGTTGAGCTGCACGAACAGGACCAGATAGCAGACCAGCAGTCCCGCCGCGAGCCGGCGGATCTGCTTGTTCATCGCTCGCTCTCCGATGGCGCGAACGTGGTGTTGTCGCCGCTCACCGCGCCGACCTGTTTGCGCAGCCGGCGACGCAGCTTCCACGCCGCCAGGTGCTCGTTGATGGTCGGGTCGTCGGGGAGCTCTCCGATGCGTCGCGACGTGCTGTCGCTGACCCGGATCAGCAGGGCGAGGAGGATGTAGTTGGCAACGAGTGACGACCCGCCGTAGCTCACGAACGGCAAGGTGATACCCGTCAGCGGCACGACGCGGATGACGCCGCCGATGATGATGAACGCCTGTACGCCCATCAGCGCGGTCAGGCCGGTGGCGAGCAGCTTCTCGAACGGGCGCTCGGCCCGGATCGCGATCCGCAGGCCGGCGCCGACGATGAGCATGAACGACATCAGGATCGCGGTCGCGCCGAACAGCCCGAGCTCCTCGGCGATACCGGCGAAGATGAAGTCGTTCTGCACAGCAGGGATGAGGTTGGGGTGGCCCTGGCCGAGGCCGGCGCCGCTGAGCCCGCCGTCGCCGATCGCGAACATGCCCTGCACGATCTGGTAGCCCTTGCCCTGATAGCGACTCCAGGGATCGATCCAAATGTTGACACGGTCCTGGACATGGCTGAAGTTGCGGAACGAGAAGTACGCGGCGGCACCGAAGAGGACGAAGCCGAGCAGCAAGAACGTGGCCCGTTCCGTCGCCACCCAGAGCATCACCACGAACAGGGTGAAGAACAGCAGGGACGAGCCGAGGTCTTTCTGGCCGACCATCACGACAACGGCGAAGCCCCACGCGAACACGATCGGCAGGAAGTGCCGTGGCTCGGGTAGGCGCAGCGGGCCGATGTGCCACGTGCTCGCGGCGATCAGCTCGCGGCGTTCGTACAGGTAGCCGGCGAAGAACAGGGCGAGCAGGATCTTGGCGAACTCACCGGGCTGGAAGTTGATCGGTCCGACCCGCACCCAGATCCGTGCACCACCGACACTGCGGCCGAGCCCGGGCACGAGCGGGATCAGCAGCAGTCCTGCGCCGAGGATGAAGAACGTCCACTTGTAGCGGGCCAGGTCCGGGGCGCGCTGCACCACGAGGAGGGTGGCGATGTATGCGGCGATCGCGATGAAACTCCACAGCGTCTGCAGGCCGGCGAGGTGATCGTTGAGCCGGGTGATCATCACGTACCCGATCCCGTGCAGCATCGCCGCAAGCGGCAGGAGCGTCGCGTCGGCGCCACGGGCGAGCAGACGCGTGGCGAGATGGGCGAGCAGGAGCAGTCCGAGGAGGATGACGAAGAACGGCACGATCGTCGGCGGGATCTCGGCGTTCTTGCCGAGCGCAGCCAACACGTAGGCGGCCGTGGTGATGATGCCCGCCATGATCACCAGGCCGAGCTCGGTGCTGCGGCGCGAGAGGGGATGCATCAGGGCCCCGAGGAAACGGTCGTCGTCGTCTCGCCCGGCGCAGTGGCGGCCGTGGTGGTGGTCTCCGGGGTCGTCGTCGTGGTCGT
>JANXUX010000008.1 GCA_025351965.1 Actinomycetes bacterium | reverse complement strand
ACTCCGCGAACAACACCTTGATCGCAACCTCACGATCCAACAACAAATCCCGCGCCAACAACACATCAGCCATCCCACCACGACCAATACGCGACCGAACCTCATACCGATCATTCACCACCGTCCGCTCACCGAACTCGGTCACCGGTTGCCCGATTCGCGGTCACACGGGCACCCGGTGGTCACGATGTCTCGGTCGCGACTTGCCTGTGCACGCATCTTGTCAAGGCTAACTCTCCGCCATCGGTGACACTGATCACGGAGCGACCGCGTTGTGGAGCACCGACGCCAGTCGCCCAGATCGAAACCAGCTCGACCTACAGTGCAGAGCTGTGGATGGTGCCCCGGGTGGTGCGAACGAGTCGGCGGGCGCATCGTTCGATGTGGTGACCATCGACGGGGACACGGCGGTGCTCGCGTCTTTCTGGTCGGCGGCCCTCGCCCTGGAGTTGTTGGAGAACGAAGACGACGGGCGTTGGATCGTCCTCGGGACCCGGGATGGCATCCGTCGGCTCGGCCTGCAGGCTGGGGCACACAACGCGGGCGGCATCCATCTCTACCTCTCGTGCGCGCTGTCACGGTTCAGCGGCGAGGTCACCCGGCTGCAGTCGATCGGTGCCCGCCTCACGGGTACGCCACGGACGGAGCCATACGGGATGATCGCCAACTTCGCCGATCCCGAGGGCAACAGATTCGATCTCTGCGCGTACGCGTCGTCGACGGGGTGATGCCGGAGATCGCAGAAGCAGCAGACCCGGTCAGCAACAGCGGTCAGCGAACCGGCAGGGATCCGTCGACGGCGGCATCGATGATCGAGTAGGTGTAGCCCTGCTCGGCGAGGAAGCGCTGGCGGTTCCTGGCGAAGCGCACCTCGTCGGTTTCGTCGGCGATCACGCTGTAGAACGATGCGGCACCTCCATTCGCCTTCGGTCGGAGAATCCGTCCGAGGCGTTGGGCTTCCTCCTGTCGGCTGCCGAACTGTCCGGACACCTGGATGGCGACGCTCACCTCGGGGAGATCGATGGAGAAGTTGGCGATCTTGGAGACGACGAGGACTCGGATCTCCCCTGCCCGCAACTGGGCGAACAGTCGCTCGCGCGTGGCCTGCGGCGTCTGCCCGGTGAGCAACGGAGCGCCGATGCGGGCCGCGATGTCACGGAGCTGTTCGACGAACTGGCCGATGACGAGAATCTGTTCGTCGGGATGGGCGGCGATCAAGGAATCGACGACGGCGATCTTTTCCGTGGCTGTTGCAGCGATGCGATGGCGCAACTTCGGCTCCGATGACGAGTACTCGGCGCGGCGTTCATTGCCGAGGGCGACCCGCACCTCGGTGCACGTCGCTGTGGCGATCCACCCGGCCGATTCGAACTCGCTCCACGGAGCATCGAAGCGCTTCGGACCGATGAGGCTGAAGATGTCGCCCTCACGGCCATCTTCGCGAACGAGGGTTGCGGTCAGGCCGAGACGGCGGATCGCCTGCACACGCGCAGCGGCGCGAAAGACCGGAGCCGGCAGGAGATGCACCTCGTCGTACACCACGAGGCCCCACCCGACCTGGTTGAACAGTTCCAGGTGGGGATGCCGGGTGAAGACGTCCGCGTCTGCTGCCGCGAGGGGGTCGGCCCAGGTCAAGGAGTGGTAGGTCACGAACGTGACCGGTCGGAGCTGCTTGATTTCGCCGGACCATTCACCGAGATCGCCGGCCGTGAGGGTCGTCTTGTCGATCGTCTCGCGAATCCATTGCCGAATCGACGAGATCGAGGTGCAGACGACCAGGGTGTGAGCCGAGGTCGCTGCAACGACAGCAAGCCCGACGACCGTCTTGCCGGCCCCACACGGGAGAACGACGACACCACTGCCACCCGACGGGTCACCGTCTCGCCACCACGCCGTCACGGCATCTCGTTGATACGGACGCAGCTCGGCCGTGACCACCATCGGCCCGAGCGCTGCGCCGGACTCGAAACCCGCTTCGTCAGCGGCTGGCCAGCCCGCCGCGAGCAGTGCCTGCTTGAGTACCCCACGATCCCTGTCCGCGACCGCGAACCGGTGACGGTCGAGTCGTTGGCCGAGCAACTCGGCAACCGAGCGAACACTGGCGAGCTCATCGAGGATCAGGTCGTCGTCGGCGGCGAGGACGAGACCAGAGTCGATGCGGGCCAGCCACACCCGACCGTAGCGAGCCATCACGTCGCTGACTTCTCGGACCACGACACCGGGCACCGGGTACTTGGCGAAATCGGTCAACGTTGCGACCACGTCCTCCTCGGTGAGGCCGGCGACCGCCGCGTTCCACAACGACAGGGGTGTGATCCGGTAGGAGTGGATGTGCTCGGGCGCCTTGTCGAGCTCGGCGAACCGGGCCAGGAGCGGTCGGACTTCAGGTGTACGTTCTGCCGCGACTTCGAGCAGCACCGTGAGGTCGCTCTGGACGATCAGTGGGTTGGCCGGATCGCTCATTCCGTCACGCCGGAGTTCGAGCGACTGCGCATCGTGCCGACCTGCTCGAGCACATCGATGGTGGCGGCCAGCGGGCCCTGGACCGCCAGTCGTCCGGCGACGTCGCCGAGCGCCTTGGCGTGGGCCTCGAGCAATCGCGCCTCGTGTTCGAAGTAGCGGGTGGCCCGACCGGGTGCCGCACTGCGCAGCGCGGCGGCTCGCTTCACCGCCTCGGCCGCTTCATCGGCACTCGACACCGATGCCGACTGCGACACGACGCTGGTCTGCGGCGACAGTCCCTTGCGTTCGAGCGCGGCGCGCACCTTTGCCGATGACACCACGGTGATGGCAACCGTGTCGGCCACTCTGACGAGACGGAGCGCGGCGACGGCGCATGCTGTCGCCAGGTCGGCCGGGTCGGTGACGATGACGACGGTGCTGACGGACTCGATCCGTACCGTGCCGGCCTTTGCCGAAGCATCGCGCAGCAGGCGCTCGACCGTGTTCGGAAGCGGTGCAGCCGAGAGCGAGGCGAGAAACTCGGAGAGCTCCTCGCGCGTTGCGCCGGCTTGAACAGCTGCGGTGATCCTCGCCGGATCGAGCCGATAGACGAATGCCCCGGCCTCACTCTCGGGAACAGCGATCGTCTCGAGGCGAAGGCTGAGGTCGCTGCGCAGATCCGGAGGGGCAATGATCGACAGATCGCCCTGGATCACGGCTGAGGTCGCCCGGCCGTCGACCAGCTCCGCGACTTCATCTGGCGTCTCCAGTCCGCGGCGTCCCACCGCAGTCATCGCAATCGGCCCGCTCGCAGTGGCAATACCGAGGCAGCGGAGTTCAGCAAGTGCGCCGAGCAGCAACGTCTCCGACGCCAGCGGCGCGTTCCGGTCGGCAAGCCACGCGACGAACTCGGACTCCGACGCATAACCCTGCGAACTTGCGAGCTGCGACAGCTGCAGGACGAGCAGCTGTCGCATGACCAACTCGGCCTCGTCTGCGCCCTCTTGTGCGAACCACGCCGAGAGCAGACGCACCCACCGCCGAGCCGGACTCAACGCCGCCCACGCATCGGTCATCGTCCGGTCGCCGAGCCAGGCCTCTTCGAGCTGCTGATGACGTCCACGACCCGACACCGCAATGGTGGTGCGCCGGAGCAGGCCGATACCGATTGCCAGCCGAGCCGCCAGATCGACGGTCGCTGCGTCGACACCGAGCTTCTTGGCCGTCGACTTCACATCCGGCTTGGCGAGCCGTGGATCTCGATTCTTCAACGCTGCCGGCGGATTGATCTCCCACGCCTGCAAGCAACGGTCGAGCGCAGCAACGATGGCAGGCAGCCGGGGCGGGGCAGCATCGAGGTCGACCCGTCGAGGGCAGGGCGGCGACGTCCAGTCGGTGAAGAACGGGCGGCCGACGAGTGGCCAGGCCTCGATCCAGATCCAGACCTTGTGCTCGTAGCCGGCGACGCCCACGATCCCACGACTGGTCAGCTCGTACAGTGCTGCCACCTCGCCACGAAGCGGCGCGCGCTGGAACGGAAACCGGGCCGCCTCCGCAGAGTGGAGCTGATGGCCGGCGATGCCGAGCGGTTCGGGCGCCATCGCCCCGGGTCCGGCGGTTTCAGCGATCTGGCCGAGCAAGCTCACTGCCTCGTCGGAAAGCGCTGCGCGTACACGCTGCTGCCCCGCGGGATCGGCGAACAACGTCGCGATCTGATCGATCCGGTCCTGCTTGCGACTCACCCCTGACAGACCCAACGCTCGGCCGATGATCGCCAACACATCCGACGTGATCGCGTTCTGATCGGCGAGTGAGATCGACCGGACCGCAACGAACCGCTTCGCCGCCGGCGAGAGCGCGACGGCCCCGTCACGTCCGACTCGCATGAGCGCACCGGCGGCAACCAGCCGGTCGACAGCGTCGTCGATGTCGGCAGGATCAGCACCTGGGGTCTGAAACGCGAGCTGTTCGGCCGTCATCGCGCCACCGAGCGCGCCGATGACGGTGAGCAGACGCCGGCCGATCCGGCCGGCCGATTCGACGACCGTCCAGATCCCCTGCCTCGACTCGACGAACGCAGCAATCGTTTCCGTCCGACCCCGAGCCCGACCACCCGGTCGCCCGAATCCCGTCGCGACGATCGTGGCGATCGGCGCAGCCATCCCGTATTCACGAACTGTGCGACTCACGGACCCATTCTGCCGTTGCACTCCGGCCTGAGAACACTCTTCCCCAGATCCCGACAGTCGCGCACACGCCCGACGTCACGTCCGAGCACTCGTCAGGAGAGCGGATCGATCATCGTCATGTCATTCCGGACGGACGAACTGCCGCAAGACCGAGCGCCGACGCAACCGTTCTGTATTCTGACCGGTCTGTGATCGCACCACCGAATCTCGACAGCCCGGACCGATTGGCCGCCCTGCGCCGGCTCGGGATTCTCGACGGGCCAGCCGAACCGGCGTACGACCGGGTGGTGGAGCTGGCCGCGAAGCTGTGCGACGCCCCGGTCGCCCTGATCACCTTCGTGGATGACCAGCGTCAGTGGTTCAAGGCACGTGTCGGCATCGAGATCGACGAGACGAGCGCAGAGGTCTCGTTCTGCGGTCACGTCCTGACGACCCCAGGCGCTGTGCTCTCCATCGAGGACACGTCCGCGGATGTCCGCTTCCACGACAACCCGCACGTCACAGGGCACCCCGGGGTCGGCGCGTATGCCGGCACGGTGATCCATGCACCGTCCGGCGAACCGATCGGGACGGTCTGCGTCATCGATCACACACCGCGCAGTTGGACGGCCACCCATCTCGAGGTGCTCGTCGACCTCGCTGCCATCGTCGATCAACTCATCGCCAAGCACGAAGGGGCCCAACCCGCCGCACGCGACATCTCCAAGTTCGCCGAGATCATGCTTGCCACCGTTCACGACGGCGTCGTCGTGCAGGACACCGACGGCCGGATCATCCGCTGGAACCGGGCCGCCGAGCGTGCCCTCGGTCTCACTCCCGACGAGCTCTCCGGCCGCACCTCGTTCGATCCACGCTGGGGCGCGATCCGGGCCGACGGCAGCGAGTGGCCGGGCAACTCCCACCCGGCGATCCAAGCGCTCACGAGCGGGGCGGCAGTCCGCGATCAGACCATGGGCATCCATCGCCCCGCCGACGGCCTCGTCTGGCTGCGCGTCAACAGCACTCCGATCACCGACGACCACGGGGTCGTCACCGGCGCGCTCACCACATTCGTCGATCTCACGTCCTCACGCGACGAGACGATCCCCACTGGTACGCCGACATCGCTGACCCCGACCGACCGACAGAACCTCCTCGACCATCTCGAACGCCTGCTCGAGGCGATCGAACTCGCAGGCACCACGCTCGCCCACGAGACGACGTTGACAGAATCGATCATCAGCAGCCTCCGCGCCGGCGCGACGCCACTCGCTGCGATGAGCACCATCGACTTCATCAACGGTCGCGACCAACTGTCCAAAGCGCTGTCGACGCTGGAGGAGGCCCGCCGGCTGGGGAGAGCTGCGATGTTCCGCAGCCTGCTCGACGACGGCACCACCATCGCCGAACTCGCCGCGATGTGGGGCATCTCCAAGCAGCTCGTCTACCGCAACGTCGGCAAGTCGATGCCGCCGGCCGGCGGCTGAGTCCGGACGACGCAGCCGCGGGCCGCTGCGGCGCGGGTACGAGGTGCGGATCGGGATGACGCGTGTGGAAGATCACGGATCACAGAAGTCGCCCGGCACCACGCGAACCGACTGCTCGAAGTACTGATTGGCGACGTGCAGCCTCCACGCAACCGGTCCCTGGACCAGTGTGACGGTTGCCTGACCGAAATCGCCGGCAGCGAGTGAGCCGACACCACTGTTGTCGAGCGTGAACGCAAGCGTGCCAGTGGTCCCACCACTCGTGCTCTGCACCTCCCAGTCGCCCGCCGGGCCGTCACACTTGATGGTCGAGAGCTTGGGAAAGTCGTTGCCGCCGGGGTTGAACAAATCGGCGCGGGCATCGATCTTGAGGTCCTTGTACCAGTCCTTGACCTGGATCGAACGGATGTAGTTCCAGTAGCCCATCCGGTCGAGCAGGCTGGTCAGCAACGCGACCAGACCGCCCACCACCGGCGTCGCGACCCCGCTCAGCAGCACACCGATCGCGTCCGTGAAGTCCTGGCGGATGTTGGCCGGTTTGAGGTTGACGTGGACGATGACCCGGATCGACCGGATGTAGGAAGTGGCTGTGTCGGGCAGCGTGCGTCGCTGCTTCTCGCCGATCAGACCGGTCATGCCGACACCGTCGGCGTTGGTGATCGTCGAGATGGCGTCCTTGTTGCCGGGGAGCGACCGGAACAGCAGTGCGTTCTCGCGATTGTTGAAGAACGAGAACTGCAGTTCGGCACCGCTCACTGCGCCCTGGTTGGCCACGCTGAAGTCGGCGCCGACGGCGACGAACAACACCCTGAGGCAATTGAGGTACTGACCTGCGCCGAGGTCGTACTTCAGCGTCGCGACAAGGTTGCGCTCTTCACCCGGCGTCGTGGTCTTGGTGCGTTCGAGCGCTCGGCCGTCGCCGTCGAGCCCCAACATCGGCTGGAATGCAATGCTGCTGATCACGAACTTGAGCAGGGTCAGTCCGAGCAGGATGTTCTGTGACTTGGCCAGGATCGGGCTGAGAAATCCAGCTGCCCCGGCCTGCTTCTCGACCACGTTCCAGATCGCACTCCACGCCCAACCGGACGCGCCCGCAACCGTGTCGGCGACCTGCGAACCCGTGGTGTCGAGGTCGCACGGACCGCTGTCGCCGCGAGGAGCCATTGCGCTGGACGGGCGCGTGATCGTCACCCCCGGCTCCACGAAGCCCTGCGCCGGGTCCACTGTGTCCGGCGTGGTGTCGGGCGGCAGGGTGTTGTCGGAGTCGTTGGCTTCCGGCGCGATGCTGCCGGCGGCCGGCAGCGGCACACCCGCCTGGGCGACCGCCATGTCACCGACAACCCTCAGCAAGATCAGGTATTGCTGAACGGAGTCCAGCGCCGTGTTGGCGTCGATCGGTCCGAGGAGGTCGGTCGGGTACACATCGGCCTGACCGAGTTCGACGAGGAAGGACGCGAAGAACTGTCGAGGAATGGGTGCGTCGCGGCGGCTCATCGTGAACAGGTCATGGGTGAAGGCGTACCGCGCGATGACGGGATCGATCGTCACGCCGGCGTACATCGCGAATGTCGCGAGCACGTCGTCGAGGTGGGCGCCGCCGCCCTCGGCCGCAAGGTCCGGGAGGGCGAGCACCTCACCGGCCTCGGCGAAGATCCCCTGCTGCGGCTCAGCCGGTGCGGCAACCTGGCTGCCGTCGAGATCGACGATGCCGATGCCCGACATCGTCAGAGCCGTCTCCAGTGCGGCCTGACCGGCGGCACCGCCCCTGACCACCGCCGCCGCCAACGCTGCTGCGGCCGGCTGCACATCGTCGGGTGTTGCGATCGTGGGTGCGGGTGCCGGGGGTGGGAGCAACGTGCGATCGGCGACGATCGCCACCGGTGCTGCGGTCGTGCTCGTCTCCGCCGCCACTGCGTCGGTCGAGGCGGTCGTACCGCCGTCCGCAGTCGAAGCGGACGCTGCGGCGTCCGTGCCGGGGGCAGTGCCGACTGCATCGTTCGTGCTCGGAGCGGACTCGTCAGTCGCTGCCGTGACGGCCGCAGCCGCGCTCGGCGGCGACGACGTGCTGCTCGACGAACAGGCGCTCGCGACGAGCGCGAACACGATGAGCATTGCGATGGGCATGGCACGACGGCCCGACTGAGTCACGAACGTCGACGGTACTCCGCCCCTCCTGCTCCGACGAACCGATGGACGGGTCGTTCTCGACGTCGCTCCCATCGGCGATCAGCTATCCGATGATCGTGATGACCACGCGAATCTCCGGTCATCGTCTCCTTCGAGGTGATCTGGTCGGCGACGTGTCGTGGAGCAGGCCGTTGACGATGAGCGTCGTGAAGCGTTCGACGTGATCGTCGAGCGAGGACGATGCTTCGGCGGCGAGCCCGTCGAGCACGGCGAACTTGCCTTGGAGCTCGACGAGACCTTGCATCGCGCTCCAGCACAGCCTCGCAGCGTCCTGGATCCGCAGCGTCGGGTTGTACCGTTCGGCAACCGCTGCGACCGTTGCTTCGAGCACCCCGTATGCGGCGAGTCCGACCTCGGCCAGGCGTAGATCATCGGCGGCAATCACGTCCTCACGGAACATCACCTCAAGGTGTGCTCGATGCTCGGTGGCCACCCGAACGTAGCCGCGGCCGATCGCGACCAGACGCTCGATCGGGTCGTCGATGCCAGAGCCCGCGCGGACCAGCTCGTCGTGCAGCGTTTCGAAGCCCTCGATCGCAACTGCGGTCAGCAACCCGCGGACATCACCGAAGTGATACCCAGGAGCCGCATGCGACACACCCGCTCGACGCGCCACCTCACGCAAGCTGAAACCGTTCAGTCCCTCACTCGAAATGACGTCCACCGCCGCAGCCCGTAACACGTTCGGCAGATCGCCATGGTGATACCCCGTCGCCGGCGGCGTCACCGGCGGCGTTCGTTGCGACGCAGGGCTGTTCACGCGTTCAAGTATGGCACGCATCTTGACATAGTCACGATCAATCTTTACGTTGTCAATCATGCTCACTGACAGTGTCAAGATCCCGGGATCGACCGACTCCCCTCATCCGCGCCGATGGTTGGTGCTCGCTGTGGTCTGCGTCGCAGTGTTCGTCACCACCCTCGACGGCCTCATCGTCAACATCGCGCTGCCGAGCCTGGCGACCGAGCTCGGTGCGACAACCCGGCAATTGCAATGGATCGTCGACGCCTACCTGCTCGTGTTCACCGGCGCGCTCCTGGCTGCGGGCGGCCTCGGCGACCGATTCGGACGCCGCCGAAGCTTGATCGTCGGCCTCGCCCTGTTCGGTGCGACCTCGGCCTACGCCGGATCAGTCGGCACCCCAGGCGCGCTGATCGGCGCCCGGGCACTGATGGGAATCGGCGCTGCCGCAATCTTCCCGGCGACGTTGGCGATCATCACCAACGTGTTCACCGACAGCCGCGAGCGGGCCAAGGCAATCGGCATCTGGAGCGCCGTCAGCGGCATCGGCGTCGCCGCCGGCCCCATCGCGGGCGGATGGCTGCTCGAACACTTCTGGTGGGGCTCGATCTTCTACATCAACATCCCCGTCGCCCTCGCAGCGATCACCGCCGCCATCATCTATGTGCCGGAATCGAAGGATCGCCACACCCCACGACTCGACCGGGTCGGCTTGTGCTTGTCGATCACGTCGATCAGCGCTCTCGTCTTCACCATCATCGAAGCACCCGAGTACGGATGGCTGAGCCCGTTCACGTTCGGCGGGTTTGCGATCTCTGCTGCGCTCATCGCATCGTTCGTCGGCTGGGAACTGCGCGTCGAGCACCCGTTGCTGCCCGTGCGCATCTTCGAGAACCTTCGGTTCAGCGCGGCGAGCGTCTCAGTCACCTCTGCCTTCTTCGCTTTGTTCGGGTTCGTGTTCCTGATCACCCAGTACTTCCAACTGATCCGCGGCTACACACCCCTGCAAGCCGGGGTGAGGACCCTGCCCGTCGCATTCGCGATCGCCATCGCGTCGGTCCTGTCACCAGTGCTGGTCCATCGGGTCGGGACCAAGCTCGTCGTCGCTGGCGGACTCGCGTCGATGGCGATGGGATTCCTGTGGGTCTCGACCGCCTCCGCGGCAACCCCCTACGTGGAGATCATCGGCCAGATGATCCTCCTCGGTGCCGGTCTCGGATCGACCACCGCACCCGCCACCGAATCGATCATGGGATCGCTCTCCGTCGACAAGGCCGGTGTCGGATCCGCCGTCAACGACACCACCCGCGAGCTCGGCGGGACCCTCGGCGTCGCGGTGGTCGGCTCCGTGTTCACCTCCATCTACGTCTCCAAACTCGGCGAGGGAAGCACCTTCAATTCCCTGCCGGCCGAAGCACAATCGCTCACCAAAGACTCTGTGGCCGCAGCCGGACGCGTGGCTCCCGAACTCGGAGCACGCGCCGCAGGATTCCTCACCGAGGTCAGCAATGCCTTCCTCTCCGGCCTCGCCGTGTCATGCCTTGTCGTCGCCGGTGTCGCCGCCGCCGGATCACTCTTTGCGCTGCGCTTCCTGCCCGCACGAGTCGCTTCGTCACCGGGACGTGAGGCCACTGTGCGCGAGGCCTGACACCGCCACGACCCGGTTCGCACACGTCCCGGCTTGCCTGCCCGTCGCAGCACAACTCCGTCCGGGTCAGTCGTCGATCAGCGGTTTCAGGGCGCGTGCCACCGGCCACGCTCCGTCGGACCAGTTCGACAAGACGGTGAACGCGGTCTGCGTGCTCTGTCGGTGTGCTGCTCGGAAGGACACGCCGGCGTCGGATCCTTCGAGCAGGATCGTGTCGTTCGAGGCGTGCAGCCAGAACCCGAGTCCGAATCGACGAGTACCGCTTGCGTCACGGCTGCGCGGTCGGATCATCTCGGCGACCGTCGTCGCTGAGACGATCCGACCGCTGAACAACGCGCTCCAGAGTGCATCGACGTCGTCGAGGGTCGTGTAGATCCCACCGTCACCGTTGCCGAGCACCGGGAGGTGCAAGACGTTGGAGCGCAGACCGGTCTGATGCAGATAGCCGATCGCACAGTCACCCGGCAGTTCGTCCGAGCGCACGAACGAGGTGTTGACCAAGCCCGCCGGGCGCACGACGATCTCATCGACCAAGTCATGGAACGAACGGCCGCTTGCTCTCTCGGCGGCGAGTGCGAGAACGATGTAAGCGCCGTTGTTGTAGACGAACTGCGCACCCGGCTCGAAGCGTTGCTCGTGGCCGTCGAGCATCGCCAAGAAGGCGGTGGCGTTCGTGAGCTCGTGCACGGCTCGGGTCATCACGTAGTCAGTGGAATCCTCGATGAGGTCCTCGTCGAGGTAGTCGCCGATGCCCGACCGGTGGGCCAGCAGATGTTCGATCGTGACGCGATCGTCGATCAGCCCGAGGTCGTCACCGAGCAGCATCCGAACTGGCATGGACAGCTGCAACACGCCTGTCTCGACGAGTCGCATCACGACGAGGGCCGTGAAGCCTTTTGTTCCGCTCGCCGTGGCGTAGCGGGTGGTTGTGGTTGCGGCGATGCCATGGGCGCGATCCGCCATGCCAAACGCGATGTTCAACTCGGTCCTACCATTCCGGTGGACCCTGATGGCACCAGCGAACCCGCTCGAGTCGGCGACTCGACACACCTCATCTGCGAGCTCGGTCACGCTCGGAAGCTAGTTCTTGCAGGTGTTCCGATCGTTGGCGGGCGGAGTGGCCAGTCGAGAATGGCGCAGAGGTGGTCCTCGAATCGGGAGCTGTTCGCAGGGTCGCTGATCGGCTGTGGCCGAGGGTGCGGGCCGAGCTGGACGCTGTTCACCAATGCCCGCCCCTCGTTGTCGAGGACAAACTCGACGGTGATGATCCCGGTGGCGTCGATCCCATCGGTGATGGAGACGGCGGCCTTGACCGCACGTTCGACCGTGGACGCACGTGACGCGGCCAGTACTGGCGAATCGCGGTGGAGGCGACCGCCGCCGCCGGTGTCGACGACGGGGTAGATCACACGAAACCCGGAGGGGCGCCGGGCAATCACGACGTTCAGCTCGCCGGCCCACGTCACAGCTGGCGGCGATCTTCGCCCGGTCGCTCTGTTGCCACGGCGCGGCCAGCGGGCATCGATTGCGCCGTTGGCGGAGATCGGGGTGACGTCGAACCCGCACTCGCGAAAGACGTGACGTGCTGTTGCCGGGTTGTCGGCGAGTTCTGCCGCGCGCAGACCGGGTCGGAGAGTGATTCCGGCTGCTTGCAGGATCTCTCCGTGTGCTGCGGAGAGGGCTGAGGATTCGAATGTGACCACATCGCACCGTGCAGCGGATGCGATCAGGTCACCGAGGCCGCTGGGAACGGCCAAGACGTGGAGATCGATGCCGAGCTCGAGCGCGGCCTGTCGAGTCCTCCCGATCAGCTGCCTGTCACGGGCAATCAGTCCGACCGTCGCGCTCGGTCCTCCGGCCGATGCGGTCACGGGTTGCACCACGAACAACGGCCGGGGTCGGCTCCCCTCGATTCGGGCCGAGTCAGGGTCTGCTCGAACGTGCAAGCCGCGCAGCCGAACACATCAGCGCTGGGCAGTTGCACCGGCCGACGACAGTGTTGACACGGAACTCCGAGCTCGACCCGGACGACGCCCCATCCGGGCGTCGCACACATTGGGCACAAGGCCGCCAGC
Organism: Actinomycetes bacterium; assembly: GCA_025351965.1. GTDB lineage: Bacteria > Actinomycetota > Acidimicrobiia > Acidimicrobiales > Ilumatobacteraceae > WLMZ01. Next base: position 1,401 of record JANXUX010000008.1, on the reverse strand, counting down.
CGTTGCGCGAGGCGATGTGCGGCGGCAGCGATGGTCGGGCGACGAGACGGGCAGTGATGAGCGCGCAGATCGGTTTCGATGTGGGCACGCCCATCGGTCGACTCGGCTGCACATGCACGAATCGCGTCGTCCAGGCCTGATCGGTCATGGATGCCCTTGTGTAACGGCGCGGGTGGCCCTGCAGCGGGTCGCACGATCATGCCGTGTTCGGGGAACGTGCCGCGCTGCAACAGACGCTCGATGTCGTCACCGGGCGCGACGTCAGCTGCGATGGTGATGATGTCGTACCCGATGGCGGATTCGCCGACGACGAGGCCACGTTCGTCGTCGACGAGAACGACGAGCTCACGGGCGGCGACGACGAACGCGACACCCGGTGGCGGTCCGATGCTGCCCTCGGAGGCAAGCCCAAGACGAACACCGGCAGCGTTCATCCCGAGGCGGGCTTTGGCAACCGCCGTCTCCCACGGTGTTCCGAGTCGGGCAACGTCGCCGGTGAACGTGCCCAGTCGGTCGGTGTCGACGTGTACATCGCGCACGTCGAGGCCTACTGCGGTCAGCATCGCAGGGGCGATGAGGGGGAGCTTGTCGTGCATCGTCGCCAGTACTGCGGTGCTGTCGCAGTACGGGTGCCGATCGAGCCGAGGTTGACGCTCGAGGTACGGCTCGACCCCGGCGGGAGGGTTGCTCATCTGTGGTGAGCCGAGTCGGCGACTTCAGTCCTCGCCCTGAGCTTTGGTGTAGCTCGGTTGCCCGTCGAAGTGTTGGAGCAGTTCGACGTGGCACCACGGGTACGCAGATTCGATGCGGGACAGGAGGTCGCGGATCGTCTCGAGCGCGATTGCGGTGGTGTCATCGCGGCGGATGAACCGGCATCGGTACTGGTCGACGACATCGATGTTGGTGTTGCCGTCGGGGTAGACCTTGGTGCCGCGGTTGGAGACCATCTTCAGCCGCAGTGGCGACCCGTCAGCAAGCCCTTCGAGCACCGGCCCGAGTTGGGCGGGGAAGTGACCGGTCTCGATGAAGATGTCCGTCCCGACGATCTCGCGGCTGGTCGGACGAACGGTGACGGGATCCTTCGGTGCGGGCGGAATCTGGATCGGGTTGACCCGGCGCACGGTGTACCCATCGACCCGCTTGCCCAGGTTGGCGATGATCGCCTTGGTGTACTCACTGGTCGATACGCCACGTTCGTAACCGACGACATCGCCGGTGAGGTGGCCCTGCTGCAACGTCGACAACACGGCGTGCTCGACGGTCTCGGCAGCCTCGAACTCGCCGAGGTGCTTGAGCATCATCACCGCCGACAGGACCACCGCTGTCGGGTTGATCACGTTCCGGCCTGCGTATTTCGGCGCGGAACCGTGGACGGCTTCGAAGATCGCTACATCGCTACCA
>JANXUX010000437.1 GCA_025351965.1 Actinomycetes bacterium | reverse complement strand
GGCCGGTTCTGCTTTTTCTTGAACCATCCACTGCTGCAGGCGCCGAACAGCGGCTGGATCGACGACCAGATCCTCGATCCGCCGGAGCAGTACTGGCGGATCGGGCCGTATCTGACCGAGGACGAGTCGTTGCAGGAGGTCGAGAAGGACATTTTCATCCCGTTCATCCACCGCCCGCTGAGTCGGTACATCAATGCGCTCGCGGACAATGGCCTGCTCCTCGAGCAGATGGTGGAGCCGGCACCGCCACCCGGGTTCCTGGCGCGCGCCGACGAGTACGCCGAAGCAGCGACCATCCCGCGCCTGCTGTACCTGCGCACCCGTAAGCACTGACCGCAGGCTCGCCGGCATCCCGACGCCGACCGTCGTGGCACGAATATCATGGGCTGCGATGTCCGACATCCTCGTCATCACCGGTCTGTCCGGCGCCGGGCGTTCCAATGCTGCTGACGACCTCGAGGACATCGGCTGGTTCGTGGTCGACAACCTGCCCGTCACGCTGATGGACAAGATCGTCGAGCTCGGCAGCGCGTCGAGTGCGGTCAGCGGCGCCGGGTTCCAGCGGCTGGCGCTCGTCGTTGGTCCAACGGCTGACCAAAGCGAGGTCGTGCGCGAGATCCGTCGCCTGCGCAGCAGCGAGCACCGGGTCCGTGTGCTGTTCCTCGACGCCAACACGAGCGAACTCGTCAAGCGCTACGGCAGCACGCGACGCAAGCATCCGCTCGACGGCGAGGGCGGCGGGATCACCGAAGCCATCGAGCGCGAGCGCCAGCTGCTCGAACCGGTCAAGGCCGAGGCAGATCTCCTGATCGACACCTCCACGCTGACTGTGCATCAGCTCAAGGCGCGCATCGCCGACTCTTTCGCCAACGAGGGCAACGACGCCTCGATGCAGACGGCAGTGACGAGCTTCGGGTTCAAGCACGGCATCCCGCTCGACGTCGATCTGGTCATCGATGTCCGCTTCCTGCCCAACCCGCACTGGATCGAGGCGCTGCGACCGCTCACCGGCCTCGACGAGCCGGTGCGGCGCTACGTGCTCGACCAGCCGACGACGTCGGAGTTCCTGGAGCGGTTCGAGCACCTGCTGGAGATGCTCGTCCCGGCGTACGCCACCGAGGGCAAGAGTTATCTGTCGATCGCCATCGGTTGCACGGGCGGCCGTCACCGGTCCGTCGCGATCAGTGAGGAACTGGCGGGTTGGCTTCGGCGTCACGGCTATCAGCCGCGTGTGACGCATCGCGACATCGGCCGCTGACGGCGCCAGCACGTCGTCGGGTCGTGCCTGCGCCGCGCCAGACGTCTTCATCGCTTCGGAAGTCAGGGACTATGGTCGGCCAGGCATTTCACTCTCCTGAAAGGAAGCGTCGACGATGACGGTTCGCGTAGGCATCAATGGGTTCGGGCGCATCGGCCGCAACTTCTTCCGGGCAGCCAAGGCGCGTGGCGCGGACGTCGACTTCGTCGCGGTCAACGACCTCGGCTCGCTCGAGCAGATGGCACATCTGCTCAAGTACGACTCGATCACCGGCGCATTGCCGAACCACATCAAGCCGCACAAGGACGGCATCACCGTCGACGGCGATCTGCTCAAGGTGTTGCAGTTCCGCAACCCGGCCGAGCTGCCCTGGGCCGACCTCGGCGTCGACGTCGTCATCGAGTCGACGGGCATCTTCACCGACCGTCCGAAAGCCGCGCTGCACCTCGACGGCGGAGCACCGTATGTCATCGTGTCCGCTCCCTCGAACGGCGCCGACGCGACGTTCGTGATGGGTGTCAACCACACCGACTTCAACCCGGCGGCGCACAAGGTCATCTCCAACGCGAGCTGCACGACCAACTGCTTCGTGCCGATGATGAAGGTGCTCGACGATGCGTTCGGCATCGAGAACGGCCTGATGACCACAGTCCACGCGTACACCGGTGACCAGGCGCTGGTCGACGGCCCGCACAGTGACCTGCGCCGCGCCCGCGCCGCAGCCATCAACATCATCCCCACCGGCACCGGCGCAGCTCGTGCAACCGCGCTGGTGATGGAGAGCATGAAGGGCAAGCTCGACGGCACGTCGCTGCGAGTTCCGGTGCCGGTGGGCTCGATCACCGACTTCACCGGCAACCTCAAGACCGCTGCCTCGGTGTCGGAGATCAACGCCGCGTTCAAGGCCGCAGCGTCGAAGGGCCCGCTCAAGGGAATCCTCAAGTACACCGAGGAGCCGATCGTCTCCAGCGACATCGTCTCCGACCCGCACAGCTGCATCTTCGACGCCGGTCTGACGATGAGCATGGGCAACCTGATCAAGGTGCTCGGCTGGTACGACAACGAGTGGGGCTACAGCAACCGTCTCCTCGACCTGACCCTGTACACGGCGAAGGTCGCGGCCAAGAAGGGCGCAAAGAAGCGCTGATGGCCGATTCCAAGGAGCCTCTCGGCAGGATCCCGACGCTCGAGGATCTCGGTGACGTCGGCGGCAAGCGGGTGCTCGTGCGGACCGACTTCAACGTCCCGCTCGACAACGGCGAGATCGTCGATGACTTCCGCATCCGTGCTGCGCTGCCGACCATCACCTGGCTGACCGAACGCGGCGCGTCGGTCGTCTGCGCCAGCCACCTCGGCCGGCCGAAAGGCAAGCCCGAGCCGAAGTACAGCATGGCTCCCGTGCGCGAGCGTCTGGCCGAACTGGCACCCGGCGTGGATCTGATGGAGAACCTGCGCTTCCATCCCGGCGAAGAAGGCAACGACCCTGCGTTCGTCGCCAATCTCGTCGACGGCATCGACCTGTACGTCGACGATGCGTTCGGTGCCGCACACCGTGCCCATGCCTCCATCGTCGGGCCACCGAAGACGCTGCCATCGGCGATGGGCCTGCTCCTGCAGAAAGAGGTCGAGGTCCTGCTCGGCCTGCGCAACCATCCCAAGCATCCGTTCGTCGCGGTGCTCGGGGGCTCGAAGATCTCCGACAAGCTCGGTGTCGTCGAGGCCCTGCTGGAGATCGTCGACTCGCTCGTCATCGGCGGAGCGATGTGCTTCACATTCTTCCTTGCGCAGGGCAAGACGATCGGTGACTCGCTGTGCGAGCCCGACCAGGTCGAGACCTGCAAGCGCCTCCTCGCCTCGGGCAAGACCATCCACCTACCGGACGACATCACCGGCCTCGACGCGAACGGCACGTACGCGACGTACGGGACGCGCCTGCCGGACGGCTCGAAGGGCTTCGACATCGGACCTGGGTCCGCTGCGGCGTTCTCGGACATCATCATGGACGCCCGGACCGTGTTCTGGAACGGCCCGATGGGCATGTTCGAGGACGACCGGTTCGCCTCCGGAACCAGGACCGTCGCTCAGGCAATGGCCGACACCAAGGCGTTCACCGTGGTCGGGGGCGGCGACTCGGCAGCGGCGCTCGCCCAGTTCCACCTCGATGACGAGGTCGATCATGTGTCGACCGGCGGTGGCGCTTCGCTCGAACTGCTCGAGCTCGGTGACCTGCCCGGTCTCCAAGCGCTGAGAGGGGCCTCCAATGGCTCGCGGTGACTCGCTCAGCGAGACCCACATCGGCCCGCGCCGGCCGATCATCTCCGCGAACTGGAAGATGCACAACAACCACTTCGAGGCGATCCAGACCGTGCAGAAGCTGTCGTATCTGATCGGTAAGGACGATGTGAGTGCAGTCGACGTGACGATCCATCCCCCGTTCACCGACATCCGCAGCATCCAGACGCTGATCGAGGCCGACGAACTGCACTACCTGCTCGGTGCCCAGAACTGCCACTGGGAGGAGAAGGGCGCGTTCACCGGTGAGATCTCGCCGATCTTCCTGAACAAGCTCGGGGTGCGGTACGTGATCTGCGGTCACAGCGAGCGCCGCGAGCTCTTCGGCGAGACCGACGAGACGGTGGCCAAGAAGCTGACGGCGATCCAGGCCCAGGGCATGATCCCGATCCTGTGTGTCGGCGAGACATTGGACGAACGTGAGGCCGGTGCCACCGAGGCCAAGGTCCTCGGCCAGATCCGGACCGCGCTGGCTGGCCGCAAGGCCGACAAGGTCGCCACGATGGTGATCGCGTACGAGCCGATCTGGGCCATCGGAACCGGTCGCACGGCCACCAGCGAGGATGCCCAGTCCGTCTGCGGTTCGATCCGGGCCTGCCTCGCCGAGCTGTACGACGCGGCGACGTCCGATTCGGTACGGATCCAGTACGGCGGCTCGGTGAAAGCCGCCAACATCGCCGAGCTGATGCGTCAGCCGGACATCGACGGCGCCCTCGTCGGAGGCGCCAGCCTGGATGCCGACGAGTTCGCACGCATCGTGCAGTACCGCAACCACAGCTGACAGCGCGCAGTCCCGGCTGTTCGACAATCGAGACGTTCCGGGCTGGAATGAACCTGCCGACTTTTTGTCAACCTGGAACAGATTCATTATTCACTTGACAGCACGAGTGCTAATGTTCGCCCAATCCGCATTGATCGGGGAGGACAATACGGTGCTCGTCAGGTTCGGTCCGCCGCGACTTGGTGAGGTACTTCGGTAGCACATCCTTCCCTCCCGACCCACTCAGGAGGCAAACACGTGAGCATCACCAAGCGCAGCAAATTCGCTGCTCTTGCGCTCGGTCTCTCCCTCGTTGGCGCCGCATGCAGCAGCGACAGCAAGGAAGTAGCGAGCACAACCCCGCCGTCATCGGCAACCAGCGACTCGACGGCGACGTCGGAGACGACGGCCGACTCCACGGCGACGAGCGACAGCACCGTCACCAGTGACAGCACCGTCACCAGCGACAGCACCGTCACCAGCGAAGCAGCAGGCGCCAGCGGTGGAACCGCCACGTACGCAGCGGAGCAGGAGTACACGGCGTACAACAACTCGACGGCCGACCAGGTGCTGTTCGCCAACACCCTCATCCTGAACATGGTCCAGCCCGGTCCGTACATCTCGAACCCGGACCTCACCCTCAGCCTCTTCACGGACATGATGGAGTCGGTCGACGTCACCAGCACCGATCCGCAGATCATCACCTACAAGATCAAGCCAGAAGCCGTCTGGAGCGATGGCGAGCCCATTGGCTGCAGTGACTTCTACCTGGCCTGGCTCTCCCAGAACGGCGCCGCCGGCAACCAGCTGGCTGCGGACGGTACCGAGGCCAAGGATGCCGATGGCAACCCGATCCCGGTGTTCAACGCCGCCGGCACCACCGGCTACGAGGACATCTCGTCGGTCGATTGCACCGACAACAACAAGACGGTCACCACGACCTACTCGAAGACCTACGTCGACTACCAGGGCCTGTTCGGTGCCTTGATCCCGGCGCACATCGTTGAGGCCAAGTCCGGCGTTGCCGATGTCACCAAGGCCACGACCCCTGAGGACCTGGCCAAGCTCGGCGAAGTCTGGAGCACCGGCTTCAGCGGCTTCGATCCGAAGATGGACCTCTCCGGCGCCTGGTACTCGATCGACTCGTTCACCCCCGGTGAGACGTTGATCCTCAAGCGCAACGAGAAGTACTACGGCACGCCGGGCAAGCTCGACGAGATCGTCTTCCGTCTCGTCGCCGATGCGACGGAGCAGCCCGCTGCTCTGGAGAACGGCGATGTCCAGGTCATCTCGCCCCAGCCGAACCCCGACCTGCTCTCGCAGCTCCAGGCCATCACCGGTGTCACCACCGAAGTGGACCAGGGCGTCACGTTCGAGCACTACGACTTCAACCAGGCCAATGAGTTCCTCGCTGATCCGAACGTGCGCAAGGCATTTGCTCTGTGCATCAACCGTCAGGACATCGTCGACACCCTCATCGCCCCGTTGAACCCGGACGCGACCGTACTGAACAACCACATGTACGTGCCCGGCTCGCCGGACTACGCGGACAACAGTGGTGACTTCGCTGCGCAGGACATCGCCGGCTCCAAGGCGCTGCTCGAGAAGAGCGGCTTCACGATGGGTGCCGACGGCTTCTACGAGAAGGGCGGCAAGCAGCTCACCCTGCGCCTCGGTCGTCGTGATCCGAACCCGCGCCGTCAGAGCGAGAACGAGCTGACGATCGCGGCCTGCAAGG
>JANXUX010000397.1 GCA_025351965.1 Actinomycetes bacterium | reverse complement strand
GGCCAGTCGGCGTGGAACGTGCGGACCAGGCGGAGACCGCACTTCTCCATCACCCGGCGCGACGCCGTGTGCACGAACATCGTCTCGGCGACGACTCGTCGCACTCCGAGCGCCGTGAACCCGTGGTCGATCAGCGCACGCAAGCCCTCTGTCGCGTAGCCCTGGCCCCATGCGAAGCGGTGCAGCCGGTAGCCGGGGTCGACGAGCAGGTCGGCGTCGAGCATCGTGAACCGGCGGAGCGCCAGTCGTTCGGTTTCCGGGAAGACGTGCACGCCCCAGCGTCGCTCATTCGGTATCAGCCGGCCACGTGCGCCGCCCACCGGCGCTCGAGCAGCACCGCATTGCAGTCGGCAGCCGCGTTGACCCCGGCCGCGATCGCGATCGCCATCGTTGCGCGTCGGCTGGTCACATCGCCGATCGCCCAGACGTCGGTGACGGTCGTGCGGCCGAACGCGTCGGCCGTGACGAACCCGAACTCGTCGACCTCGCAGCCGAGGCCGACTGCGAGCTCGTTGTTCGGTTGCGGGAACTCGCCGATGAACAGCCCCCCGATCGGGACCACGGTTCCGTCGTCCAGTTCGAGTGCGGTTGCCGAGCTGGCGTCGCCGATGACCTTGGCGACCGCCCTGGTCTCGACCTCGACTCCGTGATCGATCAGGTCCGCCCTGGTCGCGTCGTCGAAGCCGTCGTGGAACGCGGTCACGCGGTCACTCCAGTTGGTCAACAGACGCGTCATGTGCGGCATCACGAGCGGCGATCCCATGACCGCGATGTGCGTGTCGGCGCGCTCGAAGCCGTCACAGTACGGGCACGTGAACACCCCTCGGCCCCAGTACTCGGCGAGGCCGGGGATGGGCGGCGGGTTGTCGTTGACACCCGTCGCGATCAAGACGGTGCTCGCCGTCGCGGTGCGACCGTTGATCGAGGCCCGGAACCCGCCGAGGGTCGCGACGAGTCCGGTGACCCGAGCGTCGACCTGCTCCACCGTTGGATACTTGGCCAGCTCCGCCTCGGCTGCCGCGATGATGCCGGCCGGCAACGCCCCGTCGTTGGTGATCAGCCCGTGGGCGTGCAACACGGCGTCGTTGCGCGGTCCCCCACTGCCGATGACCAGGACCGAGCGGCGGGCCCGGCCGAGGTTCAGCGCCGCGCTGAGCCCGGCGTAGCTGCGTCCGATGACGAGGACATCCCACTCGATGCTCATGACGGCTTCCTGGCGATGAAGATCTGTCGTGACGACGTCGCGAACACGTCGTTGCGATGCATCACGCCGCGCGGATCGGCGGGATCGAGGAGGATGTCGATGGTGGCGAGGTCGTCGGCGTCCAGCCCTGAGACGAACTGGGACCGCAGCCGCTGGAGGTGACCGAACACGACCTGGCGGGTCATGTCCGACGTCGACTCGTCGACGCGCAGACCGACGCGCGGGGAGTCGACCAGCTCGAGACCGGCCGCCTCCAGCATCGACGGGTAGGTGTCCGATGTCGTCGCACCGGGCAGGCCCTTGCGCATCTCGGCCACCCACGCTGTTCCCGCGGCATCAAGGCGTTCCGCCAGGCCAGGGCGACCGATGTCGAGATCGTCGGGCAGGACTCGTTGCGGGTCACCGAATTCGGCGATCGCGATCAAGCCGCCAGGTGCGAGCACGTCGCTCAGGGCGGCCAGCGTCACGACCTCGTTGCCGATGTGGTGCAGCACCATCGATGCCCAGATCACGTCGATGTCGACCAGTCCGTCGAGGCCTGCCGGCAGCTCGGCGAGGCGGACTTCGACCCGGCCGTCGAGGCCGTGCGCCGCAGCACGCGCTGTGGTGCGGTCGAGCATCGCCTGCGATGCATCGAGTGCCACCACGGTCGCCTCGGGGAACAGCCTCGCCCACGCGCAGGTCCCGACCCCCGGCCCCGGGCCGATGTCGAGCACGCGCCGCACCGGTGGGGCAGCGGGGCCGCGGATCTCGATCAGGCGATGCGCCGTGTCCGTGACGAACGCACCGAACACTTCGTTCTCGAGTTCGACGTGGTCGAGCATCGCCAGCCAGTGGTCGTCGTCGATGTGGTGCCCGTGCCCGTGCTGATGGTCGTGGTCGTGTGCGGTCATGACGGAGACGGTAGGAACGGTTCTCCGTTTCGGCATACACTTTTGCCGATGAAGCAAGACGGAGGTATCGAAGAGGTCGTGCGGACCCGGTTGCGCAGCCTGCGTCTGGCGCGTGGCTGGACGCTCGACGATCTCGCCAAACGCTCGTTGATCGGAGCGTCGACGATCAGCCGGATCGAGACCGGACACCGCCGCCTCGCGCTCGACAACCTCGCCGACCTGGCCCGTGCGCTCGAGGTCACCGTCGACGAACTGCTCGGGGACGACAACGACGCAGACGTCGTGATCCGCCCCGTGCGCTCCGAACAGCACGACCGGGTCGTGTGGCCGCTGACCCGACTGCACGATCCGTCAGGGCGAGTCGTGATGAAGATGCGCATACCCGCGTCGAAGGGACCGCCCGAGCCCCAGGTGCACCCCGGACGAGACTGGTTCTACGTGCTGGCGGGCACGGCGCGCCTCGTCCTCGGCGATCGCGAGCACCTCGTCGAAGCCGGCCAGGCTGCGGAGTTCAACACGATGACGCCGCACTGGATCGCTGGCTACGGCGGGCCCGTCGAGGTGGTCGTGATCTTCGACCGCCACGGCGAGGAGGCCCATCTCCATCCCGGATGATGAGTAACGGATACTCATGTCAGCACGTCTGATCCATGGTCTGGTGTGTCCACCAGCCGATCGATGGGAGCAGTCATGAGGGTTCAGAGTCCGCACGAGTTGCGTCAGATGTACTACGAGCAGACCCAGCCGCACTGCGCCGAGCCGATCCTGGCGATCGGGTTCGTCTCCTCGGCCGGTTACGTCAAGGGCCTGCTCGGCGACGCGCTCACCGGCAAGGCGATCTCGTCGGTGTCACCGCTCGCCGGCCGGATGTTCCACCGCCAGCAACGCCAAGCGCAGGCCACGGAGATCTCCAACCAGCTGGTGTGCGTCACCGAGTCGTGCGTGTACTTCTTCGACTTCGTCACCGGCCAGCCGTTCAGCGTCCGCAACGCTCCGACCATCTGGCAACGTTGCGCGTTCCGTGTCACTGCGGACCGCCGAGGACGGCTCAGCCAGCACCTGCACGTCGAGTTCACGACCGGCGAGCGGTTCGACTTCGACGTCAACTTCAGCAAGGGTCCGTGGGAGACGTTCAACGACCCGATGTTGGCGCTGCTGCTGCACCCCTCGTTCGCCTGACAGTCTCGCCCCCGACGGAGCGGGCCGCGCGCCTACGCCGTCAGCAGGTCGACGGCACCGAGGTCCAGCGCATGGTGGGAGTGCCGCGTCGCCATCGTCAAGAACATCTCGTCGCCGCGCTCGGTGCGTTCCACGAGCATGCTCGCGGCCACCGCCATGATCAGGCCCGACCACGTGCCGCGCCGGTAGTCCTGCCAACAGCGCTCCCAGTCGTAGCGCTTCACCCCAGCCGCGACGAGGCCGGCGTGATAGCCGCGCACGAGGTCGTTCTCGGCATCGCGGCGCTCACCGCGTTGCATTCCGGCACCGATGAAGTAGGCGACGTCCTGCATCGCCGGTCCGTGGGTGCAGGTCTGCCAGTCGACCACCGTCACGGGCACGCCGCCCGGCGTTGGATCGAACAGCAGGTTGTCGAGCCGGTAGTCACCGTGCACGATCGTCCACGGCTGCGTCGCCGCGCCGAAATAGGCGACCAGCGAACTGAACAGGGCGTGACCCGCGGTGAGCACCACCGGGTCGAGGGACAATGCGTACCGCGCACGGAAGCCATCCCACAGCCCGGGCAGCAGCATCAGCAGGAACTCCTCCTGCGCAGCACGGTCGCGATGCAGCCACTCCATCTCGGTCAGGGTCGGGTCGTCCCAGCGAGGCGCGTGCAGACGGACGAGCTCGTCGACGGCGACCCGAGCGACTTCTGCGCTGCAACCGAGGAGCTGGTCGCCCTGGCGGGCCGGCGCCATGTCCTCCAGGATCAGCACGAAGCTGGCGGTGTCGACGTCGATGTCGGCGTGATGCACGACCGGCGTCCGTACCGGCAGCCCTGGCGCGAGCTGCTGGTAGAAGCGCACCTCGTTCTCGTAGCTGCGTAGCGTCTTGGCCGTGGCCCGGCTGGTCTCGTCCGCCGCCGGAAGCTTGGCGATGACAGTCGCCGGCGCGGCCGCAGACGCATCTCCCTCGTACTGCAACGTCACCCGGAAACTGTCACACATCTGCCCCGTGCCGACGGCGGCGAGGTCGGCACGAGTGACCGTTGCGGACCCCAACCGGCCCGACGCGCGCAGCACGGCGGTGAGCCACTCGGGCGTCAGCGCGGCTGCCGTGTCCGCGATCGGGATGGCCCGAGGCTCCATCACTGTCAGCGAGCGATCGGGGCCGTCGGCGTGAACTGCACGCGCATTCGCTTCACGCCACCCACGAGGGGCACACCCGCAGCCTCGAGGTATTCGGGTTCGCCGACGACCTCGATGTCGGGGAGCCGCTCGAACAGGCGCCGGAAGATCACCGACAGCTCGCGTCGGGCGAGGTGCGCACCGAGACAGAAGTGCGGGCCGGGCCCACCGAAGCCGACGTGCGGGTTGGGGTCACGGCGGACATCGAACCGGTCCGGATCGGTGAACACCAACGGGTCACGATTGGCGGCACCGTAGAACAGCACGAGCCGATCACCCTCGTCGAAGTCCTTGCCGGACAGGGTCAGCGGCCGGGTCACCGTGCGGCGCATGAAGGTGACCGGCGAGGCGACACGGACGATCTCCTCGACGGCGGTCGGCGTGACAGCAGCGATGTCGTCTTGCCAGATCCGGCGCTGGTCGGGGTTCTGGGCGAGCAGGTGCATCCCCAGCGTGGTGGCGGTGCGGGTCGTATCGTTCCCGGCGACGGCCAGGAGGATGAAGAACGGGGCCACCTCGTGCGGGGCGAGCATCTCATCGCCGACGGTGTTGTGGACGAGGGCCGACGTCAGGTCGTTCGTCGGGTTCTTGCGGCGCTCCTGCGCGAGTTCGTTCATCATCGTGGTCAGCGTCATCCCGGCCGCGAGCATCGCCGTGAACGGATCGCGGCCGCCGAGGATCTCCGGATCGCCCGCACCCAGGATCACGTTCGTCGCGTCGAGCACCGTCCGGAACTCGCTGCGCGGGATGCCCATCATGTCGCAGATGACGAGCAGCGGGAACGGCTGCGAGATCATCTCGACGAGGTCGACCTCGCCGCGTTCGCACATTGAGTCGATGACCTCGTCGCAGATCGTCTCGACCGACTCGAGCACGTTCTGCAGCGCCTTGGGTGTGAACGAGCGGGCCACGATGTTGCGCTGACGGAAGTGCCGGGGGTCGTCCATACTGATGAACGAGCCGAAGAATTCGGTCGCCTCGCTCGGCATGTCGACGATCGCGATGGAGCCCCGACCGGAGCAGAAGTCCTGGGCGCGACGGCTGATCTCGGTCAGCTCGGCGAAGCTGGTCACGGCGTAGTAATCGTCGTTCCGTCCGGTCAACATGTTCGGCGTGGACGCTGCGGTGAACGGCGAGACGGCACGCATCGCCGCGAAGTCGTCCATGCGCAGCTGGAGCGGACGTCTCCAGAAGTCCGGATCGTCGAGTGTCCGTAGTGCTGATGACGCCATCGGGGTCCCCTGTCGCTCATTCCCTCGGCGAAACCCTACGCGATCGTTGATCGCATCTCTCATCGAGGTCGGATCGCGGCTTCGACGATCACTGTGGCGGCGGGAACCGATGGGTGAGGCCGTCGAGGAACGTGCGCAGCCCGAACTCGAACACCTCGGCCGCCGACGGGCGATCGAAGCCGTCGCCGTTGATCAGCAGGGTCGACGAGTTCTGCCCGGCACGACTCGTGTCGAAGTAGACGGTGCCGAGCACGAAGTCGATCATCGCCAGGTACGCCGGGACGGCGACCGCTGGCGCAAACCCGGCCTCGAGCATGTTGCCCAGACCGTTCTGAGCACCGCGCACGGCGCTCGGACCGAGCAGCGGTGACGCCGTCAGGGCCGGCAGCAGACGCGGATGGGCGATGAGCACCCTGCGCAGCTCCTTGGACAGCCACTCGACCTTGGCCCGTCCGCTCAAACCCACGTCGGGGAGCACGATCTCACCAAGGACGTGATCGACGACGAGGACGAGCAGCTCGTCACGGCTCGACACGTGCCGGTAGAGCGAGGCGCTGCCGGTGGAGAGCTCGTCGGCCAGCCGCCGCACCGTCAGCGCCTCCAACCCCTCGACGTCGACGAGCGCGAGCGCAGTGAGGATGATGCGCTCGATCGTCAGCCCGTCGACCCGTGGTCGGCGACGCAGGAGGCGTTGCTCGCGCTCGCTCCACCACCGTTGCACACCGAGCTCGGGATCCCCGCCGACCGTTTCCAGTGAGGGTGCACCCGGTACCGACGCCTCGCTCATCCGGTCAGCGTAGAAGCTTGCGGGCGCGCCGGCCCGACTCGGTACCCTGAGCCCATCGACGACGACACAGCGGATCTGGACGCCGGTCCGTTCTCGGCGTGGATGACCGAGATCCAGGGCGCGATCCGCGACGAACACAGCTCGGACGTACCCTGCGGCGACTGCACCGCCTGTTGCACGGCGTCGCAGTTCATCCACATCGGCCCTCTGGAGTCGGCTGCGCTTGCGGCGATACCCTCCGCGCTGCTGTTCCCGGCGCCGCGCATGCCCGAGGGCCACCTGTTGATGGGCTACGACGAGCACGGCCGGTGCCCGATGCTCATCGACGACGCCTGCTCGATCTACGCCAGCCGACCGCGCACGTGCCGCACATACGACTGTCGGGTGTTCCCCGCTGCGGACCTGGAGCCGGACGAACCGACCAAGGTGCTGATCGCCGAGCGCGTCCGGCGCTGGCGTTTCGAGTATCCGACCGCCTCTGATCGAGCCCAGCACGATGCCGTTCGTGCGGCTGCCGCCTCACTCGCCAGCCACCCCGAGGTCGTTCCGGCGCAGAGCCGACCGCACACCATGACGCACCTGGCGGTGCTTGCCGTCGAGATCCACGAGGTGTTCATCGGCGCCACAGATGCGGGACCGGATCCAGAGTCGATCCGCCGCGAATTGATCCGGCGCAGTGTCGATGACCGATGACTCCTGATTGCATGGTGCGTCAACGATCGTGTCCTTCGGACGCGACCCCCACTCGAGCCCCTTTGAGGAATCACATGACGCCCATCATCGAAGCCCACGGGTTGACCAAGACATTCGGCGACATCCGGGCCCTGGACCACCTCGACCTCGTCGCCGAATCCGGCTGCGTGACAGCGCTGCTCGGCCCCAATGGCGCGGGCAAGACCACGTTCGTCAGCGCGGTGGCGACACTGCTGTCACCGACCTCGGGCGAGCTGCGCGTTGCAGGCATCGATGCGCGGGCCAACCCCAAGCAGGTCCGCCAGGTGATCGGTCTCGCGGGCCAATACGCCTCGGTGGAGCCGGCCATGACCGGTCTCGAGAACCTGGAGATGGTCGCTCGGCTGTTCGGTTTCGACCGCCGGACCGCCAAGCGCAGCGCCGCCGAGGTGCTCGAGCGTCTCGGTCTGAGCGACGCCGGCGACCGGCTGGTGCGCGACTACTCCGGGGGTATGCGCCGTCGCCTCGACCTGGGCGCAAGTCTGGTCGGCCGACCCCGCCTGCTGCTGCTCGACGAGCCGACGACCGGCCTCGACCCGCGCAGCCGGCTCGAGTTGTGGGACGCGATCCGCTCATTGGTCGCCGACGGCACCGATGTGCTGCTGACCACCCAGTACCTGGAAGAGGCCGATCAGCTCGCCCGTGACGTCGTCATCATCGACCACGGTCATGTGATTGCATCCGGAACACCGGACGAGCTGAAGAGCCGGGGTGGCCGCGACGTGATCGAGATCCGCCCGCACACGTCGGCGGAACTCGCCGTGATCTCCTCCATCCTCGAAGCCGTCTGCGCCGAGCCACCGCGCACCGACGACGACACCCAGCGCGTGTCCGCACCGGACGCCGTGGCGGTCGGGAGCGGGGGCGGGTTCGGGGCAAATCCGGCAATCAGGCCCCGGATGACCACCGTTTGGATTGGTTCCCCGAGGCTTCCGTCGGCTTTTTTGGGAATGAACTTGATGGTGATCTTACTCCAAGAAAACGAGACGGTTTCCTTCCCACCGTCGTAATTCCACTGTGTGATCACGGTGTCCTCCAGGGTGATCGTCAGGTAGGTAAACTGGAAATCGCTTCCAATACCGCTCGTCCAGGAAAATGTGACCTTGGGGATGTGTCCACCGTTAGCCATCTTCCCGAAAAACAATGGAGAGCACGCGTCGATGGATTTGGTAACTGTGAAACCCCCGAACTGGGCAAGCTGAATGTTGACTTGGCCCGAGTTCTCGACCTGAACAGCGTGATTGGAGTCAGATGAGAAGCCCGTTACAGTG
>JANXUX010000377.1 GCA_025351965.1 Actinomycetes bacterium | reverse complement strand
GGGCACCGATGTGCGCGCACCACAACCGGGCCAAACACACCGGCAGATTCACCGTCATCCGCGACGAAACCGGCTGGCACCACTACCGACCAGACGGCACCGAAATCACCCCACGCACCCACCACTGAACAACACGTGCGGACCGGGCCGAACCTGGACGCCCAGACGCGCCCCGACACCGATGCAGCCGACGCGCTCGACGCGCTCGACGCGCTCGACGCGCTCGACGCGCTCAATGCGCTCAATGCGCTCAATGCGCTCAATGCGCTCAATGCGCTCGACGCGCTCAGTGCTCAGTGCTCAGTGCTCAGTGGGCCGTGGTGGTGCGACGTGTTGTGTCGTCGGCGGCGACGGCAACGGCAGCGATGTCGCTGGGATCGGTGACGAGCGCACGCAGGACGAACAGGGCAGCACCTTTGCGTTGCTTGGCGGCGGTGCGGGGATCGCGGGTGAACTGCGCCGTGCGCACGATCTCCCAGCTGATTCCGGTCAGCACCGTGGTGACCAGACCGACGGCATCCTTCTCGAACTCGCCGGCTGCGACACCTTGGCGGACGATGCGGTTGATCGCCTTCTTCCATGCCTCCAGGTCGGCGCGGAAGGTCTCCAGGCCGGGCTCGACGAGCAACTCCTCCTGCATCCCGCGCAGGTCGAGCGGCATCTCGCCGTACCACTCGAAGTCCCACAGCATGTACTGATGGAGGCGTGCGACGGGGCGGCCCTCGGCGCGGGAGAGCTCGTCGGCGCGAGCCGCTGGAATCGACAGGTCCAAGGCCAACAGCTCGGCGAGGATTGCCTGCTTCGAGGCGAAATGGTTGAACATCGAGGGCTGGCGGATGCCGACAGCCTCGGTGATGTCACGGGTCGAGGCGCCGTGATATCCCTTCGCTGCGATCAGGCGGGCGGCCTCGTAGAGGATGCGGTCACGGGTCGGCCACGCAGCCGGCGGCAGGGCGCGCAGGACGCGGAGATGGGCGACCCGCTCGTCGTTCGTCATGGGAGCGATGGACGCTCGTGACTACTCGGCTGACGACGGCGATCGGACCATTCACACTCGGGTGGTCGTTGCCCGCCGGCCACCGTCAGTTGAACGAGCCGGGAGCGAACTCCGCCGAGGTCCGGTCGAGGATCGGCTCGATCGCTTCGGCGAGAGCCTCGACGTTGGCCGAATAGCCATCGGCATCGTCGTCGTCGTGGGCGACGCACAGCGTCCAGGACTCGCTCTTGCCCCACGGCGGCAGGAACACGCCACCGTTGTGCTGGAAGAGGAAGTGGCAGTGGCTGACGGCGGTGTCGATCTGGAGGAACTCGCGGTAGTTGGTGGCCGGCCGGTTGTGGAAGACGACCGATCCCTTGAACCCGAACACATGCCCGTACGAGGGTTGTCCGTGGGCGGCGAGGGCGTTCATCGAGTCCGTCATCATCCGCCGCCCGAGTGCTTCGGCATGCCAGTAGACGTCCGGGGTCAACACCTCGGTCAGCACCGCCCGAGCGGCCGCGACCGTCAGTGGGTTGCCGTTGAACGTGCCGACCTGGTCGTACCGACCGTCGGTGATGGCAGACATGACGTCGGCAGTACCGCCGACCGCGCCACACGGCAACCCGCCGCCGAGCGCTTTGGCGAGGCAGATGATGTCCGGTCGCACGCCGAACAGCCGCGTCGCGCCGCCCCAGTCCACGACCATGCCGGTCTTGACTTCGTCGAACGCAAGGAGCGCGCCGTGGCGATGGATCAGCTCCGCGACGCCTGCGAGGTAGCCCGGTGCGGGCGGGATGATGCCGGCGTTCATCATCATCGGCTCGATGATCATCCCGGCGATCAGCCCGGTGTGCGCGTCGAGGACGCGTTCCAGCGCCGGCAGGTCGTTGAACGGCACGATGCGGACGAGGTCGGCCATCGCTTGCGGAACGCCCGGCCCGGGAACCCGGTTCGGCTCCTCGACGGAACCGAGTTGGTCGACGCTGCGGAAGCTGGAGACCATCACGGCATCGTGGTGGCCGTGGTAGCTGCCCTCGATCTTGACGATCAGCCGGCGACCGGTGAGGGCTCGCATCAGGTGGATCGCGTCCATCGTTGCCTCGCTGCCGCTGTTCGTGAACCGCCACATCGGCAGCCCGAACCGCTCGGCCAGTGCTTCGGCGACGACGATCGCGTCCTCGGTCGGCTGGGCGAAGTGGCTGCCGAGCGAGACCCGGCGCTGCACAGCCTCGACGACCGCCGGGTTGGCATGGCCGACGACGTTGACGCCGTAGCCACCATGCATGTCGACGTACTCGGTGCCGTCGGCGTCCCATACATGGCCGCCCCGGCCATGGTCGACCCACACCGGGAGCGGACGCGAGCTCGCCCAGCTCGAGGTCACACCGCCGGGCATCACGGTTCCGGCGCGTTCACCCAACGCGCGCGACGCCTCCATCCGGGCGCAGAACACGGCCTCTTCACGGGCCACCAGCTCGTCGAGGGTGGTGATGTTCTGAGTCGCGGTCATCGTTCCTCCAAGGGCCCATGATCGAACAGCCGGACCAATGCCCGTCAGGCTAGCCGAAGTCGGCTCGTGTGGCTATCGATCGATAGGCGCAGGCCCGGGCCGAGGCCCGGTCGGGCGGGCCGGTACCGAACACGCCTCGGGGAGGTCTTCTCGGATCACCGGAAAACGAGGTCCATCCTCATTCTTTGGGGTTCAGGACGAACCCACCGCGATCATCGACGATTCGATCATCGCGGCAGTCACTCAACGCAGACACCCGCAGACGGTGGCGGTGTATGCCTTGGTGGTGGAGCCGACGCTGTTCGTCGCCTTGACCGTGAAGTTGAACGTGCCGACGGTGGTCGGTGTTCCCGAGATGACTCCGGTCGTCGAGTTCAACGTGAGCCCAGCGGGGAGTGTTCCCGCGCTGATCGTGAACGTCGGCGCCGGGTTGCCATTGGCAGTGAGCGTCGTCGACACCGAGGTGCCGACCCTCATGCCGGGAATCGTTCCGCTGATGACGGTCGGGGCAGTCGGGCACTGGGCGACGTTGCCGCTGAAGGACTTCGTGATCGAACCGGCGCTGTTCGTCGCCTTGACCGTGAAGGCGTACGGGCCGGCGGTGGTCGGTGTTCCCGAGATGACTCCGGTCGTCGGGTTCAAGGAGAGCCCAGCGGGGAGTGTGCCGGCGCTGATCGTGAACGTCGGTGCCGGGCTGCCATTGGCAGTGAGCGGCGTCGACATCGGGGAGCGCACCGTCATGGCGGGCATGGTCCCGCTGATGGTGGTCGGGGCGACCGAGGCGGGGGCAACGGTGCCGCTGAAGTCCTTCCGGGCCGAACCGGCGATGTTCGACGCCTTGATGGTGAAGGCGTACGGGCCAGCGGTGGTCGGTGTTCCTGCGATGACTCCAGTCGTCGGGTCCAAGGAGAGCCCAGCGGGGAGTGAGCCGACGATGACCGCAAAGGTCGGTGTCGGGCTACCAGTAGCAGTCAGCGTTGTCGACGCCGGGGCGCCGACCCTCAGCGCCGGAATGAACCCGCCGATGGAGATCGGGGCAACTGCCGCAGGGGCAATGGTGCCGGTGAAGGTCTTCGGAGCGGAACCGGCGACGTTCGTCGCCGTCACCGTAAAGTTGTACGGGCCAGCAGTGGTCGGTGTACCCGAGATGACGCCGGTCGTCGGGTTCAACGTGAGCCCAGCGGGGATCGTGCCGGAAGTGACCGCGAACGTCGGTGCCGGGCTACCAGTGGCAGTCAGCGGCGTCGACACCGGGGTGTTCACGGTCAGAGCGGGAATGGACCCGCTGATGGTCGGGGCAACCGTGGCAGCGGCGATGGTGCCGTTGAAGGTCTTCGAAGCGGTACCGGCGATGTTCGTTGCCGTCACCGTGAAGTTGTACGGGCCAGCGGTAGTCGGTGTACCCGCAATGACTCCGGTTGTCGGGTTCAAGGAGAGCCCGACGGGGAGTGAGCCGGCGGTGACCGCGAAGGTCGGTGCCGGGCTACCAGTGGCGCTGAGCGTCGTCGACGCCGGGGCGCCAACCGTCAGGGCCGGAATGGACCCGTTGATGGTCGGAGCAACCGGGGCAGGGGCGACCGTGCCGCTGAAGGTCTTCGAAGCCGAACCGGCGATGTTCGTCGCCGTCACCGTGAACCAGAACGGGCCACCGGTGGTCGGTGTTCCCGAGATGACGCCGGTCGTCGGGTTCAACGTGAACCCAGTGGGGAGTTCGCCGGCGGTGACCGCGAAGGTCGGTGCCGGGCTGCCATTGCCGATGAGCGTCGTCGACGCCGGGGCGCCGACCGTCAACGCCGGAATGGTCCCGCCGATGGTGGTCGGAGCGACCGGGGCAGCGGCGACCGTGCCGGTGAATCGCTTCGAAGCGGAACCGGCGCTGTTCGTGGCCGTGACCGTGAAGTCATACGGGCCAGCGCCTGTCGGCGTTCCTGCGATGACTCCGGTCTGGCTCAAGCTGAGCCCAGCGGGGAGTGTGCCGGCGGTGACCGTGAGGGTCGGTGCCGGGCTGCCGGTGACGGCGAGCGTCGTCGACATCGGGGCGTTCGCCGTCAGGGCGGGAATGAACCCGCCGATGGTCGGGGCCGTGCGAGCAACGATCGCCGGGAGCGCACAGAAGGCGTCCGCGTCCAGTGTCACCGCAAAGCTGACCGACAGGGCGCGGCCGCAGACGTACGACGAGGCGCCGACCGTGATCGCGGCACCGCTCAACATCGTCCCGAAGAACCTCGACGAGGCGCCGAGCGTCGCGGCGCCATCGGTCACCCAGAAGATGTGGTTGGCCTGGGCACCATTGCGCAGATTCATCGTGGTGCCGGCGGTGGTGTTGAGTGCAGCGTCACTCTGCATGATGAAGAAGGCGTCGGGGTCGCCCTGGGCGTCGAAGGTGACCGGGGTGGTCATCGCGAACGCCGCGACACGGTGGTACACGCCGGGGGTCACCGTTTGTCCAGCGAGGTCGTCGCCGCTGAGGGTTCCGGTGGCGGGCAACGCACGCAGTGTCTGGTACGCCGTGTTGGCATCACCGATCGCAGTGCCCGTGGCGGCGTCGTTCACCGAGTGGATCGTCGACCCGAACACCGTGAGTGCATTCGAAGTGATCGCTGCACGGGCTCCGACCTGTCCGGGCAAGTTGCTGCCTGGGAGCGTGGCGGCGGCGCCGGCGAGGACCGAGAAGTTCGCTGCCGACCCGAGGTCGACGGTGGTGGTGGCGGCGGCGCTCGCAGGAGTCGCCGACGTGCCCAAGAGCGTGAGCCCGCCGAGGACAACACAGGCACTGACCAAGACGGACTTCATCCCGGATCTTGCTCCCGAGACATCGCCATGTATTCTCAGTGTATTTCGTGTCATGTCTCTCACATCCATTGTGGTGCAGCGCAGGTGCGGTGCGGGCTGAGGACACTACGGAGGCGATTTTCGTTTTCAGGTGACCATAAAGGAGTCTTGACAATACCTCTTTGCAACAACTGGTGCATCGATCTACATCTCCATCGGAACCTCAATTCATGCAAGGCAATCAGGGCCCACTGAAAGTTCTTCGTCGGGCCACACACCGTCGCAATGACCGAAGTATTCGCCCGGTTCCGCAGTGATTACTGCAGGATCCTCGGACAAACCACCCTCGGCATGATCCGAGCGAGAATCCTCATCGTGTCGGTCACGGACACGCACATCTCACCGAGGGGGGTCAGTTGACCACATAGTTGCTATTCGAGAATATTACGGCAACCGACTCGACACGAAATTTCTGGAAATCAAGCGCTCAAAGGGCGGAGTCGAAGAATCAAAAAAGCAGGAATTCGGTCGGGCGGGTCGACGATTGGTCAAAACCCCTGGACGGGTTGCGGTGTGTACGGCGCCTCGAGCGCGGCTCGTTCGTCTGCGGTGAGAGTGATCTCGACCGAGGCGATGGCGTCGTCGAGGTGCTGCATCTTGGTTGCGCCGACGATGGGTGACGACACGGCCTTGTGGCCGGCGACCCAGGCAAGCGCGACCTGGGCCATCGGCACCCCGCGCGCCTCGGCGATCTCGGCGACGACGGCGATGATCGCGTCGTCGGCCGACTTGTAGAGCGACTTGCCGAACTGGTCGGTCTCGCTGCGCATCGTGGCGCCGCCGACACGAGTCAGCGCGCCGCGCGCAAGCGGGCTCCACGGGATGGAGCCGACCCGCTGGTCGAGCAACAGCGGCATCATCTCGCGCTCTTCCTCTCGGTAGAGCAGGTTGTAATGGTTCTGCATCGTCACGAACCTCGTCCAGCCGTTGACCTCGGCGACGTGCTGGGCCTTGGCGAACTGCCACGCCCACATCGACGACGCCCCGATGTACAGCGCCTTGCCGGCCTTGACGACGTCGTGCAGCGCCTCCATCGTCTCCTCGATCGGCACCTTCCGGTCCCACCGGTGGATCTGGTAGAGATCGATGTAATCGGTGCCGAGGCGACGCAGGCTGTTGTCGATCTCGGCCATGATGGCCTTGCGCGACAGGCCCTCGCCGTTGGGCCCGTCGTGCATCCGGCCGTGCACCTTGGTCGCGAGCACGATCTCGTCGCGCTTGGCGAAGTCGTTCAGCGCCCTGCCGACGATCTCCTCACTCGTGCCGTCCGAGTACACGTTGGCGGTGTCGAAGAAGTTGATGCCCGCCTCGACTGCCCGCTGGATGAAGGGCCGGCTGGCGTCTTCGTCGAGCGTCCACTCGTGGGTACCCCGATCAGGGATGCCGTAGCTCATGCAGCCGAGGCAGATGGCGGAGACGTCGAGACCGGTGGAACCGAGTTTGGTGTACTTCATGGATGCACTTTAGGAGCCGGCGACGGGGTCCGGCTGGGGAACTGCCGACGTCTCCACCGCACGAGCCGAACCGGCTGCCGGACCGCTGTGCGACTGCACCGACGGCAGGTACTTGTAGACCACGACGACTGCCACGAAGGCGACGCAGCCGGCGACGATGCCCGCGAGGTGCATGCCGGACACGTAGGCGTCGCGGGCGATACTGATCACGCGGAGGCCGTCGGGGTTGCCGGCCTTGACCAGCGCTCCACCGGACTGGAGCGCACCGGCCAGGCTTTCCTTGGCCTTGTCGGTGTTGTCGAGCAGGCCGAGTGCGGGCAGCAGCTTGTTGGCGTAGCGACCGGCGACGAGACTGCCGAGCACGGCCACGCCGAGGGCCCCGCCGAGCTCGCGGGTGGTGTCGTTCATCGCCGAGCCGATGCCGGCCTTGCCCATCGGGACCGCCGACATGATCGAACCCGTCATCGACGGGATGATCATCGCCATCCCGAAGGCCTGGATCAACATGATCGGCAGGATCTCGAGGTAGGTCGTGCCCTTGCTCACGAATGCGAACGAGAACATCGCGACAGTGACACCCAGCAGGCCAACGGCGACCACACGATTCGCCCCGAAGCGGGCGGCCAGCGCCGGAGACCTGGGTGCGCACAGGATCAGCACCGCCGCGAACGGCAGTTGCTTCACGCCGGCCTCGAGCGTGCCGTAGCCGAGCACGAGCTGGAAGTACTGGGTCAAGAGGAAGAAGAACCCGAACATCGCGAAGAAGTTCAACGTGATGACGCCGGATGCGACGCCAAAGCGCGGGTCGAGGAAATAGCGCAGGTTGAGCATCGGGTGCTCGGTCCGCAGCTCCCACCAGAGAAAGAGGCCGAGCAGGATGACTGCCGCACCGAACAGCGTGAGGCTGCTCGAGCTGGCCCACCCATTGTGGGGAGCCTCGATGATCGCGTAGACCAGCGCACCGAGTCCGGCGATCGACAGCATGGCACCCGTCGGGTCGAGGCGGTCCGGGTCGGGATCCTGCGACTTCGGCAGCAGGAGGTAGCCGGCGCCGAGCGCAATCGCGATGATCGGTACGTTGACGAGGAAGACCGAGCCCCACGAGAAGTGCTCGAGGAGGAAGCCGCTGGCGACCGGTCCGATGGCGGCGCCACCGCCGGACACACCCGCCCAGATCGCGATGGCCTTGCCACGCTCGTGCGGCGGGAAGACGTTGGTCAGGATCGACAGCGTCGCCGGCATGACGAACGCAGCGCCGAACCCCATGACCGCTCGCCCGGCCACGATCGCACCGGCCGAGTCCATGAACGCGGCGAACAGCGAGCCGGCGAGGAACACGAGGAGTCCGAACTGTAGGGCACCCTTGCGGCCGAACCGGTCACCGATGGTGCCGGCGGTGAGGAGTAACCCGGCGAAGACCAACCCGTAGGAATCGACCATCCACTGCTGCTCGGACGTCGAGGCGTTGAGCTCACGAGCGAGGGTGGGCAGCGCCACGTTCAGCGCGGTGTTGCCGACGATGACGACCATCAGGCTGGTGCAGAGCACCACCAGGATCTTCCATCGGCGCTCGAAGTCGACGGGGTCGATGTCGATCCGGGTCTGTTCGGAATCAATCTGTCGGGATGTGTTCATGCGCGGAGCCTCCTCAAATCGAGACGGTACCGTAGCGATTGTTTCATTGACTCACAACCAGGATTTTCTTCACTGACGGTTCATCGTGCATCACGACACGCCGGAATCGCTACGATCACGTTTCGATGATCGCTCCTCTTCTCTCTCGCGCTGAACGAGTCCGCGAACAGGTCCTCGACGCCACGGTGGCCCTCGTCGCCGAGGTCGGGGTCGAACGCACATCCATCGACGAGGTCGCCAGTCGGTCCGGGGTGGCCAAGTCCACGATCTACCGCCACTTCCCGAGCAAGCAGGTCCTGGTCATCGAGGCCGTGCACACCTGCATGTCGATCCCGACGGTCACCGACTCGGGTTCGCTGCGCGACGACCTGATCTCGTGCTTCTCGGGAATGACCAGAGCGACCTACGAGGGCAAGCTCGGCAGCATGCAGCTGTCGCTGATGGACGCTGCCCAGCGCGACCCCGAACTGGGGCGCCTCCTGCGCGCCCAGACGGACCAGAAACGCCGCTTCGCAACCGCCGTGCTCGAGCGGGCCGTTGCCGCCGGCGATCTGCCCGCCGACGTCGACATCGAGCTGCTGGTCACCCTGCTCTCCGGGCCGCTGGTCTACACCAAGCTCGTCCGTCTCCAGCCGGTCACCAACGAGCTGATCGTCGCCGTGGTCGACACCGTGCTCGCCGGCATCGGCGTCCGCCAGTCGGTCGACTGACGGTTCGCGGCGACGGTCGGCTGACGGTTCGCGGCAGGCGGCAGCGGCGAGATCGGCTGCTCAGCCGGCCTTCACGGTGATGACCTGGTGCATGCCGAGCGTGAAGTGGGGCGGTCCGGTGCCTTCTGCCCCGCCGGTGGTGCCCTGCGGGATCGGACAGAGCGCCAGGTACTCGCCGGCATCGAGGTGGGTGACTGTGTAGCCGCTGCCGCCGGGAGGCGCGAAGCCCGCCGCGACCGTTTGGACCATCGATTCGGCTTCGGGCGATGCGAGCAGTTCGTCCCACGTCGCCGTCACACCGTCCTTCTTCTCGACGATGACGAGCACGTGCGGCTCGGCTGCCTGGTTGGTGACCTCGAAGTCGTAGTCACCGGCGACGAGCGTGTCCGGCAGGTTGACGAAGCGGTAGTCCTCGGTCGTCACGTTCTCGCCGGTCCACGGGCAATTGGCGGCGTCGAACTGATGGATCGCCAGGGTGTCGAGCTCCTGCAGACCGGACGGGTCCTTGGTGTCGACGACCGTCTGCAAGGCACCGACCGCGATCTCGAAATTCGTCGACAGCTCCGACGGCGCAACTGTCTGTGACGTCTGGGCCAGCGGCAGCAACACGGTGGCGAAGGCCACCGGATCTGCGTCGGGATCGCCGCCCGACGAGCTGGCCATCTCGAGTGCGACCTCGGCGCTGCAGTAGGCATCGCGGTCGAAGCCGGCCGATGCGGGCGCAACGGCAGTGGTGTCCGGGGTGCTGTCGCCGGCCTCGGTTGCCGGTGTCGTCTCGGCGACCGTCGTGGCGATCGTCGCGGCCGCAACAGTGCTGGACGCGGCAGTGTCGGACGCCTCCTTGGTGTCGCTGCCGCAACTCGCCAGTGTGATTGCTGCGACGACGCTGATCGAGAGTGCGAGCTGCCGACGGGTGCGTGAGTTGATCATGCGTCCAACGTATGGATCACCGTCGCAGCGTGACAGAGAGCTGACCGCACACTCGCGGGCACCAACACCCCACCTGAAGTGTGGGTAGCCACACTGTCGAGGGTGGGCGCGGTGGGTACCATCAGCGACGTGACGATCCGCCTGCTGATCGCAGAAGACAACGTGCTGCTGCGGGAGGGTCTGGCTCGTCTGTTCTCCCAGCTCGACGACATCGACCTGATCGGCACGTGTGGCTCCTACGACGATCTCGTCGAGATGGTCGACCAGCAGTCCCCCGACGTCGTGCTGACCGACATCCGCATGCCGCCGACGTTCACCGACGAAGGCGTCCGAGCTGCGCGGTGGATGCGCGAGCACCACCCGACCATCGGTGTGGTCGTGCTGTCGCAGTACGCGACGCCCGGCTATGCGCACGCATTGTTCGAGGACGGTTCGGACCGGCGCGCCTATCTGTTGAAGGACCGCATCGCCGACGTCGACGAGGTCCTGTTCGCGATCGAGGCGGTCGCCAACGGCGGCTCCGTCGTCGACCCGAAGATCGTCGAGGAGCTCGTCTCCGCACGTGCCCGCAAGCCACGCTCACCGATCGACCAGCTCACCAACCGCGAACGCGAGATCCTCGCCGAGATCGCATCCGGCAAGTCGAACATCGCGATCGCGAACACGCTCTTCCTCTCGGCCCGGGCGATCGAGAAGCACTCGAACTCGATCTTCTCCAAGCTCGGCCTGACCGAGGAGCCAGACGTCAACCGGCGCGTCAAGGCCGTGCTCCTCTACCTCGCCTCCGAGCGCGGCGCGCCGGTATGAGCCCGGACGCAGGCGCGCCCGGCATCGATGTCGATGTCGATGTCAGCGTACTGGTGGTCGACGACCAGCCGCCGTTCCGTGATGCCGCACGCGCGGTCGTGGACCGTCTGGCCGGGTTCTGCGTCGTCGCCGAGGCGGATTCCGGAGAATCCGCGATCGAGCTGGTCGACCAGTTCCATCCGCAACTGGTGCTGATGGACATCAACATGGGCGGGATGGACGGCGTCGACGGGATCGACGGGATCGAGGCGACCGCACGCATCACTGCGCGACATCCGGAGACGATGATCGTGCTGCTGTCGACCTACGAGCTCGGCGACCTGCCGCCGACCGCACGGACTTCGGGCGCCGTCGCCTACGTGAACAAGGACGATTTCGGCGGGCGCGTGCTGCGCCGGCTGTGGGAGAACGCCGGCGATCCGGAGTTCCGACCCACCTGAGGTCACTCGGCTCGCAGGGCATCGACGAGGGGCATCCTGGCCGAGCTGATCGCCGGTCCCAACGAGGCAACGAGCAGCACGACGAACGCTGCTGTGGCGGCGATCACGATCCAGCCGACGACGACGACCGGCCCGGCAGCGAGTCCGATCTCGCGAGTGACGAGACGCCACGCCCATCGGCCTGCGACCACGCCCAGCGGAACACCGATCGAGACGGCCGTCGCGGCCACCAGCACGGCGCGCACGGCAAGTGCGCCGACGACCTGGCGACTGGTGAAGCCGAGGCTGCGCAGGACGGCCATTTCGCGTCGACGGCGGCGCACCGTGGTGACGAGCGCATGTCCGACGGCGGCGATGGCGAGCGCGGCGACGAGGCCGGCGATCACCCACGGCGCAGAGGCGATCCGGTCGAGGTTGCGGAGGTCGTCCTGCCGGCCCGGCAGCGAGACCGATGTGCCATACGCGGTCACGAGGTGGTCGAGCAGCCGGCGCCTCGGCACCCGGGAGTCGACCCGCGCCACCAGGTACGGCGAGACCGCCGTGTCGATCCGACTGCGCACCGCTTCGGTGACGATGACACCATTGCCGGGGCCGACACTCGGGTTGACCGCGCCGACGAGCGCTTCGCCGACGACGGTGAACGGGCCGACGGAGCCGGCGACGGACTGGTCGTCGCCCTCGCCGACGAGCGTCGGCAAGCTGGGCAGTGTGTCGCCGATACGCAGGCCCATCGCGCGCATCGTCAGCGGGCCGAGCGCGATCTCGTCGTCGGTTCCGGGCGCCCGGCCGGCGACGATGACCGGCGCGATCGACCCGCGTTGGGGCTGCACGCTGACGACAGAGAACGTCGGCACCCCGGGTAGTTCGAGCGGCCCGCTGTCGGTGACCAGGCTGAGATCGGTGAGGAAGGGATCTGCCTTCGCGGCCTCCACTCCGGCCGCCGCGCCGGCGGGATCGTCGAAGATCCCGATGGCATAGTCCCAGGGCGCGCCGTACCGGGCGGGGTTCGCGTCGACCCGCTCGAGGCTGGCGCCGACGGTCGAGGCGATCACCACGCACGCGATCGCGGCGATCGTGCCCGCAGCGGCGACGACGAGGCCCTGGCTGAACCCGCGGGCACCGACGCGCACCGACGGCATGCCGACCGTCGACACCAGTCCATGGCGCACGCGACGGACCGCCGTCGATCGATTCCGCACGACGACCCCGGTGACCGTGCCGACGATCGCGACGAGCACGAACAGGTACAGCACCGAGCCAGCGATCACGGCGACAGCGTCGAAACGGAAGCCCGGATCCACCTCTGCCCGGCCGGCGATTCCCGTGGGGCCGGACCCGGACAGCACCAGCGCCCCGATCGCTGCAAACGATGCCGCACCGGTCACCACCGGTGCGAAACGGATGGCCACCGTCTCGAACTGGAGACGCGTTCCGGCGCCCATCGCGACCACGATCCCACGGTCACTCAGCTCGCGCCGGACCTGGCGGGCCAGCGTCTGTCCGACGAACAGCAGCCCGGCGAGCAGCACGATGCCCGCGATCAGCTCGAGTGAGTGGGCCAGCAGCGAAGTCGAACGCCGGAGCGCGGTGAACCGTGGCGAATCATCGTACGCGCTCAACAGCACCGTCCAGCCGGGCAGCGCCGCGTCGAGGTCGGCGCGGACATCGGCCACAGTGGATCCGGGGGCCAGGCGGAAGTTCGTGGTCACGTAGCCGCTCGTGGCCGCGGCGTGTGTCGTGAACCATGCTCGG
>JANXUX010000307.1 GCA_025351965.1 Actinomycetes bacterium | reverse complement strand
CTCGAGCGACGCGGCGACGGCCGGCTCACTGCGTGGTCTCGCCGATCCGACTGACCAACCGGTCCCGGCTGCGCACGATCTCGTCGTGCAGCACGCGCTCGGCCAGGCCGCCGGTCCACAGCGAGCCGCTGTAGTGCAGGCGCATCACCAGCACACTGCCCGTCCCGGCACCGGACACGGTGGCCGACAGGCGCCACATGCTGTGCTCACGGCCGTCGGTCTCGTCGCGCTCGAACACCACCTCGGAGTGCGGGATGGACACGGTGCGAGCCATGACGAGCCGCTTCGAGCGGGCGAACGGACCGACCTTGGCGCGCAGCTCGACGTTCCAGCGCGGCCGTCCCTCGCATGCCTCGACCGGCTCGGCGCGGTGCACGAGACCCATCCACGACGGATACAGGCCGAGATCGTCGATCCAGCCGAACAGCTCGCTCGGTGCGCACGGCGCGGTCATGTCGGCGGAGAGGTCCACACCTGCAGTATCGCCGCAGATCTGCTCACAATTCCCTCATACGTCGGGTGGATGATGACTGCATTCCCCCAGACAGGAGCAACACCCCATGAAGATCACGCACACGATCAGCGCCATCGCCCTCACCGCAGCGATCACCCTCGGCGGCACAGCAGCCGCCTTCGCCGGCACCGACGGCGGCGGTGGCAGCGACGGCTCGACCGCGAAGGCCGACAGGATCGCCGCCATCTGCGATCACCGGGACGAGATCGTCCCTCGCCTGACCGAACGCCTGACCAACGTGACCGAACGCATCGCCCGGCTCACCGAGCTGCAGACCAAGGCCACCGCTGCCAGCCGGACCAAGGTCGCCGACCGCATTGCCAAGCGGATCACTGCCCTCCAGGCCAAGCTGGACACGATCGACACCCGCATCACCAAGGCTCCGGCCTGGATCGCCGAGCACTGCTCGTAAATCGTCCAGTCACCAGCTCCACCGAATGGCCGCCGCCGCCGAGGTCGACGTCACCCCGCAGGGGGGTCCGTTGGTCTCGGCGGCGACGCGTTTCGACCACGGAATGCCCGGGACAGCAGCGGGCTCGTTGCCTTGAGCAACCCGCCGAGATCGTCGGTGTCGTCGAAGACCGGACGCCACGGCAGCGCCTTGGTCTCGTCCGGGTCCGCGGGCTCGTCGACGACTGGTGCGATCTCGGCCACTGTGACCCCGTCAGGCACGGGCATCGCCGGGATCGTCGCCGCGTCCGGCGCGCCAGGTTGATCGAAGGCGAGCTGCATCGGCGGCTCGACGTCGGGCGCTCCTTCGGCTGCCGATGCGGCCATCGGCCTCTTGCGGCCACGACTCGGATGGTTGGTCGTCGAGTGATGAGGGGTATTCGGCGTGGTCACGCGGAAGAGTCGTGGCGTGCTTTCGCGACGATCATCGAGCGTCCACCCTCGCGGCACGACCATGGCGTCGGCGTGACGCCGGCAGAGGACGCCGCTGCGCAACGGCGTGACACCCTCGGGCACGATCGCCAGCCACACCAGCAGCCGCTCACTCTCCATACCGTATGCCACCGCAGCGGGTGCGGAGCATCCGGGGCGCTCACACAAACGGCTCATCTCGTCACCGTACTACGGTCGCCAGCATCGCCTGATGGACCGGCCGATCTGGTCTCGCCGATCATCGATCGTGGCGATGTATCGTCGAGCAACTCGACGAAAGCGACACCCGTGACCAGCATCTACGACTTCTCGGCCACCTCGATCGGCGGCACGGACACGCCGCTCGACACGTACCGGGGCAAGGCCGTCCTCGTCGTCAATACTGCCTCGAAGTGCGGCTTCACCCCTCAGTACAAAGGGTTGGAGAAGCTGTACGAGGACTACGCCGACAAGGGCCTCGTCGTACTCGGCTTCCCGTGTGACCAGTTCGGCCATCAAGAACCCGGCAGCGAAACCGACATCGAGCAGTTCTGCGAGCTGAACTACGGCGTCACGTTCCCGATGTTCGCCAAGATCGAGGTCAACGGTGACAACGCCCATCCGCTCTACCGGTGGCTGCGTTCGGCGAAGAGGGGTCTTCTCGGGAACCGGATCAAGTGGAACTTCACCAAGTTCCTCGTCGACAAGAACGGCAACGTGCTCAAGCGGTACGGCTCGACGACCAAGCCCGACAAGATCGCCGCGGACATCGAGAAGGCACTCGCCTCCTGACGCTCCAGCCGTCGATCGGGCGGCTGAGTCTTGTTCGCGGCGTACACCACAGAGCTAGTCTGTCCCTGACCCTGCTCACCCGCTCTGGTCCGGAGAGGAACGTGATGGCCGACATGTCGCACAGCCGTGTCGCGTTGCCAACGTTCTGGTGAGCCCTGAGCAAGCGGGTCGTATCTCGACAGCGTTCGCGCGTGAGACCGCGAGGTCGCCGAGGTCCGGGCTGTGCGATGCCTGTGCCGACGTACTGACCGTGACCGGGGTCGGGATCACCGTGATGATCGGTGGGCAGATCGGCCCGATCTGTGTGTCGAACGGCAACGTGGCCGCGCTCGAGGACATCCAGTTCGCGCTCGGACAGGGCCCGTGCCAGGACGCCTACGAGATCGAACGGCCCGTGCACACCCCACGCCTCGACGAGCAGGCTGCTCGCCGCTGGCCGGCGTTCGTCGATCTCGCCAACTCGAGCGGGATCAGCGCGGTGTTCGCCTATCCGCTGATCGCTCTCGGGACCAAGCTCGGCGTGATGACGATGTACCAGAACATCGAGGGTGACCTCTTGGACGCCCAGCACAGTGACAGCCTCGCGGTCGCGGAGGCGGTGACCGAGACCGTGCTGTCCATGCAGGACGCGGCCGCGCCCGGCATGCTCGCTGCCGGCCTGGATGATGCTGTTGCCTACCGAGCAGAAATCCACCAGGCGTCCGGGATGGTGGCCGTGCAGCTGCAGGTTCCGGTGGAAGACGCCCTGCTCCGCATGCGTGGACATGCCTTGGCACAGGGTCGTACGATTGCTGGGGTGGCAGCCGACATCGTCGCCCGTCGGCTCCGGCTCGGAGACGATCGCCACCCAGACGACGAAAGGACATCTCCATGACCGACGACGCTGCAGGCCGAGCCAATGACAAACAGACGCTGACCGCAACCACGTTCGTGGAGATTGTCGACGCGCTCGTCGGCGACTTCGACGTGATCGACGTCCTCACGACCCTGAGCTCTCGGTGCGTCGAACTGCTCGACGCCGCCGCTGCGGGAATCCTGCTCGCCGACCTGTCCGGGCGGCTGCGCGTGATCGGTGCCTCGACCGAGCAGATCGGGCTGCTCGAACTGTTCCAGATCCAGAACGACGAAGGCCCGTGCCTCGACTGCTACACGTCGGTGACGTCGTCATCGTCGCCGACCTCGACCAGTCGACCGTGTGGCCCCGGTTCGCGGCAGAAAGCGTGCGCGCCGGGTATCCGTCGGTGTGCGCCGTGCCACTGCGTCTGAAGGAGGCCCGCCTCGGTTGCCTCAACCTGTTCATGAGCAACCCGGAGCCGTTGTCCACTGCAGACGTCGCGCTCGCCCAGGCACTCGCCGACGTCGCCAGCATCGCCATCGTGCAGGACCAAGCGACCCGGGACGCAGTGATCCGCGAGGGTCGCCTCCAGCACGCCCTGAACAGCCGCATCGCGATCGAGCAGGCCAAGGGGATGATCGCCGAGCGGATGCGGGTCGACATGGACGGCGCGTTCTCCAGACTTCGCGCCTTCGCCCGGAACAACAACCGCGGCTTGACCGAGGTCGCGGAGTCACTGGTCTCGGGCTCGACGAGCATCGACGAAATCGTCCGCCCCAAAGGCTGAACCCAGGCGCCGGGCCGATGACACCGGCCGACCGCCGACTTGGCACCCGACGCGAGCCTGCGGGTACCGTGCGTGCGCCCTCGTTCCCGAGGTCCGACACGACTGCGCTGGAGCCCCCGTGACCGATTCCCCGACGTTCTCGATCAACGATGTCGATGCCTTCCAGATGCGTGGGCAGGATGTCCCGTGGCTGTTGAACCACTGGGCCACGAACAAGCCCGAGCACCCGTTCCTGATCTGGGAGCCCCGCGACGCGACCACCCGGACGTGGACCTACGCCGAGTTCGTGACCGAGGCCAAGAACCTCGCCGTTGGGCTGCTTGCGCGTGGTGTCGTCAAGGGAGACAAGGTGCTGCTGCATGCCGACAACAGCCCGGAGCAGGTCATCAGTTGGTTCGCCTGCGCGCTGATCGGCGCCGTCGGCGTCACCACCAACACCAAGAGCGCCGGCCCGGAGATCGAGTACTTCGCCGCGCACACCCGCTGCGTCGCCGGCATCACCCAACCGCAGTACGCCGCAGCCGTGGCTGCGAACGCGCCGCAGCTGAAGTTCCTGGCCGTCACCACCGACAACAGCGGCGAGGCGCCGTCGGATGCAGAGCTCGCCGCCTCGGCACGCTTGGTCCCGTTCGCCGATTTGTTCGGCGACGGAACCACGCTCGAGCCACGCCCCGCCGAGCCGATGCTGCCCGTCGGCATCATGTTCACCTCCGGCACCACGTCTCGGCCGAAAGCCGTCGTGCACACCCACGCCAACGTGATCTGGTCGTCGCGGATGGGCCCGGACAACATCAAGATGACCGGAAACGACCGGTACATGATCTACCTGCCCTACTTCCACGTGAACGCGCAGAGCTGGTCGACGTGGACCACCCTCGGGGTCGGCGGCACCATCGTGCTCACCCCGAAGTGGTCCGCGTCGCGCTTCTGGGAGATCGTCACCAAGCACGACGTCACCCACTTCTCGATGATGCCGTTCGTGATGAAGGCTGCAATGGCCGGCCCCATCCCGCCGAACAAGCTCAAGGTCGGCGCATTCGGGCTGATCTCGCCGCAGATCGAGCAGTTGATGGGTGGAATCCGGATCACGTCCAGCTGGGGCATGACCGAGACGGTCACGCACGCGACCCGCAACCAGTTCGACCAGTTCTGGCCGCAGGGCACGATGGGCC
>JANXUX010000288.1 GCA_025351965.1 Actinomycetes bacterium | reverse complement strand
ACGACGCCTACGCCTGGGCGCTCCACCAGAACGGCCGCGACGCCGAGGCGCTGGTCGCATCCGACCAGGCCCTCG
This sequence comes from Actinomycetes bacterium, assembly GCA_025351965.1. Taxonomy (GTDB): domain Bacteria; phylum Actinomycetota; class Acidimicrobiia; order Acidimicrobiales; family Ilumatobacteraceae; genus WLMZ01. Next base: position 2,253 of record JANXUX010000288.1, on the reverse strand, counting down.
CCACCGGCATCAGAACGCAGTGTTCTACTACCACCGCGGGATGATCCAGTTCGCGCTCGGCGACCTCGACGGCGCACGGATCTCGCTGACCGCGGCGATGACGATCAACCCCTACTTCAGCCCGCTCGACGCGCCGGTCGCGGCTGCGACGCTGGCTCAGCTCGGGACGGCGCCGTGAGTCGGATGTGGAAGCGACGTGCACTCGTCGGGGTGTCGACCGCAATCGTGGTGGCTGCGCTCGGTGCGTCACCGGCAGCTGCCCATCCGCTCGGCAACTTCAGCATCAATCACCTCGACTCGTTGACGTTCGAGGCCGACCGGGTCAGCAATGACGCCATCGTCGACACCGCTGAGATCCCGACTGCGCAGGCCGAGCAGTCTATCGATGCGAACGGTGACGGCACGGCATCGCCTGCGGAGATGTCGACGTACGGAGTTGCACAGTGCGCGGCGTACAGGGAGTCGCTGACCCTCACCGTCGCCGGATCACCCGTGGCGTTCACGACGACGTCGACCGCATTCGAGTACCGCAAGGGTCAGGCCGGCCTGCAGACCACCCGGCTCGAGTGCCGGTTCGAGGCCCCGGTCGATCTGTCGCAACAGCGCAGCGTCGAGTTCCGCAACGACTTCGCGCCGAATCGGGTCGGCTGGCACGAGATCGTCGCCATCGGTGAGGGTGAAACGCTCGTCGACTCACCCGTGCCGACTGCGAGCGTGACCGAGGGTCTGACGGTCTACCCCGTCGACCTGCTCAGCTCGCCCGTCGACGTTCGTTCGGCGACGTTCTCGATCGAGCCGGGCGCCGCAGCCGTGGCACCGGCGACGACGACGGCGAAGACGTCCGAATCGTTCTTCACCCGAGCCTTCAATCCCTTCTCCTCGGCCGTCGAGCGCGTCAACCGGGTGTTCAACGACCTGGTCGGGCGCCAGCAGCTCACGCTCGGTGTGGGCCTGCTCGCGATCGGGCTGGCGCTGATCCTGGGAGCGTCCCATGCGCTGCTCCCCGGTCATGGCAAGACCGTGATGGCGGCCTACATCGCCGGTCGTCAGGGCTCCGTGCGTGATGCCGTCCTCGTCGGTGCGACCGTCACCGCGACGCACACCGGTGGTGTCCTGATTCTCGGCCTCGCGCTCACCCTGTCCAGCTCGCTCGCAGGCGAATCGGTGCTCGGGTACCTCGGCGTGATCAGCGGCCTGATGATCGCCGTGCTCGGTGCAAGTCTGCTGCGCAGCGCATCGAGGCGGCGTTCGGGCAAGGCGGGTGCCGGTGAGCACGGCCACGGCCACAGCCATGCCTTCGGACACGGGCACAGCCACGGCCCGCACGGCCATGGTCTCGGCGGCCACAGTCACGGCGACCACTCGCACCCGCACGCGCCGCGGACCAAGATCGCCGCACGCGTCGTCGCCGAGCCCGAACACCAGCTCGTCGGCGCCGGTCGTCTGGCGCTCGTCTCGGGGACTCGACTGTCCAGCGCCCAACTCGGCGGTGCCGGCGGCTCCCTTCTGTCGGCGACGGCGGCATCCTCGATCGACATCAGCGACCCCGATGCCGAGGCGATCGACCTGCTCCGTCAGGCCGAATCACGCGCAGCGGACCACGACGCCCACGACGCCCACGACGGGCACGATCACGACGGCCACGATCACGACGGGCACGACGGCCACGATCACGACGGGCACGATCACGACGGGCACGATCACGACGGGCACGATCACCACGGGCACGATCACCACGGAAATGGGCACGACGCCAAGCCGGTGTCCCGGATGGGTCTCGTCGGGATGGGCATCGCCGGCGGCCTCGTGCCCAGCCCATCGGCACTCGTCGTGCTGCTGTCGGCCATCGCGCTCGGCCGGACCGTGTTCGGAGTCGTCCTCGTCGTCGGCTACGGCGCCGGCATGGCCGGCACGCTCACGCTGGCCGGTGTGCTCCTCGTCCGGGTCCGTGACCGCTACCAGCACCGGGTGTCCGCGACCCCAGGGCGTGCCCGACGGGCGGCCATGCAGTGGACCCGTTACGCCCCGTACATGACGGCAGCACTGGTCCTCGTCGTCGGCCTCGGCCTCGCCGCGCGCAGCCTCGGCCAGATCTGACCGTTCATGTCACCACACATCATCAACGTTGATGATGTGTTGTCGCGAGACATCGTGGACGGGGGTGTCGCGAGTGATCGCGGACAGGTCATTGTTTCAGTCTTTGTTGGCGTGGTCCACCGCGTTTGGTGTTGCCGAGCGGGTAGTGGGTTTTGT
>JANXUX010000275.1 GCA_025351965.1 Actinomycetes bacterium | reverse complement strand
CATGCCCTGACCGATCAGGCGGACGTATCGCTCACGCTTATCCTTCATCGGCTGGCGGCCCGGCTGACCACTCGACACTGACCTCACAACTACCTCCAGGAGACTCGGGGTGTAGCCACGATGCCTGGAATCCGCCGAGCAACTCTGGGGAGATTCACCTGAGCGTCATCAGCGTCAGTGCCGACTGCCGTCGCGGTGCGCGGCTCGACTTCGTAGACGAACCAGGGCGGTGGTCCGAGCGCCGGAGCGTTGAACAACATGAACCCGCGTGCCAAAGCGCGCCCACACTCCTCACGTGTGGACTTCCGTCGGCGTTCAGGGTCGTCAACCAAAACGCCGAGCGGTTCGGCGATCGCGGATCCTCGTGCGTGATCAGCTCGCCGAGCTGCGTTGCGACGAGAGACCACTCGATCGCGGGCAGCCCATCGGACTCACCAAGGTCTGTTGTCTTGATGGTCTTGAGACTGACACCGACCCAAAACTCATCGCGACCCCGTGAGCGTCGCACGCTGCGGCGTCGCGGACACCGTCGCGCGAGCGGTGTCAGTGGTCAGCGTTACAGAGGTCGTGGTCGGCGGCAGCGAGCACTGCCCGCACGCAACAAGACGGGCGCGAGGGTCACGACCAGGAACTCGTCGGCAGACGGGCTGTGAACCGACCTGGACCTGAATCGCACTTGAAGACGACGAAGGCCCCCTGGCGGGGGCCTGTCGGGTCGCAAGACCTGGGTTTCTTGCAGTGGGGCTACACAGAATCGAACTGTGGACCTCATCCTTATCAGGGATGCGCTCTAACCGACTGAGCTATAGCCCCGTACTTTCTGGGCACCGTAGGTTATCGGGGCGAATGGGGCTTCCTCAACCGAAAGGCAGGGGCGAATCCATCGAATCTCCGTCATCGGGGTAACCCTCCCGCCGGGACGATTCGCCGATGATGCCGGTCACGGGGCGGGTCCGACGGCGCAGCAGCGGCCCGCGGACGACGGGATTGCGTTCGACGACCTCTTCCTCGAGGACCGTGACGCGGATGCCTCCGACAAGATCGGTGATCAGGTTGAACAACGTCGCAGTCAGGACGATGAGCCCGGTCAAGCCAAGCGACGCGAACAGGCCGGCAATCCAGGCGTTGTGGAACAGCTCGCCACCCTTGAAACGGAACGTGTCCCAACCGAATGACTCGAAGAACCGTTGGACGTTGTCGATCGTGCCGGTGGTGTAGGCGACGTTCCAGAGCAGGACGCCGGCCGTGAGGCAGACGCCGTAGAGCACGATGCTGAAACAGAGCGCGACTTTGAACACGCTCCACGGATCCACGTGGCGGACCACCCGCGTGACACGACGGATGCGCGGCCGGCTGCGGCGCCCTGTCTGAGTGAACATCATCGTGCGTTGACGCGGCGCGCGAGGAGCGTGGACTGCACCAGACGGGTCCTGGTCCGTATCGAAGAGCCGGTCGAACGGGATCGGGCCGGTCGCAGTGGACTCGTGGTCGAACAGTGCCGGCAGCGGCGCGGCCTTGGGCAAGCGACTCGGGATCAACGCCGCAGGAGCCGGCATCATTCCGGGATCGATCCGCGTCGCCGGTCCCGTCCGCGTCGCCGATCCGGTCAGCGGCATCGGCGGTGCGGGAGACAGGGCAGTGCTGAGGGCCGGGGCCGCGTCGACTGCCGAGACCGGTCGCGTCACCGGGGCTGAAGCACGCGAGGACTGATCCTTCGACGCGATCATCCCGTTCGGCTTCGAGCCGCTCGACCCGTTCGCACTCTGCCGGTTCGACGGGGCACCCCCGTTCGACGGGGCACCTCCGTTCACGCCGGTGCCGTTGTTGTTGCCGTTGGTGTTGGCGTGGCCGTTGGTCCCGTTGCGTGCCGGCTTGGCGCGGGGTGCGTCATCGTTGCCGGTGGGACGACGGGTGTTGACCGGACGCGGGCCGGGTTGCGGCCGTTTGCTGAGGACGTCCTCGCGTGGATCGTCTCCGGTCTCGGGGAACTCCCGGACACGCTGGGCGGTGGACAGCGGGCGGTTCTGTCGCGGACGCGCAGACGCCGGCGGTTTGCCCCGCGCGTCGTCTCCGCTGTCGTTCGAGCTCACAAGCGAAGTGTAGAGACATTCCGGCCACCCTTGGGGGCGCGGCCGTCCTCAGGGCACGCTCGATGCCCTGGCCAGGGCGTGTTCGTCGCCGACCGCAACCTCGACCGTGACCGTAAAACCGGTCGAGTCGCCGCCACGTTCGAACGAGATCAATGTTGCGTCGTTGCGACGCGCCGCTTGCATCGACACTGCTCGACCACCATCGACACCGGCGAGGGCTGCGGCGTCGGCCGCGGACTGGGCGCGGCTGCGGTCGGACACGTGCCGCGCAGCAGCGATCATCCCCATCGCACACGCCGCCACCAGGGCGACCGAGATCAGGATCAGACCGACCGCCTGACCGGCATCATGTCGACCGACCCGAGAGCCCGTCGGATGTTGTTGCGTCATCATCCACCTCCACATCGCCGACCGCGCCGAGCGGCGCGGGCAGGTCCTCACGAGGCGGATCAGAACGAACGGTGCGCCGGGGAGTTCCGCGATCCCCGGCGCCATCGGCGACTGCCTATTCGTCGTTCTCCGCAGCCAGGATCAGGGCCACCGATGCAACGGTCTGTCCATCATCGAGGCTCATCACCCGCACGCCCGTCGCATCACGGCCCTGCGAGCTGATGTCGCGGACGTTCATCCGGATCATCACACCGCCGCTGGACACGGCAACGATGTCATCGTCGAGGCCGACCATGAACGCGGCGACCACCTTGCCCTTGCGACCGGTCAGCTTGATGCCGATGACACCCTGGCCACCACGCCCTTGACGGTTGAACCGCTCGAGCTGGGTGCGCTTGCCGTAGCCGCTCTCGGTGATCATCAAGATCGCGGTGTCGTCACGGGCGACGTCGACGCTGACCAGTTCGTCACCGGGCTTCATCTTCATGCCCCGCACACCGCCGGCCGAGCGACCCATCGGGCGCACCTCGTCTTCACTGAACCGGATCGTGGTGCCACCACGACCGACCATGAAGATGTCGTCGCTCCCACTGGTCTCGATGACACGGACAAGCTCGTCGTCGTCGCGCAGGTTGATCGCGATCAGACCATCGCGGCGGCTGGAGTCGTACTCGTTGAACGCAGTCTTCTTGACCGTCCCCTTCTTCGTCGCGAAGAACAGGTAACGCTCGCTGGCGAAGTCGCGGGTGTCGATGATGGCCTGGATCGTCTCGCCCGCCTGCAGCGGCAAGAGGTTGACGATGGGCATACCCTTCGCGGTGCGCTCGCGCTCGGGGATCTCCAAGGCACGGAGTCGGTAGACCTTGCCGCGGTTGGAGAAGAACAGCAAGAACGCATGCGACGACGTGAAGATGACGTGGCGAACGAGGTCATCCGTCTTCAGCTTCGCTCCGGCCACGCCGCGCCCGCCACGACCCTGGGTCTTGAAGTTGGCTGCCGGGACGGCCTTGACGTACTGCGCCTCGGTCATCACGATGACCAGCTCGGTGTCGTCGACGAGGTCCTCGATGCTCATCTCGCCCGTGTCGAGCGTGATCGCGCACTTGCGCGGCGTGGCGAACTCTTCCTTGATGGCCAGCATCTCGGACTTGATCACCCCACGCAACTTCTCGGGATCGTCGAGGATCGACTGCAGCTCGATGATCCGCTCCTGCAGTTCGGCGAGCTCGGTCTCGAGGTCGATCCGGCTCAGTCGAGTCAGCTGGCGGAGCTGCATCTCGAGGATGTCGACAGCCTGGATCTCGCTGAACTCGAACGGTGCAGCCATCAGGCCGTCGCGGGCTGCAGCGGTATCGTCGCTGGCCCGGATCAGGGCGATGATCGCGTCGATGACGTTGAGCGCCTTGATCCGACCCTCGACCTTGTGGGCCCGCTCGTTGGCCTTCTTCAGCCGGAACTGGGTGCGCCGGGTGATGACCTCGACCTGGTGGCGGATGTAGCCCTCCAGCGCGGTCAGCAGGTTGACCGTGCGCGGAATGCCGTCGACGAGAGCCACCATGTTGACGCCGAAGCTGGTCTGCAGCTGGGTCAGCTTGTACAGGTTGTTGAGGACCACGTTTGCGTTGGCGTCGCGCTTGAGGGACACGACCAGCTTGGTCTTGCCCCCGGCTGAGGCATCGTTGACGTCGGAGATGCCGTCGAGGTCGCCGCCATCGACGAGCTCCTGGATCCGCCCGGCGACCGAGTTGCAACTCGTCTGATACGGCAGCTCGGTGACGATGATCTCGTAGCCACCGCGCTTGGTCTCTTCGATGCTTGCCGTTGCACGCATCTTCACGCTGCCGCGACCGGTGCGGTACGCGTCCATGATGCCTGCCCGGCCGAGGATGGAACCGCCGGTCGGGAAGTCTGGGCCCTTGACGAACTGCATCAGGTCGTCAGGAGTGGAGTCCGGATGGTCGATCAGGTGGATCGTGGCATCGATGACCTCGCCGAGGTTGTGCGGCGGGATGTTGGTGGCCATACCGACCGCGATGCCCTGACTGCCGTTGACGAGCAGGTTCGGGAAGCGCGCCGGCAACACCGCAGGCTCGAACCGGCTGCCGTCGTACGTAGGGTTCATGTCGACGGTCTCTTCGTCGATGTCGGCGAGGAGCTGCATTGCCAACGGATGCAACTTGCATTCGGTGTATCGCGACGCAGCCGGTCCGAAATCCGGGCTGCCGTAGTTGCCGTGGAAGTCGATCAGCGGGTGGCGCAGCGAGAACGGCTGGGCCATGCGTACGAGCGCGTCGTAGATCGCGCTGTCACCGTGAGGGTGGTACTTGGCCATCGTGTCGCCGCTCACGCGGGCCGACTTCACGAACGGACGGTCGGGGCGAAAGCCCTGCTCGTCCATGTCCCAGATGATCCGGCGGTGGACGGGCTTCAGGCCGTCGCGCACGTCGGGCAGCGCCCGCGAGGTGATGACCGACATCGCGTAGTCGAGGAAGCTGCTCTCCATCTCGTCCTGCAGCGGCTGCAGGGCAACGGAGGTGTCGGCGTGGTCGGTGCTCGGGGTGACCGGGTTCTCCGGCAGGTTGTCCGGGATGTCGCCGGATGCGCTGTTCGGTGGTTCGGGGGTGTCAGACATGGCAATGGCTCAGTTCGGTCGGTTCGCTCGGGTCCAGGACGATCAGATGTCCAAGAAGCGAACGTCTTTGGCGTTCGTCTGGATGAAATGCTTGCGCTGCTCGACGTCTTCACCCATCAAGATGCTGACGATGTCGTCGGCGGTGGCCGCCTCTTCGATGGTGACCTGCAACAGTGTCCGACTCGCCGCGTCCATGGTGGTGCCCTTCAGCTCCTCCCAGTCCATCTCGCCGAGGCCCTTCAGGCGCTGGAACTCCTTCTTGTGGTTCGGACGTTCGTCGAGGAAGCGCTGCCTCGCGGCCTCGTCCTTGAGGTACGTCTTCTCCTTGCCGACCTCGGTCGAGAACAGCGGGGGCTGGGCGATGTAGATGAAGCCGGCGTCGATCATCGGTCGCATCTGGCGGAAGAAGAACGTCAGCAGCAGCGTACGGATGTGGCTGCCGTCGACATCGGCGTCAGCGAGGATGATGATCTTGTGGTAGCGGGCCTTGTCGGCGTTGAACTCGTCGCCGACACCGCCGCCGATCGCGGTGATCAGCGACTGGACCTCGAGGTTCTTCAGCATCTTGTCGAGGCGGGCCCGCTCGACGTTGAGGATCTTGCCGCGGATCGGCAGGATCGCCTGGGTGCGCGGGTCTCGGGCGTTCACGGCCGATCCACCGGCGGAGTCGCCCTCGACGATGAACAGTTCGCTCTCGTCCGGGTTGCCGCTGCTGCAGTCCTTGAGCTTGTCGGGCATGCCGGCGCCGGCGAGGGCGGTCTTGCGCCGGATCGCATTCCGCGCGTTCTTGGCCGCAAGGCGGGCCTGTGCCGCAGCGATGCCCTTCTTGACGATGCGGTTTGCTTCGGCCGGATTCTCCTCCAGCCATTCGGCGAGACGCTCGTTGGTGGCCTTCTGCACGAACGAGCGCATCGGCACGTTGCCCAGCTTGGCTTTGGTCTGGCCCTCGAACTGCGGCTCGCGGAGCTTCACCGAGACAATCGCGGTGATGCCCTCGCGGATGTCCTCACCGAGAAGGTTGTCCTCTTTCTCCTTGAGCAGGTTCTTGGCCCGCGCGTACTTGTTCATCACGCTGGTCAGCGCTGTCTTGAAGCCCTCGACGTGCATCCCGCCCTCGGTCGTCGAGATGCCGTTGGCGTAGCCGTGGATGCCTTCGTAGTACCCGGTGTTCCATTGCAGTGCGATGTCGAGGGTCATGCCCTCGGCATCGTCGCTGTCCTCGTAGTACGCGACCTTGGTGAACAACGGCTCCTTGGAGGTGTTCAGGTGCTTGACGAAGTCGACGATGCCGCCCTTGTACTGATACGTGACGGTCTGCTGGCGGCCCTCGCGCTCGTCGACGAACACGATCTCGAGGCCCTTGTTCAAGAACGCCATCGTCTGTAGGCGCTCGAGCACGGTGCGCGCCACGAACTCGGTCCCCTCGGCCTGGAAGATGCCTGCATCGGGCCAGAACGAGATGGACGTGCCTCGCGTGCGACCCCGTGCGGACGTCTCGCCGACGATGGACATCTTGTCCTGCGGCTTGCCGCCCTTGGCGTAGTTCTGGCGGTAGTGGTGACCATTGAGATCGACCTCGATGATCAGCTTCTCGCTCAATGCGTTGACCACGCTGACGCCGACGCCGTGCAGACCGCCCGACACCTTGTATCCCTCTCCACCGAATTTGCCGCCGGCGTGGAGCACCGTGAGTACGACCTCTGCCGCACTCTTGCCCTTGTGCGGGCCGGACGGATACGGGTCCACGGGGATGCCGCGACCGTCGTCGTCGACCCGGCAACCTCCGTCAGTCAGCAAGATGACGGTGATCTTGGTCGCGAAGCCGGCCATTGCCTCGTCGACGGAGTTGTCGACGACTTCCCAGATCAGGTGGTGCAGACCGGCGAGCCCGGTCGAGCCGATGTACATGCCCGGACGCTTGCGGACGGGATCGAGACCCTCGAGAACCTGGATGTCCTTCGCGCTGTAGTCGGAGCTGCCCTTGTTCGAGACACGACTGATGGGCTTGGCGTCAGCCGGCATCGCAACCGTGGGCATCGCAATGGCGGGCGGAGCGACCGCGGCGGGAACGGCGGCAGGGGCTGTCGGACCCGGCTCGGGGCCGGTCGGTGAGCCGGGCGGAGTGTCAGTCAGGGACACGGGCGAACCTCGTCAATCGTGGGTGTGAGTGCAGAAACGGGCGATCGATCAGCAACGGCGAAGCCCCACGAACTCGAGAGAACTCCGTCGGCATTCGGGTCAGCAACGAGTGCGTGACCGAGCCGCGAGCGGGGGGTCCGAGGGGGCGGGGACGGCTGTGATCGCGATGAGGTTCAGTCTACCAAATGGGTATGACACTGTTGTGCTTTACCAACTGGTTCCGTCATACCGATTTTTCGGCACGCAAACGGCTCATAAACGACCGCTCAGCTGGGTTTCACGCGAATATCGAATCGCGATACCTCTAAACCCGCTACGGAGCGTAGACGTTCGATGACGTCGGCCTCGAGGAAGCGCAACTGGGTCGCCCAACCGGGCTCGTCGACCTCGACCAGGAGCCGCTCGCCGTCGAGCTTCACGGGACGTGCGTGATCGGCGACGACCTGACCCACGGCGTCGGTCCAGCGACTGAACAGCGACCCCATCGAGCGCGCGCTCGAGGTACCGCCGCGGAGGGCTCGCACGACGTCGTCCATCGTGTTGCTCAGCGGCGTCGGGTCGTGACGGGCGAACCGGTCATCGTCGTTGCGGCGGTCATCGTCGCTGTACCGGTCACCCATCACGACACCGTACCCCCCGTGATGTGCAGGATCCGCTGTGGACGGGCGTCGGGCGGCAGTTCGCTGGCCGAGGTGATGATCACCTGACCAGCGGGGAGGTGGGCGAGCAATGCCGAGGCTCGGGATGGGTCGAGCTCGCTGAGCACGTCGTCGAGGACCAGGATCGGTGGCGATCCGACCTTGTCGGCAATCAGGCGATGGGTCGCGAGTCGCACGGCGAGGGCAAGGCAGCGCTGCTCGCCCTGGGAGGCATGGGTACGCGCCGCCATCCCGTTGATCGCGAACTCCACGTCATCGCGGTGAGGTCCGACAGTGCTCGACTGGCGGCGGACGTCGTCCTGGCGCACTGCGCTCAATGCGTTGAGCAGACCACTCCGTCGCCAGGCCGGCTCGTAGATCATCTCGATCGGGGTCGGACCACCGGCAAGCTGTTCGTAAGCCTCCATGATCATCGGGGTCAGCCGGGCGACGAGCGTCGCTCGGGCATGGCCGAGTTGTTCGCCACTCTGGGCGAGCTTGGCATCCCACACGTCGAGAGTGATCGCGAGATCATCGTTGAGCCGCCCGCCGGCTTGCTTGAGCAGGCTGTTGCGCTGCTTGAGGATCCTGTCGATCTCCAGCCGCAGCGCATCATGCTTGACCGCCAGGGCGACGAGCGAATCATCCATCCAGCGCCGCCGCTCCCCCGGGCCACCCTTGACCAGCGCCAGGTCGTCGGGCGCGAAGACCGACACCCTGATGACGCCGAGCAGCTCGCGGCTGCGGGCCAACCGTTGCCGGTTGACGAGGATCCGGTTGCGGCCGTTGCGGCTGATCTCGGCCTCGACCAGCAGCTCCCGGCCGTCGTCGTGGCGGATCTCGGCGCGCACGACGGCGCTGTCGGCACCGTTGCGGATCAGCGCCTCGGTCGGTGCGCCGCGGAACGAATCGAGCGTCGCCAGGTATGCGAGTGCCTCCGCGAGGTTGGTCTTGCCCTGGCCGTTGTCACCGAGCACGGCCGTGGTTCCCGATTCGAACTGCAGGCTCGCCTCGCCGTAGTTGCGGAAATCGACGAGTTGCAGCGACCGGACGAGCACGGATCGACACTAGGCCGACATCGAACTCGGAGTTACGGGACCCGCACCGGCATCAGCAGATACAGGTAATCAGGCTTGCCGACGCCGCGCAGCACAGCGGGCTTGAGCGCATCGAGTGTCTCGAGGGTGACCTCGTCGGCACCCACCGCTTCGACGCCTGCGGCGAAGTAGTCCGGGTTGAACGCGACGGTCAGTTCGGTGCCTTCGAGAACGGCGTCGAGCTCTTCGACCGCGTTGCCGACGTCCTGGGTGATCGCGGTGAGGCGCAGGCTGTCGGCTGTCATCTGCAGCCGGATCGGCGTCGCGTCGCGGGCCAGGATCTTCACTCGGCGGATGGCTTCCATCAGCGCGTCGCGAGCCACGGTCAGCTTGTTCGGGTAACTCGGCGGGATCAGCTGGCGGTAGTTCGGGAACTCGCCCTCGATCAGGCGCGTCGTAAGCCGAGTACTGCCGACCTCGAACGTCGCCTCGCGCTCGCCGAGGCGCAACGTCAGTTCGGACGCGTTGCCGACGAGGCGTTGCAGCTCGCTGAGCGCACGTCCGGGGACGAGCACCTTCTGGTCGGTGCCGAGCACACTCGCGCCAGGGAGATCACGTACCGCGAGACGGTACGAGTCGGTCGCAACCATGCGCAGACCCTCGGCCTCTGCGGTGAGCATCACGCCGGTCAGGATCGGTCGGGCTTCGTCGGTGCTCGCAGCGCGTACGACCTGACGGAGCGCTTCACCGACCTCGGCACTCGGCAGGGTCACTGCACTGGACGCCGGCGAGGACAAGCGTGGGTAGTCGTCGAACGAGAGCGGACGCACCGCGAACTGCGACCTTCCACCCGAGATCGAGACGTCGTCGCCGTCGACGGAGAGTTCGACCTTGCCGGCACTGAGCGAACGCACGATGTCCGAGGACAGGCGGGCCGGCAGGACCACACCACCGTCACGCTCGCCGCCGACTTCGGCCTCGAGCTGGATCGTCAACTCGAGATCGGTACCGGTCACGGTCAGCTTGTCGCCGATCAGTTCGAGACGGAGCCCGGAGAGCACCGGCAACGTCCCGGTGCGTCCTGTGGCCGCGCGACCCGCCGTGGCCAAGGCATCGGCCAACACGTCACGCTCGCAGCGAAATTTCACGGGGCAACCTTCCCCACCAAACGGTGATGTATCAAGTTAGTAGTGGTAATAAGGGCTGTGGATTGTGGAGAACTCCACGTCCGAGCAGCGTAGAGGGCAAGTCGGGGTGTTCCCCAAGATCCACAGGCGTCCACAGTCATGGGCCGTGCGAATGACATCGCGGGGGACAACCTCGCGTTGTCCCCCGGCCGACACAGTTCTTCCACAGCTCGTTCACCTGTTGTTTGCACAGGCCGGCAGCTGCGCGGAGATGACGCATGAGTCATCAGTGCTTGAGCCGCTGTTGAAGGTCGGTCACCTGGTCGTAGACCTGCTTACGCTCGCTCATCAGACGTTGGATCTTCTCCACGGCGTGGATGACGGTGGTGTGATCACGGCCGCCGAAGAGCCGGGCGATGGCTGGGTAGCTGAGATCGGTCATGTCCCGGAATACGTACATCGCGATCTGGCGGCTCGTGACGAGTGGACGCTGGCGGCTCTTGCCACGGAGAGCCTCGACACTCTGGCCGAGGATGATCGCCATCTCGGCCAGCAACTCGTCGTCGGTGCGGGTCTTGGTTGAGCTGTCGGTGAGCAGGTCACGCAGCAGCCGTTCGGCGAGGTGGGTGGTGATCGGGACCCGCTCGAGGCTGGCGTAGGCGGTGACCCGGATCAGAGCGCCCTCGAGTTCGCGGATGTTGTTGGTGATGTGTGTGGCGATGAATTCGAGGGTCTCGGCCGGAAGGCGTGAATCGTCGCGTTCTGCCTTGTTGCGCAGGATCGCCAGGCGCGTCTCCATGTCCGGCGGCTGGACGTCGGTGATGAGCCCCCACTTGAAGCGACCACGGAGGCGGTCCTCGAGTGTGGGAATGGCATCGGGCATCCGGTCACTCGAGATGACGATCTGCTTGTTCGCGCCGTGGAGCGTGTTGAAGGTGTGGAAGAACTCTTCCTGGAGCCCTTCTTTGCCCTCCATGAACTGGATGTCGTCGATGAGGAGGACGTCGATGTCGCGGTAGCGGCGCTTGAAGCTTGCAGTGCTGTTCGAGCGGATCGCATCCACGTACTCGTTGAGGAAGGTCTCGGTGCTGACGTACCGCACGACATCGTGTTGGTAGTGACGGTGCACGTAATGACCAATGGCGTGCAGGAGGTGGGTCTTGCCCAGACCTGCGGCGCCGTAGATGAACAGCGGGTTGTAGCTGCGCCCGGGCGTTTCCGCGACCCGCGACGCAGCGGCCAATGCGAACTGGTTGGATTGGCCTTTGACGAAGGTGTCGAAGGAGTACCGCGGGTTGAGCCCGGCGAGGTCGGCCGGCGACGACGAACTGCCCGACCGGGAGTACCCGCTCCCGGAACTGCTCTGGCCTGACCCGCTCTGGCCTGCACCGTTGTGGCCTGCACCGTTGTGGCCTGAAACGTTGTGACCGGCGCCGCCGTATCCGGAGCCCGACTCATTGGAGGTCGACGACTCGTCGCTGTCCGATGCGTCGAACTCGAGGGCAAGCCTCTCGTGGTGCTCGTCGAGACCATCGTTGACCTGCACATCGACGACGAACACCCTGTTCGCGGAACCGATCTCCTCGAGCGCATCGCGCACGAGCGGCAGGTAGCGGGACATGATCCGGTCGCGCAGATGTGTGTTCGGCGCCGTCACCCGCAACTCGTGTGAGTCGCTCTCGACGGGGATCACGTCCTGGAACGTGGAGAGCCAGACGGCCTCGGAGACCTGCGCTCGGATGAGCTGGGCGACAGCCGTCCACAACTGTTCGTAGTCGCTCACCTGCACCTCGTTCACCGACCAGATCTTGTGTCCACATCATTGTCCACACAGTGTGGACAAGTGGCTCTCTGCCGCCCGGCAGGACCCGGCACGCTAGCAGTGTTCCACAGGGCCTCGCCACGGGCGGCCGGCGCGCTGAGTGGTCGAGGTCGTAGTTGCCGATTTCGTTGGTCAGCCCGTAGCCTTGCATGGTTCTGGCGAGGTACGAGCGTGTCGTTCTGCCGTGCTGGATCGGTCCTCGTTTCCCGCAGCCACGTGCTGCCTGCCCAGGAGGTCTGCGTTGAAGCGCACCTTTCAGCCCAACAACCTGCAGCGCGCCAAGAAGCACGGCTTCCGCGCCCGCATGAGCACCAAAGCCGGTCGCGCCGTGATCAAGTCTCGTCGCGACAAGGGCCGTCACCGTCTGTCCGCTTGATCGGCAGCGTTCGCGGGCGAGCGTCGTTCGAGCGCCTAGCTCGGACGGGTTCGCGTGCTCGCGCCGGAGTCTTGTGGTGCACGTTCGTACACGACCCTCTCGTCTCGCCACCACAGGTGGCCTATGCAATCGGCCGCGTCGTCGGCCCGGCAGTGACGCGCAATCGGCTCAGGCGACGTCTTCGGTCGCTCCTGCAGGAGCAGTATCCCCATCTACCAGCGGGTTTGTATCTGGTCGGGGCGACTCCCGCCGCAGCCGCACGGTCGTTCGACGAGTTGACGGCCGATCTCGAGCGGTTGATGGGCAAGGTCATTCCCACGTGACGCTGTCGAACAGCACGGTCGTCGGCGCGGGTGCCGGTCGCCTGATCCGGGCGGTGCAGTGGTACCAGCGCGCGTTCGACGGTCGGCCGTCGCCGTGCCGGTTCTCGCCGAGTTGTTCGTGTTACGCCGTCGAGGCCATCGAGGTCCACGGCGCGGGACGTGGGCTGTGGCTCACGGTCCGACGTTTGCTGCGCTGTCGCCCGTTCGGGCCCAGCGGTTTCGATCCCGTCCCCTTCCCCCAGCAGAAAGGGGCGTAGCCCCTCATGTTCACAGCCCCAGCGTGGCTCGTCTCGCAGTTCTACAGCCTCACCCACAGCTACGGGCTCTCGATTGCCCTCGTCGCCCTGGCCGTGATGATCCTGGTCACGCCGCTGACCTTGAAGAGCACCAAGGGCATGCTGGAGATGCAGCGTCTCCAGCCGGAGATGAAGCGCCTGCAGGCGCAACATCGCGGCGATCGCCAGAAGCTCAACGAAGAGATGATGAAGCTCTACCAGGAGCACAAGGTGAACCCGCTGGCCTCGTGCTTGCCGCTGGTGATCCAGATGCCGGTGTTCTTCATCATGTACCGCGTGCTCCATGGCCTCAGCCGGTTGCACACCTGCACGGCCGACAGCGCAGCGGCGATCTGCAAAGGTGTCGCCAATGGCGTACAGGTGTTCGACCCAGATCACATCTCGAAGTCGTCGGAGCTGTACAGGAGCCTGGCCGGCAAGACCGAGATGCTGTCCTTCGGTCTCGATCTCTCCAAGTCCCCCGCGCATTTCATCGGTGAGTCGATCGGCAAAGGTCTGATCTACGCCACGCTGGTCGTGATCCTCGGTCTGCTCTACTTCGTTCAGCAGAAGATGGTTGCCTCGCGCGCCGCAGTCAGTCCCACGATGTCGGCCACCCAGGCCAAGTTGATGCAGTACTTACCCGTGGTGTTCGCCGTGTTCCAGATCTTCTTCCTCACCGGCCTCGTCATCTACTACATCACCCAGGCGCTCTTCCGGATCGGTCAGAACCTGTACATCACCAAGAAGTTCTACGGTCACGAAGAGTCCATCGGTCGTCAAGCCCAGCGTGCCGGAGAGCGTGCCCGTGAGGAAGCCAAGGCGGCCAAGGGTGGCGATGATGCTCCCGCTGGCGGCATGTTCGCCCAGGCCAAGCGTGATGCGCAGGCCCGCCGTGACGCCGTTGCGACCAAGGCTGGTAAGCCCTCCGGGTCGACGACGACATCGAACCGCCAGGCGTCTCGGCCGACCAAGCCGGCTCCGGTATCCAAATCATCTTCCTCGCCTGTCACGGGTGAGCAGAACGCTGCCGGCTCCGCGGAGCCGACATCGAGCAAGCGGGTCACCCCGCCGAAGAACCGCCCGACTCCGACTGCGGCACGCCCGCAGCGGCCGACGGCGAACGGCCGGCCAGGCGCTCCAGCGCGGCCCAAGCCGCCGAAGAAGTAGGAACCACACGACACGCAGGCGCTCCCCTGCGGCGCGCCTGCCCCAGGAATGGAATGACGCCATGCAGTGGGTAGAGACCACCGGTAAGACCATCGACGAGGCCAAAGGCCTCGCCCTCGATCAGCTCGGCGTTGCTGAGGAGGACACGGAGTTCGAGGTACTCGAGGAGCCCAGGAGTGGGCTGTTCGGTCGGATCAAGGGCGAAGCCCGTGTCCGTGCCCGAGTTCGGCCCACTGCTGTGCGGCCGAAGCTGGAACGGCGCGATCGCAAGAAGGGCCGCGAGGGCGGCGGCGACAGTTCTACGCCGCGCGAGGGCCATGCTCCGCGCGAGCCCCGCGAACCCCGTACCACTCGTGAGCAGGACCGACCCGCCGCCGCAGAGCGTGGCTCTGGTACGGTCTCGGCCACCTCGGGTTCGGCGAACGGCAAGCAGCGCAAGCCCCAGATCCGGCGAGAGCCGGTCACCATGATGCAACGAGAGGACTCCGACGTGAGCGCACAGCAGGTAGGCGATGAGGCCAAGAAGTTTCTCACTGAGCTGATCGGTGCCTTCGGGCTCGATGGCACCGTCGAGCTCCGCGAGGATGGCGATGACCTCGAGCTCGCCGTCAGTGGCGCAGACCTTGGCCTGATGGTCGGCCCACGAGGCAACACCCTGCTTGCCGTGCAGGATCTGACCCGCGTCGCGTCGCAGCGTCGCCTCGGTGATCACGACACCCGTTTGCGAGTGGACATTGGTGGCTACCGAGAGCGCCGGCGTGAGGCGCTCTCGCGGTTTGCACTCGATGTCGCTGCGCAGGTGACGGCTGCGGGTGAAGCGCGTGCACTCGAGCCGATGCCCTCGGCAGACCGCAAGGTCATCCACGATGTGCTCACGGATCACGCAACGGTCGTGACCCGCTCTGAGGGCGATGATCCCAACCGTCGGGTCGTCATCGCCCCGGCGAATGCCTGACGACACAGCGCTCCTTGCTGTGCTCGAGTCCCTGCGTGAGCGGGGCGCCCTGGGGGAGTCGTCACTCCCCCAGGCCGTCAGCCACGCAGGTGCCTTCGTTGCAGCTCTTCCCCCGTCGACCCGTCGTGTACTCGACTTGGGGTCCGGGGGCGGACTGCCGGGGCTGGTGATCGCGGTCCGCCTGCCGGATCTGCATGTGGTGTTGACTGATCGTCGTGAGCGTCGAACAGATCTCCTGCGGATGGCAGTGACGAGACTGGGGATGACCGACCGGGTCGAGGTGGTGACCGGTGATGTCTCGGTCCTCGGTCGGCGTCGAGAATACAAGGCGCAGTTCGACGCGGTGACAGCCCGCGCGTTCGGCGGTCCGATGTGGACGCTCTCGTGTGCACGCCCCTTTCTCGGCGAGGGCGGCGTGGTGATCGTGTCGGATCCACCCGACGGTGACCCGTCTGTGCGCTGGCCTGCTGCGGAACTGGGGCGCTTGGGACTGAGCCGTTCGACCGCTGTCGTCGCTCAGACAGGCGGTCAGGTCAGCCGGTTCTCGATGGCGCTGCCATCCTGAGCTGGCCGACATTGCCGACCGTGCCGCGCTCACTTCACCGTCGTTCCACGTGAAACCTTGGGTCGAGACTCGACTGCAACGGTGTCGTCGAGGTTTCACGTGAAACACGCCCATCACCAGGGTCTGGTTCGTTTCGGTCCCAGTGTTCCACGTGAAACCGAGATTCATGATCTTGGCCGTGGATCGGGGTAGTGTTTGAGGTGCGTGGTCGGCCCCGAGCTGAACACGGTGCCGCCTTCGACTGCTCATTGCGTCGAATCGAGGGGAGACCGCATTTCATGTCATCTGTGACCAAACAGGACGATGTCCCGGTGGAGGACGCGCCCGTCGCGCCGCCAGAACCGACCACCTATCCCCTCCCGAGAATCATGGCTGTCGCCAATCAGAAGGGCGGCGTGGGGAAGACCACCACGACCATCAACCTGGG
>JANXUX010000261.1 GCA_025351965.1 Actinomycetes bacterium | reverse complement strand
GACGTCCACGTCACTCGCAGGATGACGATCTTCCAACACCTCGCGGTCGAGGGCCGCGACGGGCCTCACGTCACGTTGCTGGCCGGCATCGAGATGGCCGGCCGGTACTGGGCGACCACCTCGGCGAGCTCGGCCAAGGTTCGTTTCCTGTCGGCCCGGCCGAGAGCGTCTGTGCTGTCGGTCGACGGAGCGGCCGACGGTGGCTCGTGGAGCCTCCTGGCCGGACGTTCGGTCGTGCTCGACGCCCGTCGTCCGTGGGACGGGTTGGAGGATCCACTGGCCGCCGGTCTGGCCGGCCTGGCCATCGCCCGGATCGCCGCAGCCAACCTGGACCAGCTCGTCGGGTACTTCGACGACCGTCACGACATTCCGCGGCTGTGGCAACCGGCATCACGCGTGATCATCGTGGTTCGTGCGGACCATCGGCTCGAGGTTCGCGAGGGCGAGGTGGTCGCCCCATCGGGTCGGTTCACGGGTCCGGGAGTCGCACCGACAGCCACGCGGTCGCGCCGCCGCAGCCTTGGCCGCGAGTGCGCGTCGTTGTCGACCAGGCAGATCGAGATGCTGCAGCATCGCGTGCCGTGCGCAGTGGGCGTGTCGACACCATATGGACCGGTCGCTGTCCCCGGCAGTTGGCGGCCGGGCGGCTCTGTACGCGTCGATCGATCGGCGCTCGCACGGGTGCACGCCGAGTTGCCCGGACCGGGCTGCGTCACGATCGACGACAGCACCGATGCGAGACCCTCGTCGAAGGTGGGCGTGATGTTGCGTGGCCAGCTCGACCTCCTGGACGGCTCGGCGGGCAGCGCTGAGACCGCAGAGCTGGCCATCACCGTCCGCCGCGTTGGCGGATGGGACGGATTTGCGGCGACCCCGACACGGGTCGGCACAGGGGGCGCGATGCGTTGATGTTCGGAATGTTCGAGTCGTCATGCCAGAGCAAGACCTCGCCGCCGCGCAGCTGGGTCCTCAGACGCGTCGCCCGCTGAATGCAACGAGCCGGAGCAGCGCTGTGGCGTCTTGTGGCGCTGGCGACTCCGCGGCGAACGTGTCGCCGTCGCGCATCTCCGGCGCGATTGCCTGACGTGCGAACGCATCGACTTCTGCGACGACATCTTCGGGCGGGTTCCATGCTTGCCCGGTGGATGTGGCCAGATCCCAGCCGTGAATCAGCCCATCGAATGCGACCAGGCGAGCGAACGTCGCCCCCGGCATCGGCCCGAACGGAGTGTCGATCGTCCGTTGCAATGCACCTGGGCTCTGGACAGCACCGAGCAGCGCGTCCATCGCACCGTGAAACCTCGTGCCGCAGTCGATGCCGTCCGGTGCCGATGAGCCGAGATCGGTCGGCGCCGGGTCGCCGCGAAACGCCGGAGCGTATGCGGATGCGAGATCGGTCATGTGCCCGAGTACGCCGCGCACGGTGAACGCCGCGCAGGGCGTGGCACCGTCGAGTTGTTCGGTCTGGATGCAGCGGCCGACCTGCTTCAGCATCGGGATGATGACTGCGAGTTGTTCGTTGCCTTCCATGGGACCTCCTGGATCGCGTGGGTTTGTCTGACGAGTGAAGTGTTCTCAGCCGGCCATGGTTGTGAGCATGTGGTCCATCACGGCGCCGTGTTCGACCTGCGGGCTGAACAGGATCACCTCGGCATCGCTGACGACTCGCACACTGTGCCCGGGCGGCCAGTAGAAGAGATCGTCGCCCGAGCACGTCTCCTCGCGTCCGCCGGTGTAGGTGAGAACGACTTCACCCGAGATCATGAAGCCCCAATGCGGTGCCTGACAGGCGTCGTCGTCGAGGCCTTTCAGCAATGGTGCGATGTCGGTGCCGGCACCGAGGGAGAAGTACTCGGCGGCCAACGATCCACAGCCGGACGCATTGCCGAAGTCGATCGCGTGTCGCGCGACGGCGCCGGGAACATCGATTTTGGTGGGGATGTCGTTCTTGGAGATTCGCATCTGTCCTCGGTTCGGGGTTGAGTTCTACTGGCAATGCTCAGCCAAGACCTCCGCCGCTCGTCCGTCCAGTTCCATTACTGAACTGTGGCAGAGTGCGCCATGACGACATACGGGCAGTACTGCCCCATTTCGCGGTCGGCCGAGCTGCTCGGTGATCGTTGGACCATTCACATCGTTCGCGACCTGTTGACGGGTACCTCGCGGTTCAACGAACTCATCAACGGCAATCCAGGCTTGTCGCGCGCCCTCCTCAGTCGACGGCTCCGACAACTGATCTCCGCCGGCGTCGTCGAACACGACGATGACGGGAGCTACCGGCTCACAGCATCGGGCCGCGACCTCGAGCCCGTCGTCTTCGGCCTCGCCACGTGGGGTGCGCGCTGGACCTTCGGCGAGCCCGAGCCGGATGAACTCGACCCCGACCTCCTGCTGTGGTGGCTGCACCGCCGCCTCGACCCGACCAAGCTGCCCGCACGTCGTTTCACGATCTCCGTCGACTTTGCCGACCATCCCAAGCGCTACTGGATCGTGGTCGACCACGACGCCTCGCTGTGCCTCGCCGATCCACGATTCGAAGTCGATCTCGCGGTGCGCACCGATCGGACGACGCTGTATCGGACCTACCTGGGGCACGTGCCGCTCGGAGAAGCGCACCGCATGGGACGAATTGATCTGCAGGGCTCCAACGCGTCGATTCGGTCGTTCATCGAAGCGTTCCAGTCCTCGCCGGTTGCATCGATCGTGGCAGCAGAGTCGCCCGGCTGACCACCGCTCAGCGGGCCCTACTCGGCCGCCGGTGCCGTCGATGCGTTGATGATGTGCTCGATCCACCACTTCGGCGCGTTGTCGGTGATGTTCGAGATGTTCGAGTAGTCGTGCCAGCGGAAGATCTTGCCGTCGCGCAGCTGGGTCACCGAGACGAATGAGTGGTCGATGACCTCACCGGTGTGGAAGCTCCAGCGCTCGGTGTGCTCGGTCATGACCAGATCGCCCTCGGCGATCATGTTCGTGCCGGGCAGGTGGTCGTAGCCCTCGAGCGGCTCGATGCCGATCTTCAACCGGGCGACGACACCGTCGGGGCCGATCCCGCCGGGTCCGGCGGTACCGATGTCGGTGTAGTGGGCGTCGCTCGTCAACAGCGCCTTCATGCCGTCCCAGTCGCGGCTCGCCAGCGCGGCCCAGAACTGTTCGACGACCTGTTTGTTGCTCGATTCCGTGCTCATCCGGGGCACTGTAGGGGTGGGCCGTTCGGCACGACGATGCGGAACGGACCCGGTGGCGTCAGGCGCCGACGTAGGTCGCGAGATGTTCGCCGGTGAGGGTCGAGCGGGCGGCGACGAGGTCCGCGGGTGTGCCCTCGAAGACGATCCGGCCACCGTCGTGGCCGGCGCCCGGGCCGAGGTCGATGATCCAGTCGGCGCGCGCCATCACCGCCTGGTGGTGGGCGATGACGATGACCGACCTGCCCGAGTCGACGAGCCGGTCGAGCAGTCCGAGCAGCTGCTCGACGTCGGCGAGGTGGAGTCCGCTGGTGGGCTCGTCGAGGACGTAGACGCTGCCCGTGGCAGCCATCTGGGCGGCCAGCTTGAGCCGTTGGCGTTCGCCCCCGGACAGCGTGCTCAGCGGCTGGCCGAGAACGAGGTAACCGAGGCCGACGTCGCTGAGCCGAACGAGGATCGCGTGCGCAGCAGGGGTGTGCGCATCGCCGGAACCGAAGAACGCCTCGGCCTCGGTCACGGACATCGCCAGGACCTCGCTGATGTCGCGACCGCCGAAGTGGTGGTCGAGTACCGACGCATCGAACCGCTTGCCCTCGCACACGTCACAGACGGTGGCGACGCCGGCCATCATCGCCAGATCGGTGAAGATGACACCGGCGCCGTTGCAGCCGGGGCACGCGCCCTCTGAGTTGGCGCTGAACAGCGCCGGCTTCAC
>JANXUX010000258.1 GCA_025351965.1 Actinomycetes bacterium | reverse complement strand
ACCTCGGACGAGAGCTGGGGTGTGATCATGCGCCACAGTGTGCCAAGCCCGCTGCCGCAACACGATCGTGGCTCAGGTCGGCGAGCCGGCCACCACGACCGGGTTGGTCGACGACAGCACCCCGCCGGCGACCTCGTCGGTGATTGCCAGCAGCGTGAGCGTGCCGCTGACGGTGAAGATCTCGGTCGTCGGCGACGAGCCGAGCAGACCGAGTGAGATCAGCTCGTCACCGCCGACGAGCTGACCCCACAACTGATACGTCCGCGAGCTGTCGAGCGTCGGCAGGCTGTCGGCGGTGAGATATCCGTGGCCTTCCGGGTCGACGACGGCGCGGATCTTGAGTTCGCTGTCCGAGCCGGACACCAGCTCGGCCTGGATCGAGTGCGGGTCGGCCAGGGCCTCGGTGACCAGGCCGCCGAGGCCACCGGCCGAGGACGGGGTGGCTTCGTCGCTGGAGATGCGCACGGCGACGACGGCAATCAATGCCGCTGCGGCGGTGCCCATGGCCCAGGAACCCGCCGTGCGCGTCCACGTCCGCCTGCGGCGCGAGGCGCGTAGCGGCAGGACGTGCCCGAGCTCTGACTCGGGCTCGATCGCTGATCCCTCGAGGCTCCCGGCGATGCGGTCCCACAGACCTTCTGGGGCGTCCATACCGGACCAGGCGAGCATGGTCGCAACTTCACGATGCTCTCGGACCTCAGCTGCTGCACGGGGGTTCGCGAGGATGTAATCCTCGACGGACCGTCGCTCCTCGTCGGTGACGGCATCCAGTGCGTAGGCACCGAGGAGGTCATCCATGTCGAACGGGTTCGTGGACATCAGTGGTCCCCCAGTGTAATGCCGGCGACTTGCAGGTTTGTGCGGAGGCGCTTGAGGCCGGCGCGGATCCGGCTCTTGACGGTTCCCTCGGCTTCGCCGAGTTCCTCGGCGACTTCACGGTACGTCAGACCGCCGAAGTAGGCGAGCTCGATGGCTGCGCGCTCACCGTCGTGGAGGTCGGCGAGGGCCTCGCGCACCTGGCTGGCGAGGGTGAGGTCCCAGACCTCGCGGTCGACGTCGTACCCGGCCGAAGCCGTCAAGTGCGCATCGCGGTCTTCACGGCGGCGGCGGGACGTGTTCGAGCGGAGAGAATCGACGGAGCGGCCGTGGGTGTGCGCCAGCAGGAAGCTGCGCAATGAGCCACGGTCGGGGTCGAACCGGTCGGGCTCGTTCCAGAGCCGGAGGAAGACCTCCTGTACGATCTCCTCGGCCTGGGCGTGATCGAGGAGCAGCCGTTTGGCGAGACCGAAGACGGCTCCGGCGTGGCGACGGTACGCCTCGGCGAGAGCGGCCTGCTTGTAGCGACCGATGGCGACGACGAGCGACGCATCAGAAGCAATGGTGAAGTCATCTCGCACAGCAGGTGTTCGGAGCTGCCCGGACTCCGGATGAGTTGCGGCCGTCACTTCCTCGGTGGAGTCGGACGATTCGCCGCTCATCGGCAGGCATCCGATCTCGTGGGATCCGACCGATCCGACGCACGCACGAATCGGGTGACCGTCTCGATGTGGGAGGTGTTCGGGAAGGCGTCGATGACCTGGGTCCCGTCGTGCTCGTAGCCGGCTGCGCTGAGCAACCCGGTGTCGCGGGCCAAGGATCCGGTGTCGCAGCTCACGAGCACGAGGATCGGCGTACCCGTCGCAGCCAGAACCGAGACGGCGGCTTTGTCGAGCCCACTCCGGGCGGGGTCGGCGATGACCAGATCGGCCGGCACAGGCGTCCAGTCCTCGACCCGGCTCTCGACCACGACGGCCGTGCGCCCGGCCAGGTTCACCTGCGCGTCGGCGCACGCCGAGGCTGACCCCTCGACCACCGTGACCAACCTCGCCGTCGCCGCGGACGTGACCGCGAACAGGCCGATCCCTCCGTAGGCGTCGACGACGTGTGACGCCGACAGTTCGACGTCGGCGATGGCCCGACCCACCGCGGCAACGAGCAACTCCGCAGCGAGCGGCGACGACTGGAAAAACGACCCGAGCGAGACCCGGAAGCGATGGCCGGCCACGTCCTCGTGGAGGACCTGCCGACGAGGGTCGGTCGAGACGTTCACCTCGCCCGTCGCCACGGACGTGCGGATGACGACCTCGTCGTCGCCGTGCGACCGACCGGGCACGAGCCTCGCCAACTCGGCGTCGACGCCACTCGCAGCGACCGGACAGTGACTGATCGGGACGACGTGATGCGACCGCCGTGACCGGTACCCGACAGCTGCTGAGTTGACGGCGACGCGCACCGTGGTGCGGTACGCCCACGGTTCGACGGCCCCGGCCGCGATCACGACGGGGTCGACGAGTCTCGCCGTCCGGGTCAGTGCCTCGGCGACGATCGCCGTCTTGTTGCGGAGTTGCGCCGACGCCTCGATGTGTTGCCAGTCGCAGCCGCCGCATCCCCGGTGCCAGGCCTCGCACGGCGGGTCGACTCGGTCGGCCGAGGCGACCAGCACCGTGCGTACATCGGCGGTCGCGAAGTCTTTCTTGGCAGTACGGAACTCGACCAGGACGGTCTCGTCGGCGAGCGCGCCGGACACGAACACGACCCGGCCGCTCGGCTCACGGGCGAGGGCCGCACCTCCGACGACGAGGTGCGATGTGTGCAGTTCGGTCGACATCACCTGGCCAATGGTATGCGGCGCGCACCGCCGGTCCGTGCGACGCCGCTCGGTATCGTGGAGGGTGATGCCTCGTCCGATCGAAATCGCACCGTCCATCCTGCCCGTCGACTTCGCCAAGCTGGGCGAGGAGATCGTCGCGCTCGACCACGCCGGCGTCGACCGGATCCAGTTCGACGTGATGGACGGCCAGTTCGTGCCGAACCTCACCTTCGGTCCGGACGTGATCGCCAGCGTCCGCAAGCACACCTCGCTGCCGTTCGAGGCTCACCTGATGGTGCTGACCCCCGACGCGATGGCTGCGCAGTACATCACCGCCGGTTGCGAGCGGCTGATCGTGCATGCCGAGGCGTGCACCCACCTGCACCGCACGCTCGCCAACATCGCCTCGCTCGGCGCCACGGCCGCTGTCGCGCTCAACCCGGCCACGCCGGTCGACGCTGTCGCCCACGTCCTGGATCTCGTCGACATGGTCCTGGTGATGACCGTGAACCCCGGCTTCGGCGGTCAGTCCTACATCGCCACCATGGAACCCAAGATCCGCGCGATCCGGGCGATGATCGAGGCCGCCGGGCTGACCGAGCAGGTCGATGTCGAGGTCGACGGAGGGATCGGACCCTCGACCGTTGCCGGAGCTGCTGCGGCCGGGGCGAACGTCCTCGTCGCCGGCAGTGCCCTGTTCCGCGATCCCGAAGGCCTCGTCCATGCTGTCGCCGATCTGCGCGCCCGCGCCGAGGCGGCCGCTGCGGCCTGACGCGTCGCGGTCTCAGCCCGAGCGTGTCGCCCGGCGGATCGGTTCGCCATCGGCCGCGCGACGGATCGACACGAAGATGGCCGTGAACAACCAGCGGATCAGCACCAGCGCGAGCACGACGACCACGACCACTGCAATCGGCTTGGCGAACGCCAACGCGATGCCGCGCTTGTCATCGGACAGGGCCTGGAACATCCCGGCGTCGATCTCGCTGCCGTCGACGTGGAACGTTCGAATCGGATCCTCGATCGCCGGACACGACCGCGCCTTCTCGGTCAAGCCGATCACTGCGTTGCCACCGAGGACGGGTTTGGCCTCGCGAACCTTGGAGGTCAGGACGAGGTCCGTGCCCTGCGGGACCGCACCGACGAGGTAGTCGTCGTTGGTGCGGAGGAACTGCACGTCGGTGCCGTAGCGCACATCGATCAGGTCACCGAGGGCGTAGCCGGTCGTGGTTCCGGCACGCACCTGCTCGATCTGGAATCGGGCGACTCGGTAGTCCTTGGCGATCATCCGTCCGACGAACACCACGGACGCAACAGGTGGGCCCTCGCAACCGGTGGGGATCTGCAGCAGCGGAGCCGAGGGTGATTCCGGCGGCGCCGGAACGACTGCCCCGGACTCTCCTTGCGAGAGGGGAAGTGTCGTCTCCGGGACCGAGGTGTCAGCCGTGAGGGTGGTCGCGAGCGTGGTCGTCGTGGCACCATCGGCACCGGGCACAGTGTTCGGTGGCGCAGTGGCCCCGGCTGCGCCAGCCCCGAGGCACGCTGCTGCGCCCAGCACGAACGGCGCGATCAGCCACTTCATCCGGCCAACCTAGTGTGAGCGCTGCGAGAGGACGTGGTCACCCGTCGCCGACGGGGCGATCAGCGGCCCTGGAACTTCGGCTCGCGTTTCTCGGCGAACGCGCTGATCGCCTCGATCGTGTCCCGGGTTCCGAAGTTGATCGTCTGCGCCGCGCCCTCGTCGTCGAGCGCTTCCTCCATCGTCACCGCCATCGAGTTGTCGAGCAGACGCTTGGTCTGGGCGAGCGCGATCGGCGGCGCAGCGAGGAGCTTGGTCACCCAAGCGTCCACGAACGCATCGAGTTCGGCATCGGGCAGGACCCGGTTGACGAGCCCGAACTCCTTGGCTTCGGCTGCGCTGAGGATGTCGCCGAAGAAGGCGATCTCCTTGGCGACGTGGAGTGGCACCCTCCGGGGCAGCACCCAGGAACCGCCGAAGTCCAGTGACAGACCACGTCGGGTGAAGATCTCCGAGAACCGCGCCGTGTCACCGGCCACGACGAGGTCGCAGCCGAAAGCCAGGTTGCATCCGGCGCCGACGGCAACGCCACGCACCTTGGCGATCGTTGGTTGGGGGAGTCGGTGCAGCGCGAGCGCAACGTCGCCGACATGGCGCATCTGGGCCAGGCCATGGCGGGGCGGACCGTCGGAGGAGGGCTCCCAGAGGTCCGCGCCGGCGCAGAACTCGCCGCCCGCCCCGGTGATCACCACGACCCGGTCGTCAGCGTTGCGCGACACGATGCGCAGCGTCTCGAGCAGTTCGGTCCACAGTTGCACCGTCGCTGCGTTCTTCTTCGTCGGCCGGTTCAACGTGATGGTGACGACACCGTCGTGACGATCGACCTCGATGGTTTCCATGCCGCTGGACGATACTGATGACATGGGCTACAACCCTCACCGCAAATTCGTGCCCAAACGTGGCGATCTCGCCATCGTGTTCGCTGCGATCGCGGTCGCGGTCGCCCTCGTGCTCTGGGCGTTCGTTGGCTGACCCACTCAGCCTCTGGAACGGCGGTTTCGGTTCGGTCGAGGTCCGCCGGATCCATTCGTTCCAGGCCACCAAGGCCTACACCTGTCCCGGCTGCCACCACGGCATCGCCGTTGCGTCCGGCCACGTCGTCACGATCCCCGAGCACGATCCAGAGCTGCGCCGGCACTGGCACACGCCGTGCTGGGCGCGCCAGGAGCGTCAGAACGCCGCCTCGATGACCCGCACGCGCACGCCGAGCACGGACACGACGTCGAAACGCAGGTCCACGCCGTGAACACCCGACTCGCTCAGCCAGGCAACGGCAAGGCGGCGCAGACGAGCCTGCTTGGTGTGGCCGACCGCTGAGGACGGATCTCCGAACGCATCGGTGGCCCTGGTCTTGACCTCGGCGAACACGACGAGGTTGGCGCGCCCGAGAATCAGGTCGATCTCGCCGGCACGGACCCGCCAGTTCCTGGCCAGGATCTCATAGCCGGCGGCGGTGTACCACCGAGCAGCCTGATCCTCACCCCACCGCCCGCGGGCGTTGCGGGCCAGATCTCTGTCACCGAGATCCCGGTCACCGAGATCCCGGTCACCGCGATCTCGGTCGCCTAGATCTCGGTGGACGGAAGTTCCTCGACGTTGACGTCCTTGAACGTCAGCACCCTGACCTTCGGAACGAAGCGGGTCTTGCGGTACATGTCCCACACCCATGCGTCTGTCAGCACCACCTCGATCAGGGGCCGACCCGAATCGGACACGTGCGTGACCTCGACGGAATTGGCCAGATAGAACCGGCGCTCGGTCTCCACGGCGTAACGGAACATGGCCGCGACGTCCTGGTACTCCTGCGCGAGCTGGAGCTCTCGCTCGGCCTCGTAGTTCTCGAGATCGTCAGAGCTCAATGAAGGGTGCTTTCACCGATGGCAAAGGCAACCGACCGACCGTTGCGGTCAGCGGTCGCGCTTCTCCTTGATCTTCGCGGACTTGCCTGAACGCTCGCGGAGGTAATACAGCTTGGCGCGGCGGACGTCGCCACGACGGACCACTTCGAGCTTGGCCACCGTCGGGGTGTGCAGCGGGAATGTGCGCTCGACGCCGACGCCGTAGCTGACCTTGCGGACCGTGTACGTCTCCGCGACGCCGCTGCCCTGGATCGCGATGACGTTGCCCTGGAAGATCTGCACGCGCTCTTTGTTGCCCTCGATGACCTTGACGTGGACTTTCACCTCGTCGCCGGGACCGAATGTCGGCATGTCGGTGCGGAGGTACTGGTTGTCAACAAGATCGGTGGACTTCATGACGCGGTCTTTCGTAGAACCCAAAGGAGCCTGGAATGGCGAACGATCAAGGATAGGCCGCAGAAGCGAACTCTTCCAACAGGCGTCGATCATCATCTGAAAGACCCCCGAGCGCCTCGACGAGGTCGGGCCGGTAGCGCAGCGATCGGTGCAGCGCCTGCGCCCGTCGCCATCTCGCGATCCGGGCATGGTCCCCACTGCGCAACACCGCTGGCACGTCCCACTCCCGGAACGTAGCTGGGCGGGTGAACTGCGGTTCCTCGAGCAGACCCGAGGCGCCGAAGCTCTCGGTGACCGGGCTGACACTGTTCCCCATGGCACCGGGCAGCAGTCGTGTGACGGCCTCGATGATCAGGCATGCGGCGACCTCGCCGCCACTGAGCACCACGTCACCGATCGAGAGTTCCTCGTCGACGAGGTGCTCGCGCACGCGATGGTCGATGCCTTCGTACCGGCCACAGAGCAGGCTGAACCCATCGCTCGCTGCCAGTTCTTGCGCCAGCCGCTGATCGAACCGTCGTCCACCGGGGCCGAGCAGGAACAGCGGGCGCGGCGGTTTGGCTGCCTCGACCGATGCGAAGATCGGCTCCGGACGCATCACCATGCCGGCTCCCCCTCCGAACGGCGAGTCGTCCACTGTTCGGTGGGCGTCCGTTGCGTGCTCGCGCAGGTCGTGGCAACGCAGGTCGAGCAATCCGTTGGATCGGGCCTTGCCGAGCAGGCTTTCGCTGCAGAACGTATCGACGAGTCCGGCGAAGATGGTGAACACGTCGATACGCATCGCGAGCGTCCTCAGCTGTCGAGATCGAACAAGCCGTCGGGTGGATCGATCGTGATCACACCGTCGATCATGCCCGTCACGAAGATCACCGGGACGAGCGCGCCCGTGTCGAGTTCGAGGATGTCGTGGGCCGGGTTGGCGAGCACCCCGGTACAGATTCCACGATCGACACCGGCTGCGGCCTCGATCACTCGGGCGCCGATCATGTCGTGGACCCACAGGGCGCCTTCATCCGCCACTGGCGGGGCGAGCAAGGGCTGGTTGGTCATCGTCTCGATCGCGGTGCGGTCGTCGAACCCTTCGAAGTGGACGAGCCACCGCTGCGGCAGCCGCTTGGACGACACGACGGTGCGCCATGCGCCCTTGGCCCACAGACGCGAACCGACCGCGAGGCGATCCTCGCGGTCAGTCATCAGATCGACGTAGGTGTCACCCTTGATGCCGTGCGGTCGGCGGATGACGCCGACTTCGAGCATGCCTGCAGGCGCTGCCTGGTTGTGTTTCGGTTCAGTCATCGACGAAGTCGACGTCGACCTCGACACCGTCGCGGGTGGCGGCGGCACGAACGACGGTGCGGATGCTCTGCGCAGTACGACCACGACGACCGATCACGCGACCGAGGTCGCCGGGGCCGACTGTGACCTGCAGCTTGACCCGACCCTTGGACGGCGTGCCTTCGACACGGACGGCCTCGGGAGCGTCGACGATCGAGCTGACGACGTGGGTCAGCACGGCAGATGCTGTCGGCGCGGCGAGTTCCTCGCCTGCACCGGTCTCGACATCGCTCACTTGGCGGCGGCCCGAGCTGCGCCGAAGTCCGTCCACGCGCCGGAGATCTCGAGCAGCTTCTTGACCCGCTCGGTCGGCTGGGCGCCGTCCATCAACCACTTGACGGCCTTGGCGTTGTCGATCGTGACGACGCTGGGCTCGGCGCGGGGGTTGTACTGGCCGACGATCTCGATGAACCGACCATCGCGTGGCGACCGACTATCGGTGGCAACGATGCGATATTGCGGCTGCTTGGTCTTGCCAACACGGGTGAGGCGCAGCTTCACTGACATTTGATAACGACTCCTGAGGTGAGAACCCCGAAAGGTTAGCGGGCGTCACGTCCCGCGCCACCTTGCCAGTCCGATCCGATGCGGCGGGACCTCGCCGGGCGACTCAGGTCGCCCAGCACTCCCGGAGGAGTTCTTGACATGATCCACACACGAAACATTCTCGTGGTGTCATACTGAGGTCCTCAGTCCTGGCGGACACGGAGGAGACTGATATGCAACCGATGGAGACCCGCGTGGTCCCCATTGTCTCGTGCGGCGGCGCGATCGACGATGGGCACACCACCACCACCATGCCTGCGCCAGCGCACGCCGAGACCGATCGTCTGGCTGCGCTGCACCGGCTCGGCATCCTCGAAACGTCGCGCGAGCGCGTCTACGACGAGATCACCGCGCTGGCAGCGCAGCTGATCAACGTACCGATGGCCGCGATCACACTCATCGATCGCGATCGGCATTGGTCCAAGTCCGCGGTCGGCGTCGATGTCAACGACAAACCACGCGCCGTTGCATTCTGTGACCACGTCGTGGCGACCGACAGCATCGTCGTCGTCAACGACGCCACCCGCGACCTGCGATTCGCAGCCAGCGCATTAGTCGTGGGCGACCCGCACGTCCGCTTCTACGCCGGTGTGCCGTTGCACAGCGACGCACTGCCGGTCGGGGCCCTCTGTGTGATGGGCCCTGACCCTCGCGAGTTGTCCGAAGCCGACGCGCAGGTCCTCACGCTTCTCGCCCGCCAGGCCGAGCAGCTGATGGAGCTGCAGTGGCGCCGCCAGCTGGAGGCTCCGCCCCAGCCGCGAGAAGTCGGCGAACTCGCCGCAGCCATCCACGACACGACCAGCTTCAGCGAAGCGTGCGAGCGCCAGCACAGGCCGGCCTGGGTGTACGACATCGAGACGCTCGAGTTCCTTGCGGTCAACGAGCGTGCGCTCGAGCACTACGGATGGTCGCGGGACCGCTGGCTGCAGATGACCATCCTCGACATCCGACCGATCGACAACGCAGCGGTCCTCGAAGCAGCGATCCGTAACAACGCCGTGCAGGGCTACATCTCGAGCCGCACGTGGCAACACGTCCGGGCCGACGGGAGTCGGATGGACGTGCAGGTCGCAACGGCCCAAGTCGTGTTCGAGGGCATCCCGGCGCGTCTCGTCGTCATGAGCGACATCACCACCCGGCTCCACTCCCAGGAGCTGCTGCTGTACAGCGAGCTGCACGACCACCTAACCGGGCTACCGAACCGTCGGCACTTCCTCGAGCAGATCGGTGCCCGGGCTGAGGCATCCATCGACGATATCACCGTCATGATCGTCGGCCTCGACCGGTTCAAGCTGGTCAATGACGCCGCCGGCCACGAGACGGGTGACACGTTGCTCGGCTCCGTCGCAGCGCGCATCGCAGCTGCGTGTCCGCCGGACGCGGTCGTGGCCCGTCTCGGGGGTGACGAATTCGCGGTCGCGATGCACACGGATTCGCGGCTCGATGCAGTGGCTGTTGCCGATGCCGTCCTCGCCTCGGTCTGCACACCCATCCAGATCCGCGGCGGCGAGTACTACCTCATGGCCAGCATCGGCATCACGGTGGGGCGACCGCAGGCCACCCCGCACGCGATGCTCGCCGAGGCCGATGTCGCGCTCTACGCGGCCGAGCAGTCGAGAGGCCGCAACGTGGTGGTCTTCGACGACGACATGCGCTCGGCGATGGCGGAGTGGTCGGCGATCCAACGCGATCTGCACCACGCAATCGAACGGGACGAGTTCGAGCTGGAGTACCAGCCGATCTTCGACTTCTCCGGCACGGCCGTCTCGTTCGAGGCACTGTTGCGCTGGAATCATCCGGTCCGCGGTCTGGTGATGCCGGGCATATTCATCCACGTCGCCGAGGAAACCGGACTGATCGCGCACATCGGACGCTGGGTCCTCCACGAAGCCGGGCGCGCCGCCGCGCTCCTCGACGTCGACATCAGTTTCAACGTCTCCGTGCACCAGTTCAACGAGGCGCTCGTGACCGACTTCGGCCGCGTCATGGACGAACACCGGCTTCGTCCCGGGCAGCTCATCATCGAGGTGACCGAGTCAGCGCTGGCCGACACCCATCTGTCGCAGCGCATCATCAACGGGCTGCGCAGCCGAGGCGCGCGTATCTGGATCGACGATTTCGGCACGGGCTACTCGTCGCTCAGCCGGCTGTCGGAGCTGACCGTCGATGCGTTCAAGTTGGACCAGTCCTTCATCGCCAACGTCGGCAACGCCGAGGGCGTCTCGATCGCCAAGTCAGTGATCGGTCTCGGCCGGGCGCTCTCCGTCGACGTCATCGCCGAAGGCATCGAGACTCAGGAGCAGCTGATGGTCATGACCGTGCTGGGCTGCCGATCCGGCCAGGGATATCACCTCGGTCGGTCGATGCCGCTCGATCAAGCCATCGCGCTGGTCGCGACGTCGTCACGAGCCGCCCACGTCTGAGCCGGTCGCCCGCCGGTCTCAGTTGTTGAAGGGCATGTCAG
Source organism: Actinomycetes bacterium (assembly GCA_025351965.1). Lineage (GTDB taxonomy): Bacteria > Actinomycetota > Acidimicrobiia > Acidimicrobiales > Ilumatobacteraceae > WLMZ01. Next base: position 16,379 of record JANXUX010000258.1, on the reverse strand, counting down.
GGAAGCCGGGCGGCAAGCCACCAGGGCCACCCTTGAGCGCACCGAGCATGTTCGGCATCTTCTTCTTGCCCTTCTTGCCGACGCTCATCCCACCCATCCGCTTCATCATCTTCTGCATCTCGCTGAATTGCTTGACGAGGCGATTGATCTCACCGACACTCGTGCCGCTGCCAGCTGCAATGCGGTTCCGGCGACTGCCGTTGATGACCTCCGGCTTGCGCCGTTCCAGCGGGGTCATCGCGCGGATGATCGCCTCGATCGGCTTGAGGTCGTCGTCGCTGATCTTGGCACCCTTGAGCTCTTTCGGCATGCCCGGCATCATCCCGAGCAGACCGGACAGTGGACCCATTTTCTTCAGCGCCTGCATCTGCTCGAGGAAGTCGTCGAGGGTGAACTCGCCGGCCAGCATTCGCTCCGCGGCCTGCTCGGCGGAGTCCTTCTCGAACGCCTGCTCGGCTTGCTCGATGAGGGTCAGCACGTCACCCATACCGAGGATGCGGCCAGCCATACGGTCCGGGTGGAACTGCTCGAACGCGTCGAGTTTCTCGCCGGTCGACGCGAAGGCAATCGGGCGTCCGATGACTTCCTTGACGCTCAGCGCAGCACCGCCACGGGCATCACCGTCGAGCTTGGTCAGGATCACGCCGTCGATGGCGAGGGTCTGGTGGAACGCCTCGGCCACACCGACTGCGTCCTGTCCGGTCATCGCGTCGATGACGAGAAAGGTGTAGTCGGGCTGGATCGCTTCGTTGATCCGCCGGACCTGGTCCATCATCTCGGTGTCGATCGAGAGCCGGCCGGCGGTGTCGACGATGAGCACGTCACGACCGAGTCGGCGGGCCTCGGCCAGACCACGTGTGGCGACCGTGACTGGATCACTGGCCTCACTGAAGACCGGCACATCGATCTGGCGGCCGAGGGTGCGCAACTGCTCGACGGCGGCGGGACGCTGGAGATCGGCACCGACCAGCAACGGCTGGCGACCCTGGCTCTTGAACCAGCGCGCCAATTTGGCCGCGTTGGTGGTCTTGCCAGAACCCTGCAGACCCGCCATCAGGACCACGGTCGGCGGTCGGCTGGCGTAGTTGATCTTGAGGGTCTCGCCACCGAGAATGTTGACGAGCTCGGCGTTGACGATCTTGATGACCTGCTGGCTCGGGTCCAACGCCTGGGAGAGGTGCGCCCCGATCGCCGCCTCACGGATCCGGGCCACGACAGTGCGGGCCACGGCAACGTTGACGTCCGCCTCGAGCAGTGCGGTGCGGATCTCGCCCAGCACCTCGTCGACGTCGCCGTCGGTCAGGCGGCCCTTGCCGCGCAGTCGTTTGAAGATGCCGTCGAAGCGGTCGGACAGTGTGTCGAACATGCGCCAGTCAGGCTAGCGGTGGCACCCCGGCGCCCGATCCGCAATGCATCGCGAATCATTCCGAGAACAGGGCCTCGATGAACTCGGCGGGTTCGAAGGCAACCAGGTCGTTGATGGTCTCGCCGAGGCCGACGAGCTTGACGGGCAGACCCAGCTCGGTCTCGATCGCGAACACGATGCCCCCGCGGGCCGAGCCGTCGAGCTTGGTCAGCACCACGCCGGTCACGTCCGTCGTCTGGCCGAACTCGCGGGCCTGGGCGAGTCCGTTCTGCCCCGTCGTCGCATCGATGACCAGCAGTGTCTCGGTGACCCGACCCTTGCCCTTGGCGGCGACTCGGCGCACCTTGCGGAGCTCCTCCATCAGGTTCGATTTGTTGTGCAGGCGACCGGCGGTATCGGCGAGGACGAGGTCGATCTTGCGCGCGCTCGCGGCTTCGATGCCATCGAAGATCACAGAGCTCGGATCACCACCCTCGGCACCGCGAACCAGATCGCTGCCCGAACGCTCGGCCCACATCCCGAGCTGCTCCGCCGCCGCGGCACGGAAGGTGTCGCCGGCGGCCATCAACACGGTGCGGCCGAGCGCGACCTGGGCGGCGCCGAGCTTGCCGATGGTGGTGGTCTTGCCCACCCCGTTCACGCCGACGAACAACCAGACGTTCGGCGAATCCGGCTCACCCGGCTCGAAGTGCAGCACCCGGTCAGCGCCCGACAGACGCGAGATCATCTCGGCTTGGAGGGCCTCGAGCAGGGCGTCGGGGGCGGTGATCTCCTTCGACTTCACCCGATCCCGCAGGCCACCGAGCAGCTCGTTGGTGACGCGCACGCCGACGTCGGCCCGGAGCAGGGCTTCCTCGAGCTCGTCCCAGGTCTCATCGGTGATCCCGGTCCGCCCGCGCACGCCGGCGAAGACGCCGACCAACGCAGCTCGCGACTTCGACATCCGGTCCCGGAAGCGTGGCTTCTCGGGCTCCACGGCGACCTCGGGCTCGACGACCTCGGGCTCGACGACCTCGGGCGCGGCGACCTCGGGCTCCACGACCTCGGGCGCGGCGACAGAGCCCATCGCCGGCGGCGATGGCGCAACAGGCTTCGGGGTCCGAGCGATGGTGACCTGGGGTCTGGTGGGCGGTAGCTCGGGACTCCGGCGGCGGTTGAGGACCACGACCCCCAGGCCGGCCACGACGACGACGATCGCAAGGACGAGATAGATCACGCCGAGACGCTATCGGCGCTCGCCCGTGACCTCAGCGACCGGGCGAAGACGACTCGACCGCGGCGCGCTCAACGGCCGGAGATGCTCTCCGTGGTGTCACTGAGCCGCTGGGCCAGCCAGGCCAGCGGAATCGACAGCGCCATCACGACGGTGGCCATCACGTTCGTGACCGGCACCGCCTTGCTGCGTCCGAAGCTGTTCAGGATCCACTGCGGCAGGGTCTCGTCGCCCGGACCTGCGGTGAACGAGGTGACCACGATCTCGTCGAAGCTGAGCGCGAAGGCAAGGATGCCGCCCGCGACGAGCGCCGATCGAACGAGCGGGAACGTGACCGACCAGAACGTGCGCAGCCCGTGCGCGCCCAGGTCGGCGCTGGCCTCGAGCAGGTTCGGTGATGACCGGCGCAGCCGGGCGACGACGTTGTTGTACGTCACGACGATGCAGAACGTCGAGTGGGCGATGATGATCGAGTGGACCCCGAAGCCGACCTTGAACGAGAAGAGGCCGAGGTCGATCTCACGCACGAACGTGTTCTTCAGCGCCACAGCGGTGACGATGCCGGGCAGCGCGATCGGGAGCACGAGCAGGTACGAGATCGTGCTCTTGCCGAAGAACGAAAACCGCGCCATCGCGAACGCGGCGAAGGTGCCCAGCACGAGCGCGATGACGGTTGCCACGACAGCGATCTGCACGCTCTGCACGAACGCGTCCTTGGGTGCATCGGTGTCCCACGCCTGGCGCCACCAGTCCAACGTCCAGCCCGTCGGTGGCCAGAGCGTCGAGTCGGCCTTGTTGAACGCAAGGACCACCACGACCACGAGCGGCACGTAGAGGAACGCGAGACCGATCAGGGTGATGCCGCGCAGGCCGAAGCGGGCCAGGAACGAGAGACGCATCAGACGTTCTCGAATGCGTGCAGCCGGCTCATGCCGAGCAGGTAGACGATGATGATCGCGATCGGCCAGAGGGTCAGCGCCGCGGACAGCGCCTGGTTCTGCTGCTGGAGTTGATCGATCAGGTTGCCGATCATCTGCACCTTGGCGCCGGAGATGATGCGTGGCGTGATGTAGTCGCCCAGCGACAGCGAGAACGTGAAGATGGACCCCGCTGCGATCGACGGGATCAGGATCGGCATGATGACCGAGCGGAACGTGCGGAACGGGCGCGCGCCGAGGTCGCCGGCGGCGTCGAGGTACGACGGTGGCAGGCGCTCCAGGCCGGCGTAGATCGGCAGGACCATGTACGGCAGCCACAGGTAGGCCAGGGTGATGACGATGGCGACCTTGCCGAAGCCAGGCGTCCACCCGATCGTCGCCTCGAGGAACCCGCCGCCCTTGCGGGCCGCGAACTTGCCGGCGTCGGGCGTGAAGATGGACTTCCAGGCGTAACCCTTGACGAGGTAGCCGGCCCACAGCGGCAGCAGGACCGCGACGATGAGCCCACGGCGGTACCTGGGTTTGGCGATCTTGGCGATGTAGAACGCCATCGGCAGCGCGATCGCGAGGCACAGCACCGTGACGGCCAAGGCGATCAGGACGCTGCGGATCACGGTCTGGATGAAGCTGCCGGTCGTGAACGCGTCGACCACGTTCTGGGTGGTGAAGTCGGTGGTGACCTTGCTGTTCGAGTCGACCTTGAAGAACGCTGCAGCGACGAGCACGAGCAACGAGCCGACGTACACGAGCATCATCCAGGTGACGGGCCCGCCGAGTGTGACGAACAGCGAGAACCGACGGTGGCGGCGCAAGAACCGGCTCACGCGCGCAGGCGCGCTCCGGTCCCCCACCGCCACCATCGTCATGGTCGGCTCAGGCCCGCAGCTCGGTCCAGGCGTTGACCCACTCGCTGTAGGGCACGCACTTCACGTCGGTACGGCCGTCGAGGCAGGTCTCCGTGGCGGTCGTCCAGTACCAGACGTCGTCCCAGTACTGGTCGTCCTCGGCGTGATAGTCGTCGCAGAATCCCTTTGTCGTCAGCGCGCAGGACTTGGCATTGCTCGGTGCCTCACCGAACCACTCTGCGACTGCGGCGTTGGCCTCGGGCGAAATGATGTGGTTCATCCACATGTACATGCAGTTCGGGTGCTTGGCCTTGGAGGAGATCATCCACGTGTCGGACCAACCGGTTGCGCCCTCCTTGGTCTTGACCGCAGCGATCTTTGCGTCGTTGGCCTGGGCCAAGCCGACGATGACCTGCCATGTCGTGCCGGCGAGGACGGTGCCGCTCTCCAACGCTGTCTGCTGGTCGGTGTACAGCGACCAGTACTGGGTGACGTCGGACTTCTGCGTCTTGAGGACCTCGATCGCCGCGTCGAACTGCTTCTGGTCGAGCGCGTACGGGTTGGTGATCTTCAGATCCGGCTGGCTGGACATCAGGTAGATCGCGGCGTCGGCGATGTAGATCGGGCTGTCGTAGACGCTGAGCTTGCCCGCTGCGTCGCCAGCGGCGCCGAACATGACGTCGATCGAGTCGGGCGGGGTCGGGAACGCCTCGGTGTTGTACACCAGCAGGTTCGCGCCGCGGCCATGGGGCACGCCGTAGGCCTGACCGTCCTTGCTGTTCCACGGCTTCATCTTCAAGCCGTCGAACACGTCGGCGTAGTTCGGGATCAGGTCGGTGTTCACCGGCGAGACCTCGCCACCCTCGATCAGGCGGGTCGTCGCGTCGCCGCTGGCGGACACACCGTCGTACTCACCGGTCTGCATCAGCTGCACCATTTCGTCGCTGGTGTTGCCGGTCTTGACGTTGACCGAGCAGCCGGTCTCCTTCTCGAACGGGGTCACCCAGTCGACGGCGGGATCGGTCGAGCCGTCCTCGGCGTAACCCGCCCAGGCGATGATGTTCAGTTCGCCCTCACCCTTGCCGAGCTCGGTCGGCACCCCCGCCGCAGGGATGTCCGATGAGTCCGCGGTCGAGATCACCGGCAGGTCCGTGGAGTCCGCGGTCGAAACCACGGGCACGTCGGCGGAGCCGGACGTGGTGTCGTCGGGCGCTGCGGTGGTGTCCACGCCGCCGCTCGTCGTGGCAACGGCCGAAACCGGTGCTGAGCTGCTGCCACTCGATGCGTCGTCGCTGCCGCACGCGGCCAGCAGCAGGACGAGCGTGGCGCCGAGGGCGCCCGCCATTCGTTGCTTTCTCATTGGTTCTCCCCTTGTTGTGATGAAGGTCGTTGTACTGAAGGATTCGGTGGCGCCGGGGGCCGGTCCGGGTCCAGATCCACGGGTGGTGCGGATTCGGCGACTGCAGTCGGCGCGCGGCGCGGCCATGCGAGACGGACCGGATCCCCGATCGCGACCATGTCCAGCCCGTCGCTACCCACGCTGGCGATCAGCACCGTGCCGTCGTCGAGGCGGACACGCACGCGGCTCTCGGCGCCGAGGTACTGGGTGTCGTCGATGCGCCCGTCGGCGCTGACCTCGTCGTCACCGAGGATGGTCGACGGCTCGATGACGCGGATCCGCTCGGGCCGCAACGTGTGTGGCGCACCGACGCCGAGCAGACGCAGTGACAGCGACGCCGAGAGCACGTTCGAGGTGCCGACGAAGTTGGCGACGAACGGGGTGGTCGGTCGTTCGTAGATGTCGCGTGGCGTGCCGACCTGCTCGATGCGACCATTGTTGAACACGGCGACCCGGCTGCTCATACTCAGCGCCTCGCCTTGGTCGTGGGTGACGAAGATGAACGTGATCCCGACGTCGTGCTGGATCGCCTTCAGCTCGCCCTGCATCTCTTCGCGGAGCTTGAGGTCGAGCGCACCGAGCGGCTCGTCGAGCAGGAGCACCTTGGGCTGGTTGACGAGCGCGCGGGCGAGCGCGACGCGTTGGCGCTGTCCACCGGACATCTCGGTCGGTTTGCGGGTGCCGAACCCGCCCAACCGGACGGACTCGAGCATCTCCCCCGCCCGTCGGCGACGTTCTGCCTTGCCGACGCCCTTGACCTTCAGGCCGTACTCGACATTGCGCTGCACCGTCATGTGCGGAAACAGCGCATAGTCCTGGAACACGGTGTTGACGTCGCGGTCGTACGGGGCGCGCTGGGTGACGTCGACGCCGTCGAGCAGTACTGCGCCACCGGTCGGCAGCTCGAAGCCCGCGATCATCCGCAGCACGGTCGTCTTGCCGGAGCCGGACGGTCCGAGCAGGGAGAAGAACTCGCCCTGGCCGATCTCCAGATCCACGTCGTCGACCGCGACCACTGCGCGGTCGCCGACACTGGCCTGGAACGTCTTGCGCAACCGAACGAGCTGGATCGCCGACGTACGCCGACCAACGGCTGTGATGTCGGTGGTCGTTGCAACGGATTCACTCACGACGCTGGCGCTCTCCCGCGGTTTCGCTCGCCGATCGGCGATTTCCCAACGATAGTCGCGCCGCCGCCGCTGCCGAGCGAATGATCACCGACGCGTCCGGCGCGGGTCCGCATCGGCGGCTAGACCCCGGCGGACTGGCGCTCGGTGACGACCTTGGAGGAGCCACCGGGCTGCATGCTCACACCGAGCAGGCTGTCGCCGGCTTCCATCGTGCGCTTCTGGTGGCTGACCACGATCAGCTGCGCGTCGCGTCGGAACTCGGCGATCAGGCCGAGGAACCGGTGCAGGTTCACGTCGTCGAGCGCGGCCTCGACCTCGTCCATCACGTAAAAGGGCGAGGGACGGCTGCGGAACACGGCGAAGAGATAGGCCAGCGCCGTGAGGGATCGCTCGCCACCGGACAGCAGGGAGAGCTTCTTGACGTTCTTGCCACTCGGCTTGGCCTCGACCTCGATGCCGGTGTTGAGCAAGTCGTCCGGATTGGTCAGCACGAGCTTGCCGACGCCACCAGGGAACAACATCGCGAACAGGCTCTGGAAGTTGATGCTCACGTCGGCGAAAGCCGCCGCGAACACCGATTGGATCTCCATGTCGACGGCCTTGATGACCCGGGACAGCTCACGGCGCGTGTTGCGGACGTCTTCGAGTTGGGCCTCGAGGAACGTGTGGCGTTCCTGCAGTTCATTGAATTCCTCGAGCGCGAGCGGGTTGATGGGGCCGAGCAGGCGCAACTCCCGCTCCAGGTCGCGCACCCGCGCCGCTGGGTTCACACCCTCCGGGAGCGGCGGCATCTCGGCCGCTTCGGCAGCGTCGGGCTCCAGCTCGAGGTCGCGGCGTAGCGTCTCGACAGCGGCCTCCATGCGCATGCGCGCCTCGGCCTCTTCGACCTCGACCCGCCGACCCCGCTCGCGCGTCTCATCGAGTTGCTTCTCCGCTGCGGTGCGTGCCCGGCGCGTCTCGTCGAGGCGTACGACGAGGCTGCGGACCTCCTCGCTCTGGCGGCGGCGCTGCTCGTGGAGATCGGCCAGACGACCCTCGATGGACCCCCGGTGGCCCTCGACGACCTCGCTCAATCGGCCGGCGGCCTCCAGGCTGCGCTCGATCGCGACCCGGCGCTCGGCGGCTTCGGCGCGGGCCACGGCATCCGCCTCGAGCCGGCGCTCGGTCTCGGCGATGCGCCGCTCGAGGAACTGCTGGCGCTCGTTCAGGCCCGCATTGCGGACCTCGAGGTCCTTGCGACGCGACGCCAACAATGCAGTGCGACCCTCGATGCGGGCCCGGGCCTCGCCACGCGCTCGTGCAGCGGCCTGCTCAGCATTCTCGTCTGCTTCGAGACCCGGCACGATCGCGTCGAGCTCAGCGATCCGGCTGCTCTCGCGCGCCACGCGCTCGGCCGCTTCGGCAACGGCGCGCTCGACGGACTCGATCTCGGTGACGGCCTCGCGTCGGTCGCTCTGTACCCGCACGAGCGCCTCGGAGGCTGCGGTGAACCGCGCGTCGTTGGCATCGAGGCGACGGGTGAGCTCGTTCTCGGCCTGCTGCGCGGCCTGCAGCTCGGCGCTCGCGCTGCGCACAGCGAGGTCGGCGCGCTCGAACTCGGCGGCGGCCTGCGCTGCCCGCTCGACCGCCTCCTCCAAGGCTGCAGCGGTGGCTCCACCACCAGCGGTGCCGAGGCGCCAGCCGGACCGACCGAAGCGGTCGCCCAGCTCGGTCACGACGGTCGCTGCCGGATGCTGCACCGCGGCATCGACCGCATCAGACCAGTCGCGCACCAAAACCGCACCACCGAGCAGCGTGTCGAGTAACGTCTCGATCTCGGTGCGGTTGCTGCTGGCATGGGCGCGAACGTGAGCGCGCACAGGCTCGCCGACGGGCGGCGTGTTCGATGTCGTCGCCGGCGTTCCGAGGGCAATCACCGCTCCAGCCGTCTTCGATGAGCGCAGTGACTCGAGCGCGTTGCGGGCGGCCGCCGGGTTGGCGACGACGACGGCGAGGAGCGCCTCACCCATCGCCGCTTCGGCTGCGGCCTCCCATCCGGCATCGATCTCGACGAGCTCCAGCAGCGTGCCGACGACACCGTCGAGGGTGGCGAGCTTCTCGGCCCCGGCCCGCGCCCGGGCACTGTCCATGGCCATCTGCAGAGCATCGGCGCGCGCCCGCCAGCGCGAGCGTTCCTCGGAAGCGACCTGACGGTTCGTGGTCGCCGCATCGGCCTCTGCCACCGCTTCGAGGCGGCGCGATTCGGCCTGCTCGACCTCCGCGACCAACGGCTCCTCGGTCGACTGCGACAGTTCGCATTCGCCCTTCAACCGGGTCGTCTCGGACTCCAGCCGCCCGATGCGCTGACGAAGATCGTCGAGTCGGGCGGTCTGGCGACGCAGCTCGCCCTCGCCGCGCTCGAGTCCGGTCCGCAGCGAACGCAGCTCACCGCGAACCTCTGCGGCCGCGCTGGCAGCCGTGGTCGACGACGACGCAGCCTGCAGCGTCGACATCATCTGTCCGCGTTCGGCGAGGAAGACCTCTTCCTCATCGGCGAGCGCGGCTGCCTCGGGCTCCAGTTCGGCGAGCTCGCTCGTCACAGCGGCGAGATCCGCAGCGAATCGAGCCGCGTCGTTCTCGAGATTGGCAACGACGCCCGCGTCCATCAGCTGGCCCCGGTCACGCTCCATCGAGCGCCGGCGCTCGACGAGGACCGCAGCGAGGCCTCGGGCCCGCTCGCGCAGTTGCTCGACGCGGAGCAGTTCGTCGCTGATGTCGGTGTCACCACGGGCGGTCATCTCGGCTTCCGCGGCGAGCACTTCGGTGTCGAGCCGGCCGAGCTCGGTGCGCAGCGACTTCTCCGCGTCGCCGCTGGTGATCCTGTCGACGGCCAGCGCGGTGAGGCGCATCCGCAGCGACGAGATCTCACGGCCGGAGACGAACACCTTGAGGGCGCGCAGTTCGGTGATGAGATCGCCGTGACGACGCGCCGCTTCGGCCTGACGCTCGAGCGGACGGAGCTGGCGGCGGACCTCACGGAGCAGGTCCTGGACTCGCAGCAGGCTCGCTTCTGTGGCGTCGAGGCGTCGCTCGGCCTTCTCCTTGCGGCGCCGGTACTTGAGCACGCCGGCCGCTTCCTCGATGATCGAGCGGCGATCTTCGGGACGGGCATTGAGCACCGCATCGATCTGGCCCTGGCTGACGATGACGTGCTGCTGGCGGCCGACACCTGCGTCGCTGAGCAACTCCTGCACATCGAGCAGGCGGCACGTGATGCCGTTGATCGCGTACTCGCTCTCGCCGGTGCGGAAGAGCGTACGGCTGATCGAGACCTCGCTGAAATCGATCGGCAGGACGCCGGCGGTGTTGTCGAGGGTCAAGATGACCTCGGCCCGACCGAGCGCTGGGCGCTTGGCGGTGCCGGCGAAGATCACATCGTCCATCTTCTGGCTGCGCACCGAGCTGGGCGACTGCGCCCCGAGCACCCAGGCAATCGCGTCGACCACGTTCGACTTACCCGAGCCGTTGGGTCCGACCACCACCGTCACGCCCGGTTCGAGCTGCATCACGGTGGTGTCGGCGAACGACTTGAAGCCTTTGAGGGTCAGCGCTTTGAGAAACACAACGTGACGAGGCTAGTGGGTGGACCGTACCCCTCCCTCAGCGCTCACCGCACCGTCGCGTCAGCGCTGGCAGCGGGGGCAGAACGACGTCGTCCGACCGCCCGAGGTGACCTGCTGGATCTTTGCCTTCGCGCAGGTCAGGCATGGTTGTCCACCGCGGTCGTAGACCCGGTGGGAAACCTGGAACCAGCCCCCCTCGCCACCGATGTCGACGTACTGGGTGTCCTTCAGGGTCGACCCGCCGGCCTCGATCGCGGCGGTCAAGATGTCACCGATGGCTGCGTGCAGGCGGGTGATCTCGGCCGGCTTGAGCGAGTTGCTGAGCCGGTCGTGGCGGACGCGCGCCGCGTGCAGGATCTCGTCGGCGTAGATGTTGCCGATCCCCGCGATCACGCTCTGGTCGAGCATCAACGCCTTCATCTGCCTGGCCCTGGTACCGAGCAGGCGAGCCAGTTGGTTGCGCTCGAGACCGTCGGCGATGGGATCGACACCGAGCCGGGCCAGTTCGGGCATCTCCACCGCAGCGTTGGCTGGATCGAAGACCACGACCTCGCCGAAGGTACGCGGGTCGACGAAGCGCAGCTCCTCGCCGATGGGATCCTCGAGATGGAGCACCACATGGGTGTGCGCAACGCGCGGGGTGTCCGCGCTGTCGACGAGGACCCGACCGCTCATCCGCAGGTGGATCATCAACGACTCACCGGTGTCGAGCGGCAAGATCAGGTACTTGCCCCGCCGCTGCGCGCTGAGTGCTGTGGCACCGGTCAACCCGTCGATCAACGCCTCGCGCGAGGTGCGCCGAACCGTGCGTTCGCGGCCGACCTCGACGCGCTCGATGCGCCGGCCGACGAAGCGCTGGTGCAGGCCGCGACGAACCGTTTCGACTTCCGGGAGCTCGGGCACGCAGCGGACTCAGACAGGCGAATCGAGGCCGGCGGCACGCGTGAGCGACAGGCACGCCTGCGCCGCGGCTGCCTGCTCGGCGAGCTTCTTCGAGCGGCCCTGGCCCTGACCGTGGATCTGACCGGCGATCAGCGCGGTCGCCGAGAACAGCTTGGCGTGGTCGGGCCCGTCCTCGCTGAGGATGTACACCGGCGCGGCATCGAACTGGCGCACTGCGATCTCCTGCAGCATCGTCTTGTAATCGAGCCGGTCGAGCTCGAGTACGGCGTGCAGCAGGTTCGCACCGATGACCCGCTCGACGAATGCGTACGCCGCCTCGCTGCCGGCATCGACGTAGATGGCCCCGAGCACCGCCTCGAACGCGTCGCTGAGGATGGACGGCTTCGACCGTCCTCCCGCCGCGTCCTCACCGCGACCGAGCATCAGGTACGACCCGATGTCGAGTCCCTTGGCTGTTTCAGCCAGCGCCGAGGCGTTGACGACGCTCTTGCGGAGATCGGTGAGCTTGCCCTCGGGTAGATCGGCGAACTGACGGAACGCGAGGTCGGCGACCACCCAGCCGAGGACTGCGTCGCCGAGGAACTCCAGTCGCTCGTTGGATGCTTCGGCGCCGGCGACCTCTGCGCACCAGGAACGGTGGGCCATCGCGCGCCGCAGGAGCGAGGGATCGGCGAATTGATGGCCGATGCGCGCGGTCAGACCCTCGAGATCCGGTTCGGCCAGACCGTGGCGAGTCGCGGTTGCCGAGCGGGGCGCGTGGTTGGCCAGCTCAGGCCTCCAGCACCCGGGCGTACACGTAATCGACCGCGTCCCGAACCGTCTTGAGGTCCTCGAGATCCTCGTCCTCGATGCGCAGTTCCACCCCGCGCTCGGCGAGATCCTCCTCGAGCGCCTCGACGAGCTCGATCAGGGCCAGTGAATCGGCGTCGAGGTCATCGCTGAACGACTGGCCCTCGCTGATGGTGCCCGGCTCACGCTCGAGAATCTCGGCAAGGTTGTCACGCACGATGGCGAACACCGCCTTGCGGTCCAACGGGGATTCGGTTTCGGCGGACACGTCTGGGCTCCTCATCGCGGGGTGCGCAGGGTGCACACCGGAAACAGCAGGGAGAGCCTACGCGTTGGCGGCGATGGCGGCGCGGATTTCATCCACCATGCCGACCTCGACCATCTCCTGGGCGACCTTGATCGCGTTCAACATCGCCTTCGACGACGTCGAGCCATGGGACACGATGCAGACGCCGTCGACGCCGAGCAGGATTGCGCCGCCGTAGGTCTCGGGATCGAGCGTTTCGTACAGCGGGAGCAAGGCCGGCATCAGCGCCTCGGCGTGCGGCTGGTACGAGGGATCGCTTGCGAACGCTGCGAACAACGCCTTGATCACGGTGCGCAATGCGCCCTCGAGCGTCTTCAGCACGACGTTGCCCGTGAAACCGTCGGTGACGACGACGTCGACACCGTCGGTCATGATGTCGCGGCCTTCAACGTTGCCGATGAAGTTGATGCCGGGGGCGGCAGCGAGCAGCGGGAACGCCTCCTTGCGGAGCGTGTCGCCCTTGCCCGGCTCCTCGCCGATGGAGAGCAGGCCGACGCGGGGATTCTGCACCCCGAAGCGGTGCGTCGCGTAGACGGAACCCATCAGCGCGAACTGGACCAGCCACTCGGGCTGCACCTCGGCGTTGGCTCCGGAGTCGAGCAGGACGGTGGGAGTGAATCCTGGGACCGGAACGACTGTCGCGATCGCAGGCCGCTTGACGCCCGCGATGCGGCCCATCCGCAGGAGCGCGGCGGCCATCGTCGCGCCGGTGTTGCCCGCGGAGATCATCGCGCTCGCCTTCCCATCGCGAACCGCCTCGGCGGCGCGCACCAGGGTGGAATCCTTCTTGCGGCGAACTCCGTTGGCAGGGTCGTCGTCCATCGCGATGACTTCGCTGGCCACGAGCAACGGAATGTCGCCGCGCCCTGCGAGGTCTTCGGGGCCGACCAGCACCACCGGAATGCCGAGATCTACCGCAAGGCGCACGCCCGCGACGATCTCAGCGGGAGCCTTGTCGCCGCCCATCGCGTCGACTGCGATGGGAAGCATCGCTGCTGAAGACAGTGGAGGGCTCAGCTGACGTCGAGGACGGCGCGGTTCTTGTACCAACCACACGTGGGGCACACCGTGTGCGGCAGCTTGGCTGCGGCGCATCGGGGGCACACGCTGCGGGCCGGGGCGGCAAGCCGCCACGAACCAGCGCGGTGGCTGTGGGTCTTCATCTTCGACTTCTTCTTCTTCGGAACAGCCACCGTAGGACTCCAACATTGATTGTCGACAGAGATGTCGACACGACGAAACGACCGTTGAACTGTAGCGGCCAGACCGGCCGATTCAGTCAGTTTGTGTCGGGACCGCCATCGCTTTCTGCGGGTAGCACACCCTTGAGCTGATCGAGCACATCCCAGACCGACGGCAGCACGGGTGCCTCGCACGTGCACGTGCCCGTGTTCAAATCCATCCCACAGACGGGGCAGAGCCCGGCGCAGTCGGGCTCGCACAGGGGCGCCTCGGGGGCGTCGAGCAGGGCCAGCTCGCGGACCATCGGGAGCAGATCGAGCTGGTCGCTGATGATCTCGAAGGCGTCCGGGTTCGTGACGACCGTCTGATACAGCTCGTCGACGTCGGACACGGTGTGCTCGTCGAGCGGCTTGAGGCACCGCCGGCACGCACCGTGCCACGGCACATCGACGGATCCGAGTACGACGATGCCGTCGATCAGGCTCTCCAGGTGGACCGTCACCGAGATTTCGTCATCGGCGTGGAAGCGGACATCGGCGAGGCCGAGTGTGTCCGCAGAGATCTGGATGTCGATGTCCCGCTCGGTTCCGGGGCGACGGAGCAGTTCGGTCGCATTGACGAGCAGTGCGCGGGCGGCGACGCGAGGCGTGCTCATCCGCGATCCTGGTCGAAGAAGCCCTTCGTGGGGTCGTCCTCGTCGATGGCCTGCTCTCGATGGGCACCGATGGACAGGCGTGAGCGGCCGGCATGCACGGTCTTGCCGAGCTTGTCGAGCAGGATCTCGAAGCTGCCGAGGCGCTGGTCGAGGAAGTCCTCGGTCTCGTGACGGAGGCGCCGCGAATCGCCCTCGGCGGCCTCGATGATCTGGCGGGCACGCTGCTCGGCGGCACGCACGACTTCGGTACGCTGCACCATCCGCTCGGCTTGGACGCGAGCCGCTTCGAGCAGCTCGTCGGCCTCGCGCCGGGTCTTGGCGACGAACTCGGAGCGCTCCTTGAGCATCCAGCGGGCCTGGCGCAGCTCGTCGGGCAGACGCTCGAGGGCGGACTCCAACAGGTCGTTGATCTCGTCACGGTCGATGCGCGGCGACGACGACAACGGCATCGTCGGCGCGGTCGCGATGATGTCCGCAGCGCGGCGCACGAGTGTCTCGGCGTCACCCACCTGACCGACGCGCGAGTAGGCGTCGGTGTCATCGGTGATGTCGTCGAAATCGTCGGTGTACTGGTCGTCGTTGGTCATGATGAGGCCTCTGAGAGTCGAGCGAGTTCGCTGGCAACGGTGGCAGGAACCAGATGCGAAACATCTCCACCGTACTGCGCGATCTCTCGAATGAAACGGCTGCTCACAAACACCAGATCGGGACGACACGCCACGTAGACGGTGCGCACACCGGACACCGATTGGTTCATGTGGGCCATCTGTTGTTCGATCTCGAAGTCGCCGGCGTTGCGCAGTCCCTTGACGATGAACGACGTCCCCGTTGCGGCGACCGCGTCGATCGCGAGGCCCGTGTGCGGCTCGACGCGGACACCATCGAGATGACCGAGGCTCTCCTCGAGCATCGCCACCCGCTCGGCGATCGTGAACAGGCCGCTCGGCTTCGACGGGTTGTGCATCACCGCGACGACGACGGTGCCGAACAGCTCGGTTGCCTGCTCGATCACGTCCACGTGACCGAGGTGGACCGGGTCGAAGCTGCCCGGATACAGCACGCTGATGTCTCGTGAGTTCATCGCTGCACAGGGTAACCGTCGCCCGCATCCCGGCCGGGGACAGCCCGGCGAGTCAGGCGTCGATCAGCGGTCGTCGGGTAGACGTTCGAGGATCGTGAAGACCGTCCGCCCGTGGCGACGCACCTTGAGCTGGGTCCAGCCCTCGGGTGCGTCCACCTCGCGACCCGACTCGGCGACGACGAGATCGGCGCGCAGCACAGCGAGCAGTTCGGGCCAGTGGGTGAACGTGTACGGCGGGTCGATCAGAGCGATGTCCACGCCGGAGATACCCGGCGCATACGCGAGCACGTCGGTGGAGGCCACCCGCGACCGGTCCTCGATACCGAGCGTCTTGAGGTTCTCGCGCAGCGCGACGAGCGCCGACCGGTCACGCTCGACGAACACGCACGACTCCGCGCCGCGCGACAGCGCTTCGATACCGAGCGCGCCGCTGCCGGCGTAGAGGTCGACGACCGTGGCACCTTCGAGCACACCCATACTGCCGAGCGAGTTGAACACCGCCTGGCGCACCTTGTCGGTCGTCGGCCGGGTCGAGAGCCCCTCAGGAGCGATCAGCTTGCGTCCACCGAACTCGCCCGAAATCACTCGCATTCCGGCAAGACTAGAGGGATGTTCGACGACACCCCCCGGGCCGACCTCACGCCCGAGCCCGAGATCGTGTGCGTCGACTGCGGCGGCCGCTGCTTCCTGCT
The DNA here is from genome assembly GCA_025351965.1 of Actinomycetes bacterium. GTDB lineage: Bacteria > Actinomycetota > Acidimicrobiia > Acidimicrobiales > Ilumatobacteraceae > WLMZ01. The sequence continues at coordinate 277 of JANXUX010000258.1, read as the reverse complement.
CAGCCATCCGGCCGAGGACGGCGTGTGGTACCCCGGCGACATCGTCTCCTACCGTTGCCAGGACTGCCGCGACCGCTGGGACCTCGTCCTCCCCGACGAGAGCGATTCACGCGGCGACTGACGCCCTCCCCTCCCCCGTCCCCCCGGACCCATTCCCCTCGTTCATGTCACCGCACATCATCAACGTTGATGATGTGTTGTCGCGAGACATCGTGGACGGGGGTGTCGCGAGTGATCGCGGACAGGTCATTGTTTCAGTCTTTGTTGGCGTGGTCCA
>JANXUX010000234.1 GCA_025351965.1 Actinomycetes bacterium | reverse complement strand
CATCGCGCACATCGCGCACATCGCGCCCACGGTTCGCCGTTGGGACGCCTCCCCGCGCACATCGCGCACATCGCACCCACGGTTCGCCGTTGGGACGCTTCCCGCTCACAACCCCACCCCGGGCGCGATCTGCGCGCACGTGCAAGGCACGCCACGCTCACAACCCCACCCCGGGCGCGATCTGCGCGCACGTGCAAGGCACGCCACGCTCACGCCCCGCTCACAACCCCACCCCGGGCGCGATCTGCGCGCACGTGCAAGGCACGCCACGCTCACGCCACGCTCACGCCACGTGCAAGGCATCGCGGTGCCACTGCCGCCACGGTGCCATCCCGGTCCCGTCAGCGGGTCAGCCAGTCGCCGCCGGGGATGGGGACGAGGGTGATGTCCGGGTCGGCACCGAACTGGTAGGCCCAGGCGTCGATGCCGGTTGCAGTCGTGATCGGCACCCGCTGGTACAGGCCGCGTACTGCACCCTCGACGATGTCGAGTTCGATCAGCGCCTGCGCGAGCGTGTCGACGCTCAACGCGTAGACCCGGCCGGCGACCGGTGAGGCACCGACACTCGTGAACGTCGCCGCTGGATACCCGAGGCCGGTGTCGAAGAGGTGGCCGTGCACGATGTCGTCGGCGCCGCCGTCGACGACGAACGGCTCGAGGAATGGCCAGCGCACCTCACCGGGTCGCAGCGTGCCGTAGACGAACAGATGACGCGGGTCGGACACGACGCTCAGGTCGACGGCGCTGCGGGAGCGTCCGATGAATCCGGTGCGGCGGGTGCGTCCGGTGCCGCCAGTTTGCGCGCCGCCCGTGGACGCTTGCCGCCGAGGGGCAGCACACGCAGCAGGTGGTGCCAGCGACAGTTGATGCACGCCTCGACGACGTAGGCGTCGAGATCCTCGCTGCGACCGGCGAACTGGGCGAGGTCCTTCTTCGTCGTCACGCACCTGCCGTGCGAGGGCAGGCGTGGACCGAACACGTAGGTCACCAGGGTGAGGTTGGTCTCCTCACAGATCGGACAGATCACCTTGCTGGGGGTACCGACGTTGCGGGCCGCACGGATCAACTCCGGATGCGCATCGCACAACTGCTCGCGGCGCAGCCGACCACGGCGGTACTCGTTGATCAGCGCACGACGTTCGAGCCGGTGATCGACAACCGCGCGACCACCGGAACCCGTGCCAGTGCGGAGTGTGTCAACGGAGAACGACATGCCTCGCACAGGCTATCGAGCTTGCAGGCAACGAATCAGCCACACGCGGATGAACGATGCCGCCACTCGTCAAGCGCCGGTCCCGTCAACATCCGCGCATCGGCGCCCGACAGGCGGCACACTGGGATGCCGTGGCATCAGTCGTACGTTATGGATCATCCGTCGCCGACGAGGGCGAGCTCCGCCTCTGTGGTGACGTGACAGGCAAGCGGGTCATCGAGCTCGGCATCAGCGCACCGAGTAACGCCATTGCGTTGGCCGCCGGCGGAGCTCGCGCCCTCGCCGTCGACCCCTCCGCCGACCGGATCGCGCTGCTGCGCCGCCAGGCCGAAGCAGCCGAGGTCACCGTCCAGTGCCACCAGAGCGCTCTTGCCGATCTCGGCTTCGTGACCAGCGCCTCGATGGACCTCGTGCTCGCGTCGCACACGCTCTCCGACGTCGACGACCTCTCTCGTCTGCTGCGCCAGATCCACCGCGTGCTCAAGCCGGAGGCACCGTTCGTGATGGCCGGCCCGCATCCGGTCGCGGCGATGCTCGGCAACGACCAGCAGATCGAGCAACCCTATGGCAGCGGCGAGTCACGCTCGATCAGCGACGTCTTCATGGCCCTGCAGCGCACGAACTTCCGGATCGACGTCATCCACGAGCTGATGCCGCTGAACAACCGCAAGGCGCTCGCTCCGTCGGTACTCGTCATCCGCGCCCGCAAGCTGGGCGTCTAGCCGCAAGCTCAGCGTCTCGCGTCTCGCGTCTCGCGTTTCGCGCCTCGCCGCGGGTGCTGCGGCTGACGGAGTCGTTCTCGACGCGCTCGAGTTGCTTGGCACGCTGCCGACCAGGTGATCAGTCCTCGGACGGCCAGAGTCGCATGATCACATCGCGGGCCAGCGTGGCCTGCAGGTCGAGGGCCTCGATGAGCTGTTCGGCCGGCATCGTCGCCCCGGCGATGTCGTTCGGATTCTCGCTGTCCAGGGCGCGCCCACTGAATTCGTCGAGGTGGGCGTCGACGTAGTCGTAGAGCTTCGGTCCCCACGCCGGCGACGTGGGGTAGACGAACCGCAGCTCGGCCGGCGGGTGGAAGATGCTGACCGTGATCTCCGGCGGCGACAGCGCGAACAGCAGGTAGTCGACATTCGGCATGTCGTCGATGGCGCAGCGCACCACAGCGCTGCGACCGTCGCGCAACCGTTCGGCGGCTGCGCCGAACTGCCCTGCCAGCCCAGCGAGACCTCCCAACACCCACTGGGTCGGCATCCAGTTCCGCCCACCCGAACGGAACAGCAGCGTCGTGTGGTCGTTTCGAACGGACGGCAACTCGTCGCCGCGATCGATGCAATCGAGCAGATCGGACATCGCTATCGTCCGGTCGATGCTGCCGTCGATCAGTAGTGCGAGCTCGAACTGCTGGCCTGAATGGTCGAGGTCGATCACGCCACCGCACCGTTGAACAGCAGGCCGATGGCGTTCATGATGTGCTGGGAGACGCTGTTGCCGTCAGGGAAGTACTGCGTCATCGACGCCCGATTCGAGTTGGTGTTGAACTTCACTCCTGCGTTGAAGCCCGCATGTCCCACCTGATGGAAGTATCCGTCGCCGACGCCATTGCCGTTGCCGGCCTTGGCGACGTTGGCCTGGTCGCGGACACCGCCGCTTTGGATCGCGGCGAGTGCGGACGCAGCCAGGGCGGCTGCGTCCGTGCCGCCCGGCCACATCGAGCTCGGCTGGTTGCCGCCACCACGGAAGATGTTGGCCGACGTGAACTGGTAATGCGCGTAGGTGTGGCCCTGGGCGAAGTGGACCACCCGTTCGTTGGTGACATCGATGTTGATCCGCTGGGGTCCCTGGCCATGAGATGTCGTCCCATGATGCCCGGCCCCGGTCGCAACAGGAGTCCCCGTGTTTCCGTCGGCGATGAAGAGATCGATCTGGTTCATCACGTTCGTCCAGCCGACGACGTTGGGTGCAGTGAGGCACTTCAACGCGTTCGCTGCCGTGAAGGCGTTGTCCTTCACCAGTGTGTAGAAGCGGTCGATCTGGACCTTGGTCAGCGCGACGGTCGCGGCGGCTTTGACGAGTGGCTTCAACTGCTCGACGGTCCACGCATCGGTGAGCGCCGTGCTCATCGCGACGAACGCAATGTCCACCAGGAACTCTCCCGTGCAGTCGGCACTCTGCATGATCTTGATCGCGTGATCGGCGCTCACGGCGTTGTCCGCGACCAGGGTGCAGAACTTCTCGAACTGGGCCTTGGTCGGCTTCGGGATGGCGTGGGCGGCTGTGACGAGATCGACGACCTTGTCGGCGTCCCACGGGACCAGCAGCAGCTTCTTCACGCTGGACAGCGCATTGTCGATGAGGAACGCTGCCGGCAGGCTCGCCTTCAGGAACTTGTCGGCGTTCACCAGGCTGAGGTTCACGTCGATGATCACTGCGGTGAACTTGTTGACGTACGGCTCCACCAGCTTGGCGCTCTTCTCGGCTGACGTCAGCATCGCCTTGATATCGGTCGCCGGCCACCCGTGGGTCATCAGGCGGTCGGCAGATGCCAACGCATTAGCCGAGAACCACGGCAGCTTGTCGCCGACACATGCGAGCAGTTCGGCCGCCCGGGCGGCGGTGATCGTGGCCGGGAGTTTGGCGAAGTCGGCGAGCAAGGGCGCTGTGACGAGCAGCGTCTGCAGGCTGCTGATGAGGGCGGCCGTGTTCTCCACGCTCCAACCGTTGTCCAGCATCGCCTTGATCGATGTCGCTCCGGCGACCAACAGAGCACCCTTGACCCCACCGTCCAGCAGCTTGCCGACCACGGCATCGCCGAACAGGATGCGCACTTCGGCTCGTTGGGTTGCGTCCGGCATCGCAGCGAACAACGTGTGCGTCCCCAGCAGCGCCGTCGACTCACCCTTGATCACCTGGCCGCTGCTCATCGCGGCCTGCTTGTCCAGCGTGGCCGTGGCGGATGCCTGATCGGCCTGGTCCTTCAGACCGGCTTTCGAGTCTCGATCCTTGTTCGCTCCCGCCAGCGTGGACTTCGCCGTGCTGTTCGCCTCGGCTGCGTCGGACGCGTCCTTCACCAACGGTTTGCTCGCTGCCCGCTTCTCCTCGGCAACGCCGACGGCCGTGTCGCGTTCACTGCGCTTCTTCTCGGCCAGCTGCTCGGCGTCCGACGCCTCTTGCTTGCGCTTGTCGATGGTCTCGTCAGCGAACGTGGAGGGCGCATAGGCCCGGTGCTTCTCGTAGAAGGCGATGCCGCGAGTCAAACTTCCTGCAGCCCCTGTGGCCGACGTTGACGAGTCGGTGGCCTGCTTGGCGACGGAATCTGCTTCATCTGCGATGTCCACGGCCTCGTCGGCCAGCTTCGTCGCGTGCTCGGCTTCGGTCTGGCAGTGCAGCGCGTGGGCCTGGGCGCGCTCCAGTTCCAACTGCGCCGCCTCGGCGAGACCGGTCGCCGTTGCCGCTTCTTCCTGCTTGGCCTTCTCGGTCTTGCCTGCGGCCAACGCCGTCTTCTGCGCGGCGATCAGCCGCTCGGCCATGGTCGCCAATGCGTGTGCATCGGTAGCCAGGAGGGCGAGGATCCGCTTGGTCCGCGCGATTGCATCGTCGAGCTGCGGCCGCAGGCGTTGGGCCAGGGACTCCACGAGATGCACGCCGACGGTCGCCTTGGTCCACTCCGTCACATCCGAGATCGCCTCCGCCGATGTCGCATCGAACGAGTCGATCATCCCGTCCACCGCCGTCGCATGCGTTCGCGCAGCCTTGGCGGCCCGCACACGAGCGGCCCCCTCGGTCGTTCTGGCCGACGTGGTGGCGAGTGCGCCGACCGCCCCCTGCACCTCGTTCTGGGCGGCGTTGGCGTGGCCTGTGATGCCGTTGCGAATCGCAATCACGGTGTTCTCGATGCTGGTGGCCGAGCTGTTCCCAGCGACGGCTGCGCTGTGGATCGAGTCGTGGGCCGCTGTGATCTGAGCCCGGAAGTTGTTCAGCTTGCCGCCGCCGAAGTTGCTGACGTCGGCCTTGTTCTTGTCGGTTGCAGAACGTGTGATCTGTCGGTCGGCTTCTTCGCCGATGGCGACGATCTTCTTCTTCAGGTCTTCCAGTGCCACCAGGTCCACGCCTGGTTTCTCTGCCGCCGTGCGGTGTTGCTTGGCCGTCCCCACCAACTTGTCGAGCTCGGCGTACGCGGCCCGGGCCTCGCCGACGCGCTGCACCACCGGTTCCGCCGTCTTGCCCAGGACTCGGACCGGCATCCGCTGCACTCTCGGCTCGGAAGTTGTGGTCGGCATGGCGAGATCGGCTCGTCGGCCGACCCGAGCGGCGCGACCGGTCTGCTGGATGGTGTGGGTCAGCTCGTGAGCCAGCAGGTGCTGATCATCCTTGGTCGTGCTGGGTGCGCCGTCGCGGAAGTAGATGTCCTGGCCAACCGTGAAGGCCTTGGCCTGGATGCGGTTGTTGAGCGTCTTCGATTCTCCTCCGGTGTGCAGCCGTACGCCGGAGAAGTCGGCGTCGAACGCCGACTCCATCGACCGCCGGATCGGCCCGTCGAAGGCGGTACCCCCGCCGCGGCTGGCCTGGATGCTCCGTTCGGTGGACGAGTCGAGCGGGCCTGCCGAACTGTCGGCGGCATTGGTGGCCCGCTGGATCCGCGACGACGCCGTTGCGATGCGGATGCCGGTGTCGTCCGTCGCCAGCCGTTGGATGACGTTGACGACCTGGTCGGCGACAGCGTCGGCTTCCCGCTCGAACGGATCGTCGGACCGGCCGACCTCGAGCTTGGGTTGGAGAAGGCGTTGATTTGCAGGTCGTACCGACGAGATCCGTGGCGCAGTTGTCTCGCTTGGGGCCGGACTCGTGGATTTCCGTACGAACTCCACCCTCACCCCACTCACCGCTGCAAACGCACTGCTCGTGCCACATTAGCCACGCTCGGCGATCGAGTCGGCACCATCAGCGCGTCAGGCGCGGCTGCCATCTGAAAGCCCGTCCACCAGTCGGACCGTCGGCCCGACGAGATGTACTCGGCGGCAGGCCCGGTGTCAGCTGGCGCCGGCGCGCTCGGCCTCGATCAGCGCGGCGGGTCGGGGGCGGCCGAACAGGTAACCCTGGGCGCGGTCACAGCCGGTCTCGCGCAGGCGGGTCAGCTGTAGCGGCGTTTCCACGCCCTCGGCGACGACCATCAGCCCGAGCGATCGGCCGAGGTTGACCACTGCCTCGACGATGGTGGTGTCCTCGGGATCGATACCGAGGCCCTTGACGAACTGCCGGTCGACCTTGATTGCCTCGACCGGAAAGCGCTTCAGGTAGGTCAGCGACGAGTAACCGGTGCCGAAGTCGTCGACCGAGAGGTGCAGGCCGAGGCTGCGCAGGTTGCGCAACGCGACTGTCGCAGCCTTGACGTCGCTCATCAGCGCGGTCTCGGTGATCTCCAACCACAGTGAATCCGCCTGCACACCGGTCTCGGCGAGCGCCTCGGCGACGACGTCGTTGAACTTGGTGTCGACGAGTTGGCGGACCGAGACGTTGACCGAGATCGACACCTTCGACAGTGACGGCACCGTGGCCTGCCACCGTCCGAGCTGGGCCAGCGATGCGCGCAGGATCGACTCCCCGAGATCGCCGATCAACCCGGTCTCTTCTGCCATCGGCAGGAACTGATCCGGGCCGAGGAGACCCCGGTCAGGGTGTCGCCAGCGGGCGAGCACCTCGAAGCCCGTCAGCTGGCCGGTGGCAAGGTCGACGATGGGTTGGTAGTACGGCACGATCTCGCCTCGCTCGAGACCGTGGCGCAGCTCGCCCGACGTGCGCAGGGCGAGCACCGAGTTCTCGTGCGTGCCGGGCGCGAATGCTTCGATGCAGTCGCGTCCGCGCGCTTTGGCCCTGTACATCGCCGCATCCGCGTCGCGCAACAGGTCGTCGGCGGTGCACCCGACCCGGTCTGCGTACGTGATGCCGATGCTTCCGGTGACGAACAGCTCGGAGCCGTCGACCATCAGCGGCTGTGACATCGCCGCGCGCAGCCGTTCGGCGACGTCAGCTGGGGAGACGTCGAGCTGCAACCCGTCGAGCAGCACGATGAACTCGTCACCCCCGAAACGACCGAGCATGTCCCGGTCGCGTACGACGGATCGCAGCCGCTCGGCCATGCCCCGCAGCAACTCGTCGCCGGCGGCATGGCCGAGGCTGTCGTTGACGACCTTGAAGTTGTCGAGGTCGATGAACAGCACAGCGATCGAGCCGACCTCTGCGCCATCGAGCCGACGGCGGAGCTGCTCCAGGAAGTGGGTGCGGTTGGGCAGGCCGGTCAGTTCGTCGTGGCTTGCCGCCCACTGCAGGTGCTCGGCCGCACGGCGCTGCTCGGTGATGTCCTGCACGTGGGCGATGGCCAGTTGCCCGCCGGCGCCGTCGTCCATCACACTGACCGAGGTGTGCGCCCACACGACCTGGCCGTCGCGGCGCAGGTAGCGCTTGTCGACGCTGTAGCTCGTTGGCCCACCGATGACGAGTGCCGGCGTGTGACGGCGGATGATCTCGTCCATCCGTGTCTCGTCGAGGACGCGGTCGTCGGGATGGGTGATCTCCAGGACCGACCGACCGATCAGCATCTCGCGTGTCGCGCCGAGCATCCGGCACAGCGCACCGTTGACGTCGAGCAGGGTCAGATCCGTGGCCGACGCCATCGCCATGCCGGTCGGTGCCGATTCGAACGCGATCTGGAAGCGGGCCTGGGCCTGCTCGAGGGTGCTCGCGAGGCTGGACGGGCCACGCTCGATGCCACCCGGAGCTGTCGTGTCGCGTGCGGACGAAGCAACATCGTCGTCGTCCTGGCCGAGGTGCTCGATCTCGTCGTCATCCGAGCCGGGCAGCGGTACGGGTGTCGGCATGGGTGACAGGGTCGGGGCGAGCTCGGCCGCCGACGGCCGCAGGAGTGCAGACCACAGAGCGGTCACGGCGACCGCACCCACGGCCCCGAGGCAGATGCCGATGAGGAGGCCGGTCACGTCGCCACGCTACGCGGTGCACCGGCCACAACGCCGGATCCTGCGCGGTGTTCGGTCACGCCAACTGTTGATCGCGCCACCAGTGGTCGAGCCGCTCGAGCACGACGTCATCGCCGAGCAGGCCCTCGTCGAGCCGAAGTTCGAGCAGGAACTTCATCGCCTTGCCGACGGCCGGTCCCGGCGCCAGGCCGAGATGTGCCATCACTGCGCTTCCGTCCAGCTCCGGTCGGATCGCGCGGAGCTCCTCCTGCGCGGCCAGCACCTCGATGCGGGCCTCGAGGTCGTCCATCCGGCGGCTGAGCATCAGCGCCTTCTTCTCGTTGCGGGTCGTGCAGTCGCAGCGGGTGAGCACATTCAGCTCGCTCAGCAGCGGACCGGCGTCGTTCACATAGCGACGCACGGCCGAGTCCGTCCAACCGCTCTCGTAGCCGTGGAAGCGCAGGTGCAGGTGGACCAGCTCGGTGATCGCGTCGACGTCGTCGTTGCTGTAGCGCAGCGCCTGGAGGCGGTTGCGCGTCATCCGGGCACCGACCACCTCGTGATGGTAGAACGTCACGCCCTTGCCCTTGAGATAGCCACGCGTCTTGGGCTTGCCGACATCGTGCATCAGCGCAGCGAGACGGGTGCGCCGGAAGTCCCAGTTGCCGGGGATGTCACGGGTGACGTTCTCGACCACTGCGATGGTGTGGGTCAGGACGTCCTTGTGGCGGTGGATCGGGTCCTGCTCGAGGCGCATCCCGGACAGCTCGGGCAAGAACTCGTCGGCGAGGCCGGTGTCGACCAGGAAGAACAGCCCCGCCGCGGGATGATCCACCGTGATCAGCTTGTCGAGCTCGGCGCTGATCCGCTCGGGTGACACGATCTGCAGCCGGGCGTGCATCTCGGTCACGGCGGCGACCAGTTCGGGCACCGGCTGCAGATGGTGGCCGGCGATGAAGCGGGCGGCGCGCAGCATCCGCAGCGGATCGTCGGTGAAGCTGATCTCCGGGCTCAACGGTGTGCGCAGGGTGCGGGTGACGAGGTCGGCGGCTCCACCGAAGGGATCGACGAGCGTCGGCGTGTCACCGGTCAGCTCCAGCGCCATCGCGTTCACGGTGAAGTCGCGACGGGAGAGGTCGACGTCGATCTGATCGGCGAACGTGACGTCGGGCTTGCGCGAATCGTCGTTGTACACCTCGGCGCGGTGAGTCGTGATCTCGTACACCCGGTCGCCCTTCTTCGCGCCGATGGTGCCGAAGCGTTCGCCCTGGGTCCAGATCGCGTCCGCCCATCCCTGCAGGCAGGCCTTGATCTCGGCCGGGAGCGCATCGGTGTCGCGTCGAAGTCCTGGTCTTCGCCGGCCACGACCCGGTTGTTGAGCAGGTCGCGGACCGTTCCGCCGACGAGGTAGAGGCGCCGACCGGCCGTCCGGAAGCGGTCGGTCAGCGGCTGCAGCTCGGCGAGCACCGGGGCAAAGCGTTCGGGGATCATGGCGTGCCCAGGCTAGGGCCGCGCGGCCCGGGGTCTCGGATTCATTCAGGCCGGCTGGACCTGGGCCCAGAAGTCGCGGCACGCATCGACATGGTCGGCACCTGGCCCGCCCGAGGTCGGCGTCTCGGGCATCACGATGCGGCCCTCGAGCGCGCCGAGCGCGGCTGCTGTACACGTCGTCAGTGCGCCGAGGTCGTACCCGCCCTCCAGCATCACCAGGCACCGGCCGGTGGGCACCAGGCTCAGGGCGCGGGTGGTCAACAGGGCGAAGTCGCCGGCGGACAGCCCGAGCTCGGTGATCGGGTCGTCACGGTGGCCGTCGAAGCCGGCGGAGATGATCAGCCACGTCGGCGCAAAGGTCGCGGCACGGGGGGCGATGATCTCGTCGAAGGCCCGCTGGTAGTGCTCGCCGGTCGCGCCGGGCGGCATCGGCAGATTCATCGTGTAGCCCTCGCCTGCCCCGGTGCCGATCTCGTGCAGGGCGCCACTGCCCGGGTACAGCGGCCACTGGTGCAGCGAGACGAACAACACGCGCGGGTCATCGACGAACACGGCCTGGGTGCCGTTGCCATGGTGGGCGTCGTAGTCGAGGATCATCACCCGTTCACCCTGGTCCGCCAGCGACATCGCCGAGACCGCTACGTTGGAGATCAGACAGAAGCCCATCGAGCGGGTCGTGGTCGCGTGGTGGCCCGGGGGCCGCACCGCACAGAAGGCCGCGTCGCCCTCGCCCCGTCGCAGAGCCGCGATGGCGGTCAGTCCGGCCCCGGCCGCGAGCCGGGCCGCGTCCCACGACCCCACGCTCACCGACGTGTCCGGATCGATCTCACCCCCGCCGGCCTCGCTCAAGGCACGCAGGCGAGCGACGTAGCTGGCCGGATGCACACGCTCCAGCGCCTCGATCGGCGCCGGCTGTGGCTCGAGCGCCACCAGTGCGTCGGCTACATCGGCGAGGTGGCTGCCGGCGATCACTGCGTTCAGGCGCTCGGGCCGCTCCGGGTGGTACCGGCCGGCGATGTGCTCGAGGTAGGCCGGATGGGTCGAGAACAGCACGGTCACGCACGTCAGCCTATGTGCCCCTCCTCTGGTGCCACCCATGTCGTGACGTCGAACGGACACCGAGCTGCACGTTCCACCGCGCAGGCCGGCGCGCTACCGTTTCGACCGTGAGCTCGCGATTGCGAATCGGGGCCGCGCCGCGAGGCACCTGGCCGATCGTGTTGCGCAGCGGAGACGGTCGGGCCCGCGTCCGCCCGTGGTGGAACGACCCGAGCGTCGCCCAACTCACCTTCATCGATCATGGCGTGGTACCGGCCAGCCCGATCCTGCGGGTCTGGCTGTCGGAGCTGCGCGCTCGCGGGTTCTCCTCCGTTCGCACCGGGGCCGTCACCGACGCAGGCGCCGATGTCCTGCATCGTCAGGGTTTCGCCACGCTGCAGGCGCTGCAGCTGCTCGACCTCTCCCTCATCGGATGGCGCCCACCGCGTGTGCCCGACGGGGTCCCCCTGCATTCGCGCCGACTCCGCACACGCGAGTTCGAGACGGCTGCCGGCGTCGACCTCGACGCGTTCACGGCACCCTGGGCGATCGACCGCGACGGTATCGAGGAGACCTGCGCCGCGACCCCTGCGCATCGAGCGCGCACGATCACGCGCACGCTCCAACTCCGTGTGCCGATCGACCCGGACGACACGGCACCGCCGCCGCAGGAGCCCCTCGCCGGGTACGCTGTGACCGGACGTGCCGATCACCACGGGTATCTGCAGCGCCTCGCGGTGCACCCGAACTGTCAGGGCCAGGGTGTCGGACTCAGCCTGACCCTCGACTCCCTGATCTGGATGCAGCGACGTCGGCTGACCCGCGCAGTCGTGAACACCCACACCGACAACGACGTGGCCCTCGCGCTCTATCAGCGGGTCGGCTTCCGGGTGCTGCCCCAGGGCCTGTCGGTGTTGGTGCGACGACTCGACGATGTGTAGGCCGACGGTCACAGTTCGACACTGCTGCGGTCGACGCGGTCCGGGGTCGCACGCGTGGTCGATGCTCGATCGGGCATGATTCCTGCGGCATGAACTCGTCCAGCACCTCCGCCGCGCGCCGAATCGGTCGAGTGATCCTCGTCGGGGTCGTGGCCGCGATCACCGTGGCGCTGACGAGTCACATCGGCCTGCCCTCGACACCGGCGGAGGCGCGTGCCCTCGGTGACGCACCGCTCACCCTGGTCCACCAGGACTTCGTGGTCGCACCCGACGCATTGTTGTCGATCCAATTCCGTCCGCCCGGACCGATCGACGGCGCGACAGTGACTGTGCGCGCCTATCGTCCGATCACACTGCGCGAGGAGCTCAAGAAGGCGATCGCGGGTGAGCTCAGCGGCTTCATCGACCAGGTCGCGATCGATCCTGCAGCCGTCGTCGTGGACACCGACGGCAACATCCGCGTCGACGTACAGACCGAGAGCGCCACCAACACGGGCACGTCGTTGCGCCTCGCCTCCGCCGGCCTGTACCCGCTGATCGTCAGCGCGACGACCAGCAGCGGTGAGGAGGTCGGCCAGCTGCTCACGTTCGTCTACCGCACACCCGCCCCGGATGACCCGCAACTCGGCCAGGTCAGCGTCGCCGTCCTCGCCTCGGTGACGGCTCCCCCGGCGACGTCGCCCGAGTCGCTGCCCCTTCCGGCCGCCGTGACCGCGCAACTCGCCGAACTCGGCAGCTACAGCCCCGACGTCGAGGTCAGCCTGGCGATCTCCCCAGAGATCCTCGGTCGCATCGACCAGGCCACGCTCGGTGCGCTCCAGACATCGTTGGCCAACAGCATGGTGATGTCCCAACCGCTCGTCCCGTTCGACCCCTCCTCGGCCACGGCATCGGAACTCGATGAGCAATTCGACAAGCTCCTGATCGCCGGGGAGGACGCCGTCACGGACTCCGGCCTGCCCCGCGCCAGCCGCGACGTCTGGTACGCACCGGACAGCATCACCAAGGCCGGAGCGTTACTGCTGCGCACAGCCGGGGTCCGCACGCTCGTCATCTCCCCGGACACCTACCTGCAGGCCAACGGCAACCTCGGCGACATCACCGATTACTCGCAACTGTTCAAGACCGTGATCGTCGGCGCTGAGGATTCCAGCAGCGACGAGACGTGTGAGGCCGCCAGCGGATCGATGACCTGCATGCCGACGGCTGTCGTCGATCCACTCCTGGCGTCACGCTTCACCGACACCTCGCTGTCCGACGAGCAGGCTGCGGTGTACACCGCAGCCGACGTGGTCGTGTACCGCGAGCAGTTCTCGGACAGCATCTCGCCGAGCCTTCGGCACGCGCTCGTGCTCGGCCTCGATGGCGAGGGGGTACCGAACCACGAACGGATGAACCGGTCCGTGCAGATGCTCAGCGCCACCGGGGCCGTCAACTTCATCACCCTCGACGACCTCGATCAGAGCAGCAGCGCGTTGATCAACGACGGTCGCCAGATCGAGCTGGACCTGCCGGACCCGGCGGTCACCCAGGACCTGCGCCAGCGCTCGAAGGACCTCAGCGACGTCCGCCTCGCGGTCACGACCGTCGCCTCCATGCTCGTCGACGACAGGGGTCGCTACAACGCGTGGATCAACACGATCGAGCGCCTCTACTCGACGTCGATCAGTGACGACCAGGTGGCGGGCGCGATCAGCGTGATCAACACCGAGCTGGCCGCCATCCGGGCCTGCGTGGTGCCGCCGGATTCGTACCCGTTCACGCTCACCGGCAAGTCGACGAACCTTCCGCTGCCGTTCACCAACCTGTGCACCGAACCACTGCAGGTGATCGTGCGGCTCACCGCAGCGGCGAACAAGCTCGACTTCCCCGAGGGTGACCAGACCGTCGTCCTCGAGCCGGAGGCGACCAAGCTCGTCCAGGTCCCGGTGACGGCGCGGACCAACGGCTCCTTCAACGTGAGCCTCGAGGTGCTCACGCCCACCGGCGAGTTCGACGTCACCGAACCCGTGACGCTCAACGCCAGCATCAACGCGTTGACCGGATTACCGCAGTTGATCACCGGCGCAGCACTGCTGATCCTGTTGACCTGGTGGGTGCGCCACCTCCGCCGCAGCCGTCGTCAGCGCCGCGGCATCGAGGGCCGCACCGAGCACCCGGCCACCCGCACCGAGCCGGCCTGACGGCACCGTCGATGCGCCGTTGGGACTAGCGTGTCCCACTCGTGACCGTTCGAATCGTGACCGACAGTGCCTGTGACTTGCCGCAATCCGTCGCGGACGAGCTCGGTATCAAGATCGTTCCGCTGTCGATCCGCTTCGGCGACGAAGAGTTCATCGACCGCCGGGACCTCACGACCGAGGAGTTCTGGCGCCGCTCGGCTGCGTCGCCGGTACTGCCGGAGACTGCGGCACCGCCGCCCGGACTGTTCGAGCAGACCTACCGCGCCCTGATTGCCGACGGCGCGACCGGCATCGTGGTCGTCAGCCTGAGCGGCGGGCTCTCCGCCACGATCCAGAGCGCCGAGCTGGCAGCACGCGCCGTCGCCGACGAGATCCCGATCGCCGTCGTCGACAGCCAATCCTGCACACTCGGGCTCGGCACCATCGTGCTCGCCTCCGCGCGTACGGCGCGTGACGGCGCATCGTTCGAGGATGTCAAGGCGAACGCGATCGACCTCGCGTCGCGGACCAAGGTCTGGGGTGCGCTCGACACGCTCGACAACTTGAAGAAGGGCGGCCGCATCGGCGGTGCCAAGGCAATGCTCGCGTCGGTCCTGTCGATCAAGCCGATCGTCGAGGTGCGCAATGGCAAGGTCGAAGAAGGTGGCAAGCAGCGCACGCGCAGCAAGGCCCTCGCGTTCCTCATCGAGAAGCTGCGCAGCTATGGCGAGGTCGACAATCTGGCCATCCTCCAGGCCGACTGCACCGACGTCGACGCGTTCGTCGCGATGCTGAAGCCGCACTACTCCGGCGAGATCCTGGTCGGCGACATCGGCCCCGTGGTCGGCTCGCACACCGGGCGGGGCACCATCGGCTTGGCGTTCCAGGTCCGTCCGTGACGCCCGCACAGCCCGATTGACGGGTTCGGACCCCTGTGCGCCACTAGCGTTGGCGTGCGAAACATGGCCACTCCCACGAGCCCCACGCCGCCATCGGCCCTCCTCGCCCAGCGTTATCGCCTGGAGCGTAGGATCGCGCAAGGAGGCATGGCCGAGGTGTGGCTGGCGACGGACATGTCGCTGTCGCGACAGGTGGCCGTCAAGATCCTCAAGTCCACCCTCGCAACCGACCCGGTGGTCGCCGAGCGCTTCCGTCGCGAGGCCATCACCGTTGCCCGATTGAGCCACCCGAACATCGTCGCAGTGCACGACACGATCGACTTCGACGGTCGCCAGGCCGTGGTCATGCAACTGGTCAACGGCAAGAGCCTGCGCCAGCTGCTGGACGAGCAGAAGCGGCTCGGGCCGGAGCTGACGATGCACATCGGCTCGTGCGTCGCGGCCGCGCTCGACGCTGCACACAAGGCCGGGCTGGTGCACCGCGACGTCAAGCCGGGCAACATCATGATCACCCCGGACGGTCGGGTTCTGCTCACCGACTTCGGCATCGCCAAGGGTCTCGATGCGACCGACGACCTGACCAGCGAGAACGTGATGATGGGGACCGCCAAGTACCTGTCCCCCGAGCAGGTGCGCGGCAAGAAGCTCGATGGTCGCGCCGACCTGTATGCGCTCGGCCTGGTGCTGTACGAGTGCCTGGCCGGTCGCGTGCCGTTCCTCGGCGAGAGTGACGCCGATACGGCTCTCGCTCGCCTCCAGCGCGACCCCACCGATCTGTCCCGACTGCGCGCCACACTCCCCTATGGGCTGGCCCCACTGATCCACGAGCTCCTCGCACGCAACCCCGACGACCGCCCGACGACGGGCGGCGAGCTGCGCAACCGGCTGACCCGTATCGCCAGCGGCATCTACGACCGCACGACCACGATGACCCCGCCGCGCGGGATGACCACCGCCCCGCGGACAGCTCCGGGAGCACGTGGAGGTGTCCCGTCGAGTGGCAACGAGTCGACGCCGACGCGCATCTCGCAGCCGATCGTGCGCTCGGGGTCCCGCCAGGCAGCATCGCGGGGCTCGAACCCGACGCCTCGCCAGGGACCGGCGCGGCCGATCAAAGCGCCACCACCACCACCGGCACGCGACCGCACCCCGACGTCGGGCAGCCCTCGTGGCGTGCCGGCCCGGCAGTTCCAGCAGCGACGCACGCCGTCGATCATCGTCGCGGTCCTGCTCCTGCTCGCCGTCATCGTCGGTGCCGTCCTGCTGTCGGAGGGCAACGATTCCAGCGGCGGGTCCGTCGACACCGTACCGCTCGCCGGCGACCCGGCCCCCACCTCCGACTCGGTGTCGCCGGGCGGCCCGGTCGAGATCGTCGGGGTCACCAGCTTCGATCCGGGCGACGCCAAGGACGCCAACGAAAACCCCGACCAGGTGCTGCGCGTCCTCGATGGTGACACCGCCACCGCCTGGGAGACCGGCTGCTACGACAACCAGTACTTCAACGGCAAGCCCGGTGTCGGTCTCGTCGTCTCGCTGTCGGATGCGCGCACCGGCACCGTCAGCGCCAATGTCGTCAACGCGCCGTACCAACTGCGTTTCTACGCCAGCAACGCCGACACGGCACCGACGACGATGGACGGCTGGGGTGATCCGGTACAACCCAAGAGCGCCGGAACATCACCGACCAGCGTCACTGCAGCGATCGGCACTCCGGCCCGGTTCGTGCTGGTCCTGCTGCTCGAGGCAGCACCGGACAACGGCTGCAGCTCGAAGTTCCCCTACCGCGCCGCGATCAGCGAGGTCACCTTCACCCCGAGTGCGTAGCTACGATCGTCGGATCTCATCCGTGCCCGACGACAACGCGCTGATCTCGGCGGCCCGAAACGGCGACCGGTCCAGCCTCGATCTGTTGCTGCGCCGCCACTACGACCGGATCTACGCCGTCTGCCGGCGCGTCACCGGCCACGACGCCGACGCCGCAGACGCGGCGCAAGAGGCGATGATCGCCATCGTCCGCGGGCTCGCCAAATTCGACGGGCGCAGCACGTTCGCGACCTGGGTCTATCGCATCGCAACCAATGCCAGCCTCGACGAGTTGCGCCGCCGGCGTCGTCGCCCGGTCACCGGGCTCGGGGTCGAACGAGACAACGATGCAGCGCCGGTCGAGCACGCCGATCCGGACTCCGATCTGCGCATCGACTCGATCGCGGACCGGATGCTGCTCGACCAGGCACTGGCGTCGCTGGCCGAGGACTTCCGTCTCCCGGTGGTGTTGCGCGACGTCGGCGACCTCGACTACGCGGAGATCGCCGAGGTGCTCGGCGTGCCCGTCGGAACCGTCAAGAGCCGCATCGCCCGTGGTCGCGCAGCGCTCGCTGTGACACTTGGCCGAACCGGCCACGGTGACCTCGGTGGCGGGAACCAGCCCACTCCCCCGGAACGTCCAAACAGGACCTCATGACCGACGATCTCGATCCCTCCCGCCTGCTCGCCAGTGCCGCCCTCGACGACGAGGTCACTGCGGACGAGCGCGCCCTGGTCGACGCCTCGCAGGAGCTGCGCGACGCGCTGGGTGTGTACACCGAGCTCCGCGCCGAACTCCGCTCGGTCGAGGTCTCCGCCACTGCCCGCGAGTCCGGCGTCGCCGCCGCGTTGGCGGCCTTCGACGCGCTGTCGGTGGCCGACGGCCCGGTCACGGCGGCTGTAACAGTCCCGGCCACAGAGCCGGTCACGACGTCTGTCACGACGCCGGGCGCGGGACGCTCATCGCTGGCGCCGGTCGTGTCGCTGCAGGCTCGCCGGCAGCGTCAGATGCGATGGCTCAGCGGTGCAGCAGCCGCTGCAGTGGTCGGCGTGCTCGCGGTCGGAGTGATCACCTCGACGTCCGGTAGCGACAGCAAGTCGTCCTCGGCGACGGTGGCGGCACCGACCGCGGCGAAGGAGCCGGCATCGGCCGGTGCTGCCGACTCGGCCGCTCCCGCGCTCGAGAGCGCCGCCAGCACCGGTGAGACGACGGCTGCAGCGAACGCCCCCGCTGCCGAATCCGCGGCTGGCCAGGTCAACGACACCACGCTCGGCGCAGGTGACACGGCCGCCGTTGCACCCGTCGATCCATGGTCCGGTGCCCCGTCGATCATCACTCCGGAGCAATTGGTTGCATTTGCAACTGACATCCCTTCGGTGCTCGCCTCGACGCAGATGCCCGCCACCACTGCCGCCACGGACACCGTTGGCGCAGCAGTATCCGACACCACCGCTGCGTACTCGACCGCCGACTCGACCGCCGACTCCACGGTCGCAGACCGAGTCGCCGACGGTACGGCGTACCGGGCCTGCGTCAGTGCCGCCGGGCTGCCGTCGGCGCCGGCGATCTACCGGGGCGCCCGAGTGATCGTCGAGCGCGACGACGTGGCCGGTGTGGTCGTCATCGTCGATCCTGACGGCTGTGCCGTACTCGACCGGGTCCCGATCCCGGCACCATAGGCCCACTTTGACGTTGCCTGATCGGCAGCGCCGCGCCAAGGTGTCGAGCGTTAGGCTCCATCCCCATGCCGGGAAATCCACTCACCGATCCAGATTGGGCGCCGAAACTCGCCGACACCGTTGTCCGCATTGTCGGCGGTGTCCGTGACAAGACCACGGCCAAGGTGCTCACTGCCTACCGGGGCATCGTCTTCGGCCTCGTCGCTGCCTTCGCCGGTCTCCTTGCGGTCGTGCTGGCCGTGGTCGCCCTGTTCCGCGGCGTGCAGGCGCTGCTGGA
>JANXUX010000233.1 GCA_025351965.1 Actinomycetes bacterium | reverse complement strand
ACCACGCCAACAAAGACTGAAACAATGACCTGTCCGCGATCACTCGCGACACCCCCGTCCACGATGTCTCGCGACAACACATCATCAACGTTGATGATGTGCGGTGACATGAACGGCAGCGGTGAGCGTCAGCCGTGGCGCGGGATGAGGCCGAGGCCGACCGGGACGTCTTCGTAGTCGACGGTCCACAGCCGAGTGGAGTCCGAGCCTCCGGCGGAGTAGCAGCGCCAGCCGAGCAACTGCTGGGCCCGCTCGGGCAGCCCGGAGACCGTCTCCCAGTCGACGCCGAGCGGCCCGGCTTCTTCAGGGGTGAGCCAGCCGAGAACGTACGACAGGTGGAAGCCGAACCGCCATTGATCGGTGGTCACGTTGGCGCCCGCGCCGTGCAGGGCGCGGCCGGTGTAGATCATGCCGCTGCCGGCCGTCATGACGGCCTGGGTGACCTCAGCCGGAGTCGCCAGGCGGCTGAAGTCCGACCACTGGTTGCTGCCCGGCACGACCCTCGTCGCGCCGACCTCGGCGGTGAAATCGGTGACGGCGAACATGCAGCTGATCGTCACCTCGAACCCGTCGGGGCGGTTCATCGTCCGCCAGTTGTCGGCATCGCGATGCAGCGCCTGAGCAGCTTCGCCCGGCCCGATGATCATCATCTGGCCGGTGTTCATCCAGTAGCTCGAGCAACTCGGAAGGAGGAGTGCGTCGGCGACGGCGAGCATCGTCGGGTGGAGGAGGATCTCAGCAAACGCATCACTTCGCGCGGCGAGGCGGGTGAAGCGCTTGGTGACGTCGCCCCAGAAGTGGGCAACCGTCGCATCGCCACTGCGCGTGCCGGCGCCGAAGGACTCGGCTGCCTGCTCCATGTCTTCGCGGAAGCGGGCGAGGACGTCGGGCGCGAGCAACCCGTCGACGATCACGGCACCGTCGCTGCCCAACACGGCGAGCACATCCGCCGGCGGCGCGTCGTTGGAGAGGTGGCGCAGCCCGGTCACTGCACTCACAGATCGTCGATCCGTTTGAACAGCTCGGCGGCGCCCATCCCGAGCGGGGCGCCGAGGCCGATGAGACGCTCGGTGATGCGGGCTCGGAACGCTCCGAGCTGATCGTCGGACGTGGCGTGCATCGTGCTCTCGAACTGCGAGGCGTGGGCTTCGAGTGCGTCGAGCTTGATGTCGATGAACGCGCTGATCTCCTCGGCGTGGTCGGCGGCGTCGGCCTCCCACAGCAGCAGCGTGTCCGGGCGGTGCGGTGCCAGACCGTGCTCGCGGAAGAAGTGGGGATCGCGCGAGGCGACAATGGCTTCGCATGCCAACAGCCCGGCATGACGATGATCCGGATGGAGGCGGTAGCGCTTCCACGGATCGTGGCCGAGGACGACATCGGGACGCACCGTGCGGATGCAGCGGGCGACCTCACCACGCATGGCGAGCCCGCTGTCGAGCTCGCCATCGACCTGA
The DNA here is from genome assembly GCA_025351965.1 of Actinomycetes bacterium. Taxonomy (GTDB): domain Bacteria; phylum Actinomycetota; class Acidimicrobiia; order Acidimicrobiales; family Ilumatobacteraceae; genus WLMZ01. Next base: position 874 of record JANXUX010000233.1, on the reverse strand, counting down.
TCGAGGAACGTGACCGTGCCGGCGGACGCGCCGGCGAGCCGCCGTGCGGCATCACGCTGCTCGGCATGGCGGGTGACGCGCAGTGCGGCGATGTCTGCTTCAGGGTTCCACGTGCCCTTGGACCCATCGGTCAGGACGAGGTGGTGCACCACGCAGCCGGCCGCAGCCCACTTCGAGAGCGTGCCACCGGCGCCGAATTCGACGTCATCGGGATGCGCACCGATGGCCAGGGCGACCTTCGGGGTCGGGAGATCGGTGGTCCAGCGGACGGCTCCCTGCGGAGTCTCTAGGGCTGGTTGCCCTGGTTCGTTTGCAGCCATGCGGGCAGTGCCTTTGCGATGAGGGGGTGGGCGAGATCGGATGGTGTGTCGATGTCCAGGGCGAGGCCGGGATCACGCAGGACCCGCACTGCCAGGCCGAGCTCGACGGCATGGGCGAGGTGCCGCCGGAACGACTGCGAGCCGTATGCCGGTTGGAAGCCTGCCGACGTCGGCACCGCCATCACGTTGGTGCCGTCGGAGCGGCTGTCGGGCACGAGGACGATGCCGCCGGTCATGACGACGTTCGCCAATGGCGACGGCAGGGGCAGATCGCTGTGCGCGACGATGGCGTGCTCGATGCCGGAGGCAGCCAGTGCGGCGATGCCGTCGAGCACTGCAGCGTTGAGGCCGACGCTCGGACGCCACAACACGGTGGCGCCGACGGACGTCGCCCACTCGGCAACGGTCTCGTCGTCACAGGCCACGAACACGGGCAACGGAGCGGCGGCGGCGACGACGAGCTCGGCCGTCCACCGAGCAAGGCGGATCCGGTCGGCAGCGGAGACGAAACCGGCCAGTCGTGCCTTGGCCTGGCGAAAATCCTTGACCGGAAT
>JANXUX010000204.1 GCA_025351965.1 Actinomycetes bacterium | reverse complement strand
ATCGACGAGTTCGATGAGATCGCGTCGGCGCGTGAGCGGAATCCTGCGACGAAGGGTGTCGTCAACGAATTGTTGAAGATGATCCCTTCGTTCCGTTCTGCTCCGGCGCACCTCCTGGTCTGTGCCACCAACTTCGTCGCCGGTATCGATGCGGCGGTCCTGCGCCCGGGCCGTTTCGATCTGGTCATTCCCATCGGACCACCCGATCTGCGGGCACGAACCGCCTTGTGGGAAGCAGCGTTGGAGCCCCTCGATCAACGCTCCATCGACGTCGATCTGCTCGCGAACATGACCGATGGCTACACACCGGGCGATGTGGAGCTCGCCGCGCAACGAGCTGCGGCAGCAGCGTTCGACCGTGTGCGCGCGGGCAGTGAGCCGTCGCACGTCACCGCTAGCGACATGACGGCCGCCGTCGAACGCACGCCCGCTTCGGTCACGACCGACATCCGCACGCGGTTCTGCGATGAGGTCGACCGCTTCGCCCGGGTGTGACGGCGGCACGCCGTTCAGTTCAGTGGATCGTGGGCGAGCCGATCGCGGAGTTCGCGCTTGAGGACCTTGCCGTAGTCGTTGGTCGGGAGTACGTCGAGGAAGTGGTACTCCTTGGGTCGCTTGTAGCGGGCGATGTGGTCGAGGCAGAGCTCGTCCAACTCGGCCGATGTCGGAGGCCGACTGTTTGGTGCGACGACCACGAAGGCAACGACGACCTCACCCCACTCGGGGTCAGGACGTCCGACGACCGACGTCGCGGCGACGGCAGGATGGTGGAGCAAGGTCTCTTCGACCTCGCGTGGGTAGATGTTCATCCCGCCGCTGATGATGAGGTCCTTGGACCGGTCGTGCAGCGTCAGCGATCCATCAGTGTCGAAGCTGCCGAGGTCACCGGTGTGGAGCCAACCGTCGTGGAGGCTCTCGAGGGTGGCTTCGGGTTGGTTCCAGTAGCCGGCCATGACGACATCACCGCGAACGACGATCTCGCCGATCTGGTTGGCGGGCAGTTCCCGGTTGTGTTCGTCGATGACGCGCACCTCGACATCGGTTCGCACAAAGCCGACACCTTGCAGGAGTCGCCGCCAGTCGGGCCCCTCGCGGTGGTGGTCCTGCTTGGCCAGCGCGGTGATGGTCATCGGTGTCTCGCCTTGGCCGTAGATCTGTGTCAGCCGAGCACCGAACACGTCGAGCGCCAGTTCGAGATCGGCGAGGTACATCGGAGCGCCGCCGTAGATCATGGTCTTGAGGTTCGACAGGTCGGCCGCCCGGATCGTGGCGTCGATGGCGAGGCGCCGGACCATGGTGGGAGCGGCGAACAACGTCATCCCCTTCCACCGTGCGAGCAGCGCTGCGATCTCGTTCGGGTCGACACCACCAGATCGTGGGATCACACTGAGCGCACCCCGAGCGATGTGTGGGAGTCCGTAGAGCCCCGATCCATGTGAGATGGGCGCCGCGTGCAGGATGCAGTCCTGCGGCGCGATGGCATCGATGTCGGCGTAATAGCTGAGCGTCATCGCCAACAGGTTGCGGTTGGTCAACGTGGCGCCCTTGGGCCGGCCGGTGGTACCGCTCGTGTAGAAGAGCCACGCCGGATCGGTCGGTTGTCGGTCGACCGGGCCGATCGGAGCCGCGCTGGCCAGGTCGTCCCACTGCTCACCCGGGGCGACGATGACGGCCCGCAGCGTCTCGACCGCGTCGAGCACGGCACCAACGTCGGCCGCATGGTCGTCGTCGGTGATGACCGCGATGGCACCGCTGTCTTGGACGATGTATCCGATCTCGTCTCGATGCAGCCGCGAGTTGATCGGCACTGCGACAAGCCCCGCATGCCAGATGGCGAGCAGTGCTTCCAGGTACTCAGGCCGGTTGCGCATCACGATCGCGACGCGATCTCCGCCAGCGGCGTGCAGATCACGGTTCAATCCTGCCGCAGTGCTCGCCGTCCGCGAGGCGAGCTCTGCCCACGTCGCGTGCACGTCTTCACCGTGAGCGATCGCCGCCGAGTCGGGTCGGCGTCGCCCATGGCGTTGCACCCAGTCCGCCAGGTTCATGAGGGTGGCGTCCTCGAGGCGTGGACGGAACCGCTCCTGGCGGGAAGAATCGGGGTGTGAAACTGAGCGACGACGAAACATCGATACGCCTGATGGATTCCCTGTGCGGCGTCTTGTCGACCGCGGACCCGGTGCGTGGACCTCACGCCGTCCCCGTCGTGTTCGCCGTCGACGATGCCGGTCGCATTGCGATTCCCATCGACCTGGTCAAACCGAAGGCCGCCGGACCTCTGCGGCGAGAGCTCAACCTCGAGGCCGACCCGCGCGCAGTGTTGCTGGTCGACCGTTGGGATCGCAACGATTGGTCGCAATTGTGGTGGGTCCGTGTCGAACTGCACCACGAGGCGACCCTCGGTCCAAACGGCTGGGGTGACCTTGCGGGACGGTTGGCGGCACGGTACCCGCAGTACCGCGATGAGCCGTTCGCCAGGCTGCTCGTGCTCAAGATCGTCGGACTCACCGGTTGGGCGGCCAGTGACATCTGACGAACGGCAGGCCCGCAGATCGATCACGAAGCGTCGACCTTCGGCATGATCTCTTCCTTGAGCCGCTTGAGATCGTCGAGCGTCTTGGACACGGGGACATCGGTGAACGGCGGCCAGAGCAGCGGCATCGTCATACCGGCCTCCTTGAAACGCTTGAGGTTGTCAGTGATCTGTGCCGCTGTGCCGACGAGCAGATTGCTGAGCTTCCTGTTCGGCGTCTGGTCGGTCTCCTGATCGGTGATGACGAACCAGATCATGCTGCACATGTCGAAGCCGTCATCGAGTGATCTGTCGCTGCCGAGTTCTTCGAGCTCACGTTGGATCTCTGTCTTCCATCGGGCGATCTCTTCGGGGGTGTCCTGGATCCCGATCCAGCCGGCGAGGCCGTACTTGGCGATGCGGCTCGCCGAGCGCTTCGGGTCCTTGAGGCCGCTGAAGTAGATCGGCGGATGGGGGGTCTGCACCGGCTTGGCCCCGAATCCACAGCGTTCGAAGTCGGCGAACTCGCCGTGGTATTCGAACACGTCGTTGGTCCAGATGCCCTGCATGATCTCGATGGTCTCGCGCACGTGCTTGTGGCGCTTCGGGAAGATGTGGGATGCACTGGAAGCAGCGAACTCCTCGGGCATCCAACCCGAACCGACACCGACGTTGAGCCGACCGCCGGACAAGTGGTCGATGGTCGCACACTCGGCCGCCAGCACACCCGGCGCCCGGTACGGCGTGTCGGTGATGCTCATCCCGATGCGTACCTTGGAAGTCTTCGCGGCGAGCCACGGAAGCAGGGGCCAGCCCTGCAGCCATTCACCGCGAGCCGAGACCGGCATCTGCAACGGGAACTGCTCCATCATCCCGAACGGGTACTTCAGTTCACCTCGATCCGATGCTTCGGGGACGACGATCCGGTCCAAGGTCCAGACCGAGTCGAAGTCGAGGTCCTCGGCGAGCTGGGTGAGATCGGCGAGCTCTTGGACCGTCACCCGGTCGCGGAAGTTCGGTAGGTACAGTGCAAGTTTCATTGTTGCCCCCAACTGTGTTGTGCCAGCGGCGAGCAGTACGTGCGTCGGCCGCTGGTCCAGGACGTGCGGCCCGGTTACCGCACCGTAAACAGCCACCCTCGGGTGCGGATCAACGGATCATCAACGTCTCATCAACGACTACCGTGGATCCCATGCGGCCTCAGCAACGCGTCCTGGTCGTCGACGACGACGACGGCGTCCGGACCTCGGTGACGTGGGCGCTCGAGGCCGACGGATTCGAGGTCGAGAGCGTCAACAACGGCCTCGCCGCGATGGAGTCGATCAACGCGAATCCACCGGCGTTGGTGGTGCTCGATCTGTCGTTGCCCGGCCTGGGCGGCCTCGACATCCTGCGCCGGCTGCGCACCACGGATCGGTGTTCCAACAGCCGGCCGATACCGGTCATCGTGTTGTCCGGACGCGACAGCGAAACCGATCGGATCATCGGGCTCGACCTCGGGGCCGACGACTATCTGGTCAAACCGTTCTCCACCGGCGAGCTCGCTGCTCGCGCCCGCTCGGTGCTGAGGCGCAGCGGAATCGATGCCGCAGCGGGACGACAGTTCTCGCCACGGGGCGATGGGGTCGAAACCGACCGGGAGTCCCGTCAGGTGTGGGTCGACGGTGAGCCGATCGAGGTCGCGGCGAAGGAGTTCGACCTGCTCGCCTACTTCGTCGATCATCCCAAACGCGCCTGCACCCGGCACGAGTTGCTCTCGGCGGTCTGGTCGAGCCACGACGGGTGGCAAACCGAGGCGACCGTCACCGAGCACGTCTATCGCCTCCGCCTCAAGATCGAGATCGACCCGCAGCGACCACAGCGGCTGCGTACGGTCCGCAGCGTCGGCTACCGCTGGGACGGATGACCGTGCTGTCCGGACAGGATGTGGTTGCGGTCCTCGATCACCAAACCGCGATGATGGGCGAACTCGCGTCCGGAGGATCGCTGTCCCACGTTCTCGGCTCCATCGTGCTCGCGCTCGAAGAACTGACTCCGGCGAGTCGATGCTCGATCCTGTTGCTCGACGAATCCGGGACGCTCCGTCACGGTGCAGCACCATCGCTGCCGGCGTCGTATTCGGCAGCGATCGACGGGCTCGTCCCTGGTCCGTTCGCGGGATCCTGCGGTACCGCCGTGCACATCGGAGCACCAGTGATCGCCGTTGATGTCGACACCGATGCCCGATGGACGGCGTACCGAGAGCTTGCCCAGCGTCACGGCCTGCGCGCGTGTTGGTCGACGCCGATCCGCTGCGAATCGGAGGTGATCGGCACCTTTGCGGTGTACCACCACGCGCCGTATGAGCCAGGTTCGCGCGACGAAGAGATCGTCAGACGGTTCACTCACCTCGCTTCGCTCGCCGTTCAGTACGACCGCGCATCCAAGGAGCGAGTGGCCCGCGCCGAGGCCGAACTCGCGCGCCAAGCGGCCGACCGAGCGAATCTGGCCAAGTCTCAATTCGTCACGGCGTTGAGCCACGAACTGCGCACGCCGCTGCAGGCCATCGCAGGGTTCACCGAGAACCTGCAGAACATCGACCTCACCGCTGACCAACGCCGCGTCGCCCTTGAACGCATCTCCATCGCATCCGCGCACATTCTGTCGATCGTCGACGACGTCCTCGATCTCGCCCGGGTCGAGGCAGCTGCGATGCCGATCGAACTCACCGACGTGGATGCGGCCGACGTCATCTCGACATCACTCGCACTCATGCAGCCGGTCGCCGACCGGCACAGCGTCACCCTCGAGCAGACCGGTCCCGCGCTGCACGTTCGTGCAGATCGCCGGCGACTCCAACAGGTCATCCTCAACCTCGTCTCGAACGCGATCCGCTTCTCACCAACTGGCGGTGTCGTCCGGG
>JANXUX010000354.1 GCA_025351965.1 Actinomycetes bacterium | reverse complement strand
CGCACAGGTCGCACAGGTCGCACATCGTCACAGGTCGCACATCGACACGTCGTCGAGATGCCCCATCGACGGGTTCCGTCGACGACCCCGTCGTCGATTGCTCCATTGTCCCCCAGGGCTCCGACGACCCCGGCGAATTCGTATCCTCGTTGCCGGACACGCCGCGGCGATCCTCGTCGGCCGCGCTGGCGGCTGGATCCGACCCTCAGGCCGCAGCCCACGCGACCGCAAGCCGGTCGGCCTCCACGAGCCACTGCCGCTGCACACGGCTGACGTGGCGGGTTCGGATCTGGACGACGGCATCGGACGGCATGCGGACCGGCGTGCTCCATTGCGACGCGAGGTATGCGACCGCCGACGGCGGTCCCGACCGGGACACCCAGACCTGAAACCAGTAACCCGCAGCGCTCAGATCGCGCCCACGGTTCGAGTTCGCGACGGGTTCCCGCCCACATCCCAACCTCGGGCGCGATCTGCGCGCCCGGACACCGGCCAACCTCGGGCGCGATCTGCGCGCCCGGACAGCGGCCAACCTCGGGCGCGATCTGCGCGCCGGGACACATCCCAACCTCGGGCGCGATCTGCGCGCCCCAACTCTGCGCCCTGACACCGGTGCCGCCGCGTACCAGTGACCCACGCTCCGACCGACGCTGACCCTGACGCGGCCACGTAGGGTCCACCGGCCGGCGCCAACAGCGCCAATCACGCCGAGCGTCACCACCGAACGGAGCCAACATGTCCCGATTGACCGGCAAGGTTACGTACGTCACCGGCGCTGCATCGGGCATCGGACTCGCCTGCGCGCAGCGGTTCGCGGCAGAAGGCGCTGTCGTGATCGGCGCCGACATCAACACCTCCGACGGGTGGGCCGCGGCTGTCGCTGCGGCTCCGGCATCGGCGTTCCACGTGCTCGATGTGCGCGACGAGGCGGCACAGATCGAGGTGGCCCGGATGATCGTCGCCGACCACGGCCGCATCGACGCTGTCGTCACGGCCGCAGGCGTGGCCGGCGGCGGCTTCGTGCACATGATGGATCTCACCGAATGGCAACGCGTGCAAGACGTCAACATCACCGGCACCTTCCTCACGGCCAAGGCGGTGCTTCCGGCGATGATCGAGCAACGCAGCGGATCGATCATCACCATCGCCAGTGTCGAAGGGCTCGAGGGGTGCGAGGGCGGCAGCTCGTACAACGCCTCCAAGGGCGCAGTCGTCCTGCTGACCAAGAACCTGGCATGCGACTACGGCCGGGCGGGCATCCGTGCCAACTCGATCTGCCCGGGCTTCATCGACACACCGATGTTCCAATCGGTCATGGCGGGGATGGCGTCCGCGCCGGCGATCAAGGAGCAGCACAAGCTCGGCCGTTTCGGCCGCGCCGACGAGATCGCCGGCGTCGCCTACTTCCTGGCGTCGGAGGATTCCTCGTTCGTGTCGGGCGTCGCCCTGCCGGTCGACGGCGGCTACGTAGCCGGCCACTCCTACGGGTTGTCGCAGCTCATGTTCGGCTGACGACGGCGTCCTCGGTACAGTCCGCACATCCGCTCGTCAGGGCGACGACGAATGTGGGGCGACATGAAGACGGTGATCGACGGATTGACGGCGGCGATGGGGTTGCGCGAGATCAGCGCGCACGAGGCAACCGAGAGCGAGGCCGGTCGCACGATGTCGGACGGGATGGTCGACGCGCTCTGGGACTCGGGCCTGATGACGTTCATGAACACCCCAGAAGCAGGCGGCACCGAGCCGTCCTTCCTCGAGGTGATCAACACCTGGATCGAGCTCGCCTGGCAGGACGGCTCGCTCGGCTGGATCGGGATCGCCAACTTCCCCTCGGCGATGGCCGCGTCTGCATATCTGCCCGACGAGGGCTTCGCCGAGATGTTCGGCGACCCGAGCAAGCGCGTCACCGCCGGTGGCCAGTTCTTCCCCAACGGCGTCGGCACGAAGGTCGATGGCGGATACCTGATCACCGGCTCCTGGAACTTCGGCTCGGGCACCGGCCACTCGGATTACGTCGCCTGCGGATTCATGCCCAAGGTCGGCGGCGAGATGGTCTTCGATCTGCTCGCCGGGTTCGTGCACCGCGACGACGTGACCTTCGGTGACAACTGGAACGTCCAGGGCCTGCGCGGCACCGGCAGCTACGACTACTCCGTCGCCGAGGTGTTCGTCCCCGAGCACCGCTGCTTCGGGCTCTTCCGCCGTGAGCCGTACCGAGGGACCAGCCCGCTGTTCAAGATGGGCCTGATGGCGATCACGGCGGCAGGGCATGCCAGCTGGGCACTCGGCGTCGCCAAGAGCATGCTCGACGACGTCGCCGAGTTGTCGCTGACCAAATCGCGGATGTCCGACATGGAGCCGCTCGCCCGGCGCACCACCTTCCAGCGCAACTTCGCCCATCACACCGGGATGTGGCGCGCGGCGCGGGCGGGCGTCGTCGAGGCGTTCACTGCGGCGGAGGAAGCCGTGCTGATGGGCAACGAACTGACACCGCTGATGCGCGCAGACATGCGCATCGCGGCCACCTACGCCACCGAGGCGTCACGCGAGATCGCCCAGTTCGCGCACCTCGCCGCCGGCACGACCGCGATCCGCAACGGCAGCCGGCTCGAGCGTGCGTTCCGCGACATCTTCACCGGGACCCAGCACGCCTTCATCAGCGAGAAGACGTACATCGACTCGGCCCAACTCCTCCTCGGCCTCGAAACGGACAAGCCCGGCCTCTGAGAGCGTGCCGAGCAGGCGGCTGCTGACGAGCCCACTGGGCACGTCAGCGACAGTTGAGGACGATCTTGCCGACGTGCTGCTTGGCGAGGAAACACTCCTGTGCGGCGACGATCTGCTCGAGCGGGAATGTGGCCGCCACGACCGGTCGGATCTCGTCGTTCTCGATCGCGGCGACCACGGCGGCGAAGACTCCGTCGTCGAGCACCGTGCAACCCAACAAGCGGAGATCCTTCAGGTAGAGCACTCGGAGATCAAGCGCCACGACCGGTCCGCCGATCGCTCCGGCGGCGGCATAACGCCCGAACGGACGCAGGACCCGCAGCAGGCCCGGCCATCCGGGACCACCGACGACATCGATCACGACGTCGAAGGACCCCTCGCCGAACAGGTCGACGATGTCGGCGTCTCGGCCCACCACGTCGTCCGCTCCCAACGCCACGATCGCCTCGCGCTTGTCCTCGCTCGCCAGGGCGACGACATGCGCACCGTGTCGGCGCGCCAACTGCACTGCCGCTGATCCGACGCCGGCGGATGCGCCGGTCACCAGTACCCGATCGGTCGCAGTGACTCCCGCACGGTGCGTCATGTTCTCGGCCGCAGAGTACGAGCACGGGAACGAGGCCAACTCGATGTCGGTCAATGCACTGACGACGCTGTGCGCGTGACGCGACGGCACGACAGTGAACTCTGCGAACGCTCCGTCGACCTCGGAGCCGAAGTATCGAGCGATCGCTCCGGGAACATCCGCGTCGCGGAACACGGGCTCCACGATCACCCGCTCGCCGACCCGTTGTGCCCCGACCCCGGCGCCGATCGACACGATCTCGCCGCAGGCATCCGCGCCCTGGATGCGCGGATAGCTCGGAACGTCGCCGGACCACCCAGAGTCCGGCGAGTACCAGCCGACCCGCGTGTTGATGTCGGTGTTGTTCACGCCTGCTGCGCCGACGCGGATCAGCACCTCGCCGACGGACGGCTCAGGGATCGGCACGCTGTCGCTGACCGACAACTGCTCGTAGCCACCGCGACCCAGCAGTTGGACCGCGCGCATGGTCCGCTCGATCACGGCGCGCCCGCGCTCAGAAGTGGATCAAGCGAACGAGGTTCCGCTCGGTCGCCATGATCAGGGCCGGGAACACAACCGCGCACGTGATGGCGATGGTCGCAGCGAGACCGATCGAGCCGAGGTCGAACATGCTCCGCGCGATGCAACGACGCGATCGCGCCCACACGCCCAAGCGATACACGAGGCCCTGCGCCCCGATCAACGCCTCGAACTCACACTGACGCTGCTTCATGTCGCCCCTGACTGAGCGCCGCCCACGTTCCCCCCGAAACGTGACGGCGGCCACATCATGTCTCATCCTGGAGATCAGTGCACGAATCCGTCGACGACACGCTTCGGCGTCGGCGCTCGGTTGCGCCAATGCACTCGAACGCTGCGGGATGTGAGCCGTGAGACCATCGCCACGACACTTTCGATCCCCTGGCCACTTCGCCGATCACCCGCACGGCAATCGGGGCGAGTTCGTGTTGTTGGTGTTCGCGTTGGGTTTCGTGGTTGGCTGGGCGCGAGCACCCTCCCGGCTCGCATCGGTCCGCCGGTGCGGTACGGTTCGGCGATGCTGCCCGCCGCACCAGGTCACCTCAACGATCGCGATGACACGAGATGCGTCCGTCGATGTGCGCTCGTGGCCATCTTGATCGGGTCGTTGCTGAGCGCATGTTCCTCCGACGCCGGTCAGGTCTCCGTGAACTCCAGCCGGGCGACGCCTTCCGACATCGGGCCGTCGTCGAGCGAGGCGGCACCAGGCTCAGCCGCCGACAGCTCACCCGCCAGCTCACCCGCCACCGAGCCGACGCCGACGCCGACGCCGACGCCGACCACCGTGGTCACCGACGTGACCGGCACCCCGTACGCGCAGGAGCTCGCCAACGTCGATGACAACGGTGACCGATCGCTCGACAGCATCCTCAAGATCTTCTCGCTGGCCGTCGCCCCGCTCCCGGGCGTCGAGGTGCCGGAGAGCTCGTATCAGCCACGTTCAGCCACGATCGCTCTCAGCGACGTCGAGGCTCACTACGGCGAGCTCACGTCGGCTCAACAGAAAGTCGTCGACGCGGTGATCTCCCCGGACGGCGATCAGATCATCGTGCCAGCGAGCTTCCGACGGCCGGCGTTGGACCAGTTCGCCGATCAGGTGAGCGGAGGGATCAGGGCGGCGCGTGAGACGATCGCGACCAAGCTCGGCAAAATTGACGGGGACATCTCGTACATCCTGGTGCAGGCGAAGTTCGCCGGCCTGGCCCGCCCGCTGTGGAGCGACTCCGAGACGTACCTCGGATGTGCCATCCAGATCGACACGGTGCAGAATGCCGATGACACGACCCTCCTCTCGACGATCACCCACGAGGTGTTCCACTGCTACGAGGCCGCGCTCGGCAAGACACGCGCCAACTGGCGGAAC
>JANXUX010000173.1 GCA_025351965.1 Actinomycetes bacterium | reverse complement strand
ACGTTCTTCAAGCCGGAGTTCATCAACCGCGTCGACGACATCATCCGCTTCCGGTCGCTGACCGAGGCGGACATCGCCCGCATCGTGACCATCCAGCTGCAGTCGCTGCGCAACCGCCTGGCGGCACGTCGGATGAGCCTCGACGTGACCGAGGATGCCATGCACACCCTGGCCCACGAGGGATTCGACCCGGCGTTCGGCGCCCGGCCGCTCAAGCGGGTCATCCAGCGCGAGATCAGTGATCGCGCTGCGTCCCTCATCCTCGAGGGTGGCGCCGGCGAGGGCGACGCGATCCTCGTCGACTCCGTCGACGGACGCATCACCGTGCAACGCGGAAGCGGTACGGTCTGACCGGACTCACGATGCCCCGGCGCCGACCACGCCAACGGTTTGGCGGTGCGAGCTGGGGGTACTCTCGGTCATGACCGTCACCGCTGATGAGCGCGCCGCCCTCGCCAACCTGTTCGACGACCTCGGCCCGGACCAGCCGACCCTCTGCGGCGATTGGACCACTCGGGACCTCGTCGCCCACCTGCTCGTGCGCGAGCGTCGCTTCGATGCGGCCGGTGGCATACTCGTGCCCGCCCTGGCCAAGCGCACCGAGAAGGTCCAGGCGCATGTCGCGGCCCGACCGTACGTCGAGCTCGTCGACGAGTTCCGCGACGGTCCGCCGTTCTGGTCGCCGCTCGGCTGGCCGGTGGTCGGCGACCACGCCAACATGTTCGAGTTCTACGTCCACCACGAGGACGTCCGCCGAGCCCAGCCCGACTGGCAGCCGCGCCCCGACGACGCCACCCACGACGATGCGCTGTGGAAGCCGCTGAAGTTGGCCGCGAAGATGCTGTTCCGCCACTCACCCGTCGGCGTCGTGCTGCGCAGTGCCGGGCGCGCCGACATCGTCGCCCGCAAGGGTGATCGGTCGGTGACGCTCGTCGGCCTGCCCGGCGAGATCGTGCTGATCGGCTTCGGCCGCTCGCCCGACGTCGCGCGCGTGGTGATCGAGGGCGCACCCGACGACGTCGCCGCCTTCATCGCGTCCAAGCGCGGCCTCTGACGCTGGCGCGCTTTCGACGACACCATCGCTCACACAGAATGTCTGTGTGAGCACATACGCCGACGTCCACGGTTTGGCTCACACAGACCGTCTGTGTGAGCGAACGTGGGCGCTCGCGCCCGTGCCGGGCGGCGACTCGATCAGTCGTGGATGTTGACCGTCCGGCCCATCGGCAGCAGGTTCGCCGCCCAGACGAAGTCCATGAAGGCGTTCGTGACGCGGATGCAACCGTGTGAGGCCGCGTAGTTCGGCACGCTCGGGTAGCCGTGCATCGCGATCCCGCCGACGATGAAGCGTGGGCGATAGAGCGTGCCGAGAGTGCCGTGGTACTGGGGGTCGTCGGCCACCCGGTAGATCTTGAACGTGCCGTTGGTGGTGATCGCGGTGCCGGTGACCCGCCCGCCGTTGACCTGATCCTCGGACTCGTAGAAGTATCCGCCGCCGGTCGAGGTGTTGACGACCCACTGGACCTTGCCGCCGGAGATGAAGATCGCCAACTGCTTGCCCTTGTCGACCTCGAGCAGGTCACCCGAGGTGATCTTGCTGACCGGACGGCAGTTGGGGATGCTGAGCCGCTGGGCCGTTGCCGCGTCGATCTTGCCGCTCGGTGACAGGCCGTTGTACTTCTGGTAGGCCATCACGGCTTGGGTGGTGGTGAGGCCATAGTTGCCGTCCGTGGCCTGGACCCAGAACCCGAGGTCGAGGAGGCGCTTCTGGGCCACGGCGACGTTGGCGCCCGACGCGCCCTGGGCGGCGACGCCGATTGCTGCGTCGCTGAAGCTGAGGCAGCCGGCCGGGGTGGGGTCGACGTTGGTGGCGACACCGAAGGGCGCAGCGACGGGTGTGCCGAGGTAGAAGCCGCTGACGTCGGCGATGGCGTGCAGCGGAGACTGTGCGAAGACGTCGAAGCCGCGGGCCGAGACCGGGACGATGACGTGATTGGCCAGTGTCTGGGATCCGCCGGTGACGTTGATGTTCGACGTCGTGCGGGCCTTGGCTGCCGGGTCGTTCGAGCCGGCCGGGGTCACGCTCACGTAGCCGGGGGCAAAGGTGTCGGTGACCGTCAGGTTCAGCGCAACGGCGGCGACATCGGGCCGGTTGATGGCGGCATTGGCGGTGACGGGAACCTCGACGTCCCAGCCGTTGAGCAGACGCTTGCTCGCGCCGAGCGGGTTGAGCGCCGAGCGGGTGTCGAGGAACCGGGTCGGCACATCGAGCGGCACGAACAGGCCGTCCGTCGCTGCCGGGGCGGCGGAGCCGGTGAAGGAACCGACGACGTCGATGATCAGTTGTCCGCCGCTCAGCGAGAAGACCGAGAAGCTGCCCGCGCCATCGACAGGGACGATGACCTGGTTGGCCGTGATCTGGCCGGGCGCCATCGTGTTCAGGTTCGAGGATGCGGGTGGCGTCGTGTTGGCCGGGAACACCTGCCAGTAGCCGGGGAGGTCGCCGATCGTGGTGACGTTGAGTACCACCGAGGACGACCCGGCGGCACTCGGCGCCGTGAACAGGCGGGACTCGCCGGCCGTCATCGGGGCGTTCAGGGCGCGCGTATCGACCATCCGGCTCGGCGTGGGGAGCGGCACGAAACGACCGGCAGTCGCAGTGGCGGCCGGTGAGTAGTAGCCGAGCATGTCGACGACGACGTTGCCACCGGCGTTCGAGTAGACGTCGACGAGGCCGTTGGCCGTGACGGGCACGGTGACCATGTTCGGGAGAGCGAGATTGCTGCCGAAGAACGAAGCGACGGGGTCGACGTTGATGTTCGAGGCGGTGGGCACGGCGCCGCCGTGTGGGTAGACCGACCAGTAGCCCGGCTGGGCGGGTCCGACGACGGTCACGTTGAGGACCGCAGCGGTGATGGTTCCGGGCGCCGGCAGGGGTGCGATGCCCGTAACCGCGACCGGGTAGGCGGTGGCTGCGCCGAACGGCGCTGTGGTGCGGGTGTCCGCAAGCCGGACTGGCGTGGCGAGGGCGGTGAACGCGGACGGGGTCCCGGCGGCTCCTGCTGCTGCTGCGGGGGTCGGCAATGCCGCCACGGTGAGCGCGACCGGGAGCGACACGATCGCAATCAGGCCCGCGCAGATTCGAGAAAAGTGACGCCTCATTCGAGCAGATTAGCTGCCAGAGCCCGCCGAGTCCGGTCGCGACCCCACCTGATCGGTGAGAGTGATGGTCTCGCAGTGGGCGACGGGCAGGGTCAGCACGAACGTCGTCGGCGCCCGCGTCACGAGCTCGAGCCGTCCGCCATCGGCCTGGGCGAGTCGCCTGGCCAGGGCCAATCCACGCCCGTGCGGTGCGGCAGGATCGTCTGATCCGTTGAACAGGCCTTCCGCAGCGCGCTCGCTGATGATGCCTTCGTCGCTGATCTTGAGCTGCCGGTCGGCGACGTCGATGCGCACGTCACCGCGACCGTGGCGGAGCGAATTGTCGAGCAGGATGTCGATGATCTGGCCGATGAACCCGGGTGTGGCGAGCACTGCGGTGCCGATGCCGTGGCAGAGCAGTCCGCGTCGGGCGAGCTGGAATCGGTGCAGCCAATCGCCACGGTGCTCGAGTGCGATCTCGTGCAGTTGCACGCTGACTCGTTGGCTGCCGCGGCCGCCGCGGGCGAGGTCGAGCAGCGCGTCGAGCGTGCTGGTCAGGCGGTCGGTCTGGGCGAGGGCATGGTTCGCATCGGCGCGCACGGCTTCGTCCTCGTGCGTCGCCAACAGTTGCAATTGCAATGCAATCCCGGTCAGCCCTGTGCGCAGCTGGTGGGTGGCATCTCCGGTGAAGCTGCGTTCGGAGCTCAACGTCTTGTCCAGCCGTCCGGCGCTGGTCGAGAGCGTCGTGCGGATGTCGTCGATCTCGCGGATGCCCGACGGCGGTGGCAGCGCCGCGCTGAAGTCGCCGGCACCGAGGCGTGCTGCGGACGCGGCGAGCTGCTCGAGCGGTCGTGAGACGCGTGCCCCGAAGATCGCGGCGAGGACTGCGGCCAGCAGCACACCACCCGCAGCGAGCACGCCGAGCAGGATGAATTCGCTCACCAACCTGCGGCGCAGATCTGCCCCGCTGGTGGCGACATCGATCCTGGTCTGGTCGGGACCGCTGGCCGAGGCATGGAACCCGTTCTCGATCATCGGCCCGTACGACGCCAGGATCGCGCCGGCCATGTTGCGCACTTCGATCCGGTCACCGTCGGGGACGAGCCCGATCAGATCGCTGTCGACCGGCTCCAAGCGCGCGCCGAAGCGGTCGGCGAGGTTCGTGCTGATCGCCGCGACCTGGGCCGAGAGGCGGCTGCGCAGCTCGTCCTCGGTCGCCCGTTTGAGGAGGAGGATGACTGGCGTCGCGAGTACCAGAAGCACCATGACAGCGACGAGGATCGTATTGCGGACCAGGCGCCGGCGCATGCGCGATCAACCCGCTTCGTAACGGAAACCGATGCCGCGCACGGTGATGATCCGCTCTGGTGTGTCGTTGGTGTCGCCGAGCTTGCGGCGCAACGACGCAATGTGCGTGTCGAGAGTGCGGGTCGAGCCCCACCAGTTCTCGTCCCAGACCTCGGCCATGATCAACTCGCGGCGCAATGTCTCGCCGTGGTGGCTGGCGAGCAGCACGAGCAGGTCGAACTCCTTCGGCGCAAGGGCGAGTTCATCGTCGGCCACCCAGGCTCGCCGTGCGGCGCGGTCGAGGCGTAGCGCCCCGAACGTGTCCGACTCGACGAGTGGCGAGCTGACCGAGCTCGCCCGCAGCCGGGTACGGATTCGGGCGGTGAGCTCGGCGACGCGGAACGGCTTGGTGATGTAGTCGTCCGCCCCGGCATCGAGGCCGACAACCATGTCGACCTCCTCGTTGCGTGCGGTGAGCATCACGATCGGCAGGCCGGGATGGGACAGGCGCAACCGCCGGCAGACGTCGAGTCCGTCGATGTCCGGCAGGCTGAGATCGAGCAGGACGAGGTCGGGGACCGAGCCGTTGACCGCAGCCAGCGCGGCCTCGCCCGTTTCGACGTGCACGACGGAGAATCCCTCCGCTTCGAGCATCCGCACGAGCGGTTGGCTGATGCGTTCGTCGTCTTCGACCAGCAGCAGCGAGTTCATGGTGCCCCGATCGTAGGCGGTCCTGCCGATGAGGGGTTCGATGAGGGGTTCGGTGCCGAGCGGATGCCAAGGGGTTCGGGGAGTTGAGCTTCCCGCCCGTTGGGGCACCGGCCGTGCGCCGATCAACCGTGCCGCATGCGGAGCGCGGCGCCGTGGGCAGAGAAGCCCTCGTGATCCGCAAGGGCGATGATGGCCGGGCTCATCGCCCGCAGAGCGGCTGGGTCGGAATGGGCGATCGCAGTCCGCTTGAGGAACGTCTCGACGGTGATGCCTGATGACACGTGGGCGAATCCGCTCGTCGGCAGCGAGGCGGGACAGCCGATGAGGTAGTTGGCAGCGCTGAACGGGGTGTCCTGGCCGAGCAGGATCTCGCCGGCCTCGGTGAGCAGGTCGAGCACCGCCTGGCGATCCTCGTCGCACACCGCGAGTTGAAGGTGCTCGGGGGCGTAGCGGTTGACCATCTCGGCGGCCTCGTCGAGGGAGTCGACGAACACGCAGCCGCCGTTGTGCCCGAGGGCAGCCCGGGCGGCGGTCGAGCGCACGATCGGCAGCAGGTCGAGCTGGCGGGCGAGCTCGATGTCTGTGGCATCGGCGATTGCAGCCGACGTCGTCACCAGCAGCACCGCCGTATCCGTACCGTGCTCGGCCTCGATCAACAGGTCGGCGGCCAGCCGCACCGGGTCGGCGTACTCGTCGGCGATGACGACGCTCTCGGTCGGGCCGAGCAGCATCATGGTCGCGACGCCGTGGCGCTGCATCTCGACCTGCGCGCACGTGACGGCCGGCGACCCGGGGCCGACGACCTTGCGCACCTTGGGGATGGATTCCGTGCCGAACCCGAGCGCGGCCACGCCGGCCGGCCCGTTGACCCGGAAGACGTCGGTGATCCCGAGCTTGCGGCACACGACCAGGACGGCCGGATCGACTTCGCCGGCGCCGCCTGGAGCCGGTGGGACCACGAGTGCGAGCTGGGCCACCTCGGCGACGACGGCCGGCACAGCCAGTTGGTAAGCGACCGACGGATAACTCGCCTTGCCGCTCGGCACGAACAGCCCGGCGCTCGCGATCGGGGTGATCTTCTCGCCGACGAACAACCCCGGTGCGCTCTCCAGCCACCAGTCCGCCGCGTGCTCGCGTACGGCTTCGTTGAAGGTGCGCAGGTTGACGATGGCTTGGTCGAGTGCTGCGTCGACCTCGGCCGACACCGCAGCCCGGTCCAGCTCGTCGGTGGTGACACGCAGCTCCGACGGCGCCAGGGTGAAGCCATCGTGGTCGCGCAGGGCACGGCACACCGCCTCGTCGCCGTGGTCGCGCACGTCGTCGATGATCCGCCCGATGGAGGCGCGCAGGTCCGGGTCGAAGATGTCGTCGAGGCCGCGGTGGCACAGCGCGCTGCGATCGTGCTCCGCCATTGCCGACCAGGTCATCCGCCGCATCACTGACATGGAAGTAAACGGTATCTGCGCAGGATCGGACATGCGCCGTGGCGTGTTGCAGAGGCTAGGATCACGTCACGTTCCCCTGTCGCTTGGAGCGTGCATGCCAGTCACCGTCGTAGTCGGAGCCCAATGGGGCGATGAGGGCAAGGCCAAGGTCATCGACCTCCTGTCGAAGGAGCACGGCTACGTCGTGCGCTACCAGGGCGGTCACAACGCCGGCCACACGGTGGTCGTCGGTGACGAGCGCTACGCGTTGCAGCTGATCCCGAGCGGCATCCTCTACGACCACGTCGTGCCGGTGATCGCCAACGGCGTCGTGGTCGACATGCCGACGCTGTTCAACGAGATCGACACGCTCGAGCGGCGCGGCATCTCCTGTGAACGGTTGCTGGTCAGCAGCCACGCCCACCTGATCTTCCCGTGGCACCAGGCCTGGGACGCGCTGGCCGAGGCGGGTCGTGGCGACGCCAAGATCGGCACGACCCTCAAGGGAATCGGGCCGGCGTACGCCGACAAGTCGAACCGCATCGGCATCCGCGCCGGTGACGTGCTCGACCCGGCGTTGTTCGCTGCGCACCTGCGCGAGCGGGCGACGGTCGAAGACGCGGCACTGCGTGCGGCCGGCGCGGCGCCACTCGACGTGAACGCGATCGTCGAGGAGTTCGTCGAGCTCGCTGCCCGTCTCGCACCATACGTGCGCGACACCGTCAGCGCGCTGCACGACGCGCTCGCCGCAGGGCACCAGCTGCTGCTCGAAGGGGCCCAGGCCACCTTCCTCGACCTCGACCACGGCACCTACCCCTACGTGACCTCGAGCAACCCGACCGCCGGCGGTGCGTGTGTCGGGACCGGCCTCGGGCCGCGCGACATCGACCGCATCGTGGGCATCACCAAGGCGTACACGACCCGCGTCGGTGCCGGACCGTTCCCGACCGAACTGATCGACGAGCTCGGCGAGAAGCTCGTCGACATCGGCCGCGAGTTCGGCACCGTGACCGGTCGCCGCCGCCGTCCGGGCTGGATCGACTGCGTGATGCTGCGCCAGGCCGTGCGGATCAACTCGCTGACCGAGATCGCGCTGACCAAGCTCGACGTGTTCGACACGTTCGAGACCGTCAAGGTCTGCACCGGCTACCGGATCGGCGACACCGTGCTCGCCAACTACCCCGACCGGATGGAACTGCTTGCCGACGTCGAGCCGATCTACACCGAGTTCCCGGGTTGGAACCGGTCGCTGGCCGACATCCGCGAGCCCGCCGACCTGCCGGCCGAGGCCCAGGACTTCCTGCGCCTGGTCGAGGCCGAGATCGGTGTGCCGATCCGCATCGTCGGCGTCGGCGCCGAGCGCGACGACTACCTGCTGTGGGACCGCCCCAACGACGACGCCGAGCTGGTCGGGGCGCGATGATTCCGCGCTACTCGCTGCCGGAGATGACAGCGGTTTTCAGCGATGTCGAACGGTTCCGGCGCTGGCTGGAGATCGAGCTCCTCGCGACCGACGCGCATGTGCAGCTCGGCCTCGTGCCCGCCGCCGATGCAGCGGCATGTCGCGAGCGTGCGCCGCACGTCGACCAGTCGTTCGTCCAAGCGGTCCTCGACCGTGAGGCCGTGACCGATCACGATGTCGCCGCGTTCGTCGATGTCGTGCAGGGCGCGATCGGAGCGCCGGCCGGCTCGTGGATCCATTACGGGCTGACGAGCAGCGACGTGGTCGACACGGCGTGGTGCTGGATGCTGCGCGATGCCTGCGACCTCCTCATCGACGCCTCGACGCAGCTGCTCGACGTCGTCACCGCCCTCGCCATCCGTCACCGTGACACCGTGATGATCGGGCGCACCCACGGCGTTCACGCCGAGCCGACGACGTTCGGGATGAAGGTGGCCCTGTGGGCGCTCCAGATCGGCCGCGATCGCGAGCGTCTCCGCACGGCGCGGATCACGATCGGCGTCTGCAAGCTGAGCGGTGCGGTCGGTACGTACTCGAACATCGACCCGGCGGTCGAGCAGTTCGTCGGTGAGCAACTCGGCCTGACGCCGGTCCCGGCGACACAAGTGATCGCCCGCGATCGCCATGCCGAGTTCCTGTATGCGTGTGCCTCGGTCGGCTCGACAATGGAACTGATCGCAGTCGAGCTGCGTCATCTCCAGCGCACCGAAGTGCGCGAAGTGCAGGAGGGTTTCAAGGTCGGTCAGAAGGGCTCGTCGGCGATGCCGCACAAGCGCAATCCGATCTCGGCCGAGACCATCAGTGGTCTGTCACGGGTCCTGCGCGGCAACCTCCAAGCAGGAATGCAGGACATCGCGCTGTGGCACGAGCGTGATATCTCGCACAGCTCCGTCGAGAGGATCGTGCTGCCGGATTCGGCGACACTGGCCCACTATGTCCTGCACCGGATGCGTCGTCTGTTGATGGGTCTGAACGTGTTCCCGGAACGGATGATTGCGAATCTCGAGGCCAGCCACGGCCTGGTTTTCAGCCAGCCGGTGCTGCTCGCGCTCGTGCAGGCCGGGTTGAGCCGGGACGAGTCCTACCGCATCGTCCAGGACAACGCGATGCAGGCATGGGATCAGGGCCGCAACTTTCGTGAGCTGCTCGACGCCGACCCCCGTGTGACCGTCGATGCGGCCGTGTTGGATCGTGCGTTCGATGTGCAACGCAGCCTCGAGCACGTGTCGCGGGTGTTCGACGCCCTCGCCGCGATGGGCTGATCCGGTGTGGTCGGCACGTGTCGGGCGCCGACGGTGCGTCAGCCCTCGGAGCGGCTGACGCCGGCCCTCTTGAGGACGGCGGCCTCGACCCCGATGGCCCGCCACGCTGCGTAGCTGTATCCGTTGCGCTCGCTGTATTCCTTGGCGACTTTCACGAATTCGGCCTCGATCGCCGTCATGTCGACGGCGTGTCCGACCGTGGCGAGTTCGGCGGTCAGATCGAGCCGCTCCTGGACCAGACGTAGCTCCTGGACGGGATCCGCTTCGGTGAGTTCGGTCTCGATCGCAGCGAGGCGCTTGCGGATCGTCTCCGCTGTGCGCTTGCGGCCACGCTTGGGTTTGTTGTTCCGCAACGCCTCGAGATAGTCGCGAACTGCGCGTCCCTCAGACCGTCCGGCAGCCAAGGCCGCCTTGTGTTCGTCTGTCATCGGTCCTTTTGGTCCACGCTTCGCCATGGCGCCACCTTATATTCGATGCCCAGCGGAGCCAAGGCGCGCTTTGTTTGCTTGCGGCGTACCGTTGGCGGTGATGGATGCACATGAATTGTTGCGCCTGGAGGCGCACGGACCAGACACGCTCGTGGGCATCGGACCCCGCTATCCGTGGGGTGGTCTCTACGGCGGTCAGATCGTCGCCCAGGCGTTGCGAGCTGCGGCGGCCACGGTCGAGACCGATCTGACGGTGCACTCGCTGCGCGCCTATTTCATCCGCCGTGGCGATCACGAGGAGCCCGTACGCTACGAGGTCGACCGGATCCGCAACGGCCGTACGTTCTGCACCCGTCGCGTCGTGGCCCGTCAGGCGACCGGCGCGATCTTGAACCTCGAGGCGTCATTCCAGCTGGTCGAGCCGTCGGCCGACATCCAGACCATCGTCGTGCCGGGCGAACTGCCTGACGCCGACGACCTGGTCGGTGATTCGTGGACGACAATGTTCGAGCGGCGGATGATCCCGAGCCGCCATCTCCCTCCCGACGGCCGCACCGGTGCCGGCCGCATCGCCGGTTGGATGCGTGCCGCCGACGACCTCGGCGACGACCCACTGGTGCACGCGTGCATGCTCGCCTACCTGTCCGACGACCTGCCGACGGATGCCGTCGTGCGTGCCCATCCCATCGGGCGCGAGGAGGATCTGGACAAGGACGCGGCGGTGTTCGTCGCCAGCCTCGACCACACGATCTGGTTCCACCGTCCCGGCCGAGCGGATCAATGGCATCTCCACGAGTTCTCGTGCCACAACTTCGTCGGTGGACGGGGCCTCGCCCTGGGTCACGTCTTCGCCGTCGACGGTACCCACGTCGCCACGATCGCCCAAGAGGTGCTGATGCGCGACCGACGCAACCGCTGACCGGCGCTGGTTGCGGACCGGCGGGTTCGCTCATCGGAGCACCAGTAGGTTCGGGTCATGTCGAGCCCTGAGTCTGCTGATCTGCCCGCCCTCGATCCGGCCCGGGCCGCGCTGCGCGATCACGTCCTGCGGTACTCGGTCCAGCGAGGCGACTTCACCCTCAAGTCCGGGGCGAAGAGCACGTGGTTCCTCGACACCAAGCAGACGGCGTGTCGTCCCGACGGGCTGCTGTTGATGGCCGACGTCGCGCTCGCGTTGATCCCCGACGACGCCACCGCAGTCGGCGGGTTGACGATGGGCGCGGATCCGGTCGCCTACGGCCTCGTCGCAGTCGGGGCCACACGTGGCCGCCAACTGCGCAGCTTCAGCGTGCGCAAGGAGGCCAAGGACCACGGCGTGACCGGGCGCATCGCCGGTGCGCTGCAGCCGGGTGACCGGGTGGTCATCACCGAGGACACCGTCACCCGGGGCACCTCACCGATGGAGGCCGTCGAGGCCGTCCGCGCGTTCGGTGCGATCCCGATCCTGATCACCGTGATCGTCGACCGCGGCGGAACCTGCGCAGCGATGGCCGAAGCCGCGGGCGTGGCCTTCCTGGCGATGCTCACCGCCCCCGACCTCGGTTTCGCCTTCGGCAGCTGAGCTGAGTTGCCGGTCAGGCGGCGGGTCGGGCGCTGGGTCAGCGCTGGACGGCGTCGGCGTGTTCGGCGGACTCCGGCACGATGCTGGCCGCTGCGAGCAGCAGCGCCTCGGCCGGTGACATCGGCGCGGCGAGCAGGTAGCCCTGGGCATATTCGAAGCCCAGGTTGCACAGCGAGGTCAGCTCCTCCGTCGTCTCCACGCCCTCGGCGATGACGCTGTAGTCGAGGCCTGCGGCGAGGTCGACGATGGCCTGCAGCACTTGCTGGCCCTGAGGTGACTGGGCGATGCCGGCGACGAACTGACGGTCGACCTTGAGTACGTCGAGCGGGAACCGACGCAGATAGGCGAGCGACGAGTAGCCGACTCCGAAGTCGTCGATCGCGATCCGCAGGCCGAGTTCGCGAAGCGCGACGAGGCGGGCGACGGCGCGCTCGGGGTTGTCGAGCAACACCGATTCCTGCAGCTCGAGCGTCAGGCTGGATGGGTCGATGTGGTGGTGGCGCAGCACCCGGGAGAGGTAGCTGACGAAGTTCGAGGCACTGACCTGGCGTCCGGAGACGTTGACGTGCAGGCCGATCGTGTAGGCCGCAGCGTCGCGCCACGAAGCAGCGTCGCGGCAGGCGATGTCGAGCACGCGCTCGCCCAGCGCCGCGATCAGGCCGGTCTCTTCGGCCAGTGGGATGAATTCGAGCGGGCTGACCTTGCCGAACGTCGGATGCTCCCAGCGCACGAGCGCCTCGAACGCGACCAGCGCGCCGTGGGCTGTCGTGAAGATCGGCTGGTACACCACGCTCAGCTCGTCGTTGTCGAGCGCTTCGCGAAGTGCCCGCTCCATGTCGATGCGCCGCCGGATCTCGCCGTGCATCACCGTGTCGAAGGTCTCGATCCGGTTGCGACCGTTCTCCTTGGCCCGGTACATCGCCAGGTCGGCGTTGCGGAGCAGATCCTCAGCCGCCGACATCGACGCGTCGCCCTGCATGATGCCGATCGATGCCGAGATGTGGACCCCCTCACCGTTGAAGTCGTACGGCTCCTCCATCGCGAGCAGGATCCGCGCGGCGACCTGGTGGGCGATGTCGGTGCGCTCCAACGCTTCGCAGAGCACCACGAACTCGTCGCCGCCGATGCGGGCCACGGTGTCGGCGGCGCGGACCGAGCGTTTGATCCGTTCGGCTGCCTCGACGAGGAGGCGGTCGCCGGTGCTGTGGCCGAGTTGGTCGTTGACGGACTTGAAGCGGTCGAGGTCGAGGAAGATCAGTGTCGGCCACAGGCCCGAACGGGCGGCCAACAGCAGTGCGTGTTCGAGCCGGTCGAGGAGGATGGCGCGATTGCTCAGGCCGGTCAGCGGGTCGTGTGTCGCCTGCCATTCCAGCTGGGCGCGCGCCGGCTCGCGGTCGGTGTTGTCGGTGATCACGACGACGGCGTTGCGTCGACCCTCGGTGTCGTAGGGAATCAGTGTGAAATCGGCCGGGAAGTCGGGCCGACCGACGGGATGGATGCGCACGTTGTCGGCCTTCCAGCGCTTCTGCTGCATGACCATCGAGAGGGCGTCGTCATCGAGCAGCGGGACGGCGTCGGCAGCGGTCGCACCGGTGAGCAGCAGGTTCGCCAACGAGACGTGGAGCAGTGTGTGCATCGGGCCGAAGAGGCGCGCCGCCTCGGGGTTGGCCATGACGACGATGCCGTGATCGTCGACGACGAGGAGCGCTGTGCTGACTGCGCCGAACACGGCCATCAGTCCGTCGAGCTGACGTTGGAGGATCGCGGATGTCGCAGGCCCTGATGGTGCCGGCAAGGAGTTGGTCGACGGCTCGGACGGCCGGCTGACGGACTGGTCCGGTCGCGCCATCTCGGCGGTCTGATCGACGTCGTCGCCAAGCCCGGGGTCGATGTTGAAGTTGTTCACTTGTCCACCTTTTCCCACCGCATCTCGGTCAGGTTGCTATCGGCCTCAGACGAACCCGACTTGAGCAATCGAGGCCTGCGACCTGGGTGGTAACCGTCGGTTGCTACGTTGCGCAGGTGCCCGCCGACACCACCAACTCCACCCCGTCACCCCAGGTCGCAGGACCTGCAACACCGGGTGTCAACGGCCAGGCAGCGCTGGTCAAACCGCTCTTGCGGGGCTGGTCGCACGTGCTCGCATTTGCCACGTTGCTCGCCCTCGGCAGTTGGCTGATCGGCGACTCGGTGGGCACGCGCCGCGGTCCGGTGCTGATGATCGTCTACGTCGTCGGGACTGGAGCGATGTTCGGTGTGTCGTCCGCATACCACCGCCTGCGTTGGCAGCCCGAGGCCCGGGCGCTGATGTCCCGGCTCGATCACTGCACAATCTTCTTGGCCATCGCCGGTGCCTACACCCCGATGTCGGTGGTGTCGCTCACCGGCTGGCACCGCTCGAGCGTGTTGATCACGGTCTGGGCCGGCGCTGCGGTCGGGGTCGCGCTCCAGTGGGTGCCGTGGCACTTGCCCCGATGGGCGTTCGCCGCGGTCTACGTCATCGTTGGCTGGGCGGCTGCGCCGTCGTTCGGCCAGTTGTACTCTGGCCTCGGTCCGCTCGGTTTCTGGCTGGTGCTCGGCGGTGGCCTGGCGTACACAGTCGGCGCGCTGGTCTACGCCCGAAAGCGCCCCGACCCCTGGCCGCGCGTGTTCGGATTCCACGAGATCTTCCACGCGTGCACCATCGTCGGGGCCGGTCTCCACTTCGCGGTGATGGCCGTCGTGGTCGCGCCGAAGTTCTGATCGCGTGTAGAAGTGATGACATGACCACTCTCGAGAACCGACCGAACACCGCCCTGCTCGTGGTCGACGTCCAGACCGGCGTCGTCGATGGCTCACCGTTGCGCGACGAAGTCGTCGCGAACATCGACTCGCTCGTCGCCAAGGCGCGCACCGAGAGCGTCCCGGTCGTGTGGGTGCAGCACTCGGACTCCGGGATGACCGTCGACAGTGATGCGTGGCAGATCGTGCCCCAGCTCTCGCCAGATGCCGCTGAGCCGCACATCCGCAAGCAGTACGGCGATTCGTTCGAGGCCACGAACCTCGAGACCGTCCTGGCCGGTCTCGGTGTCGGCCGCCTCGTCGTGACCGGCGCTCAGACCGACGCCTGCATCCGCTCGACGCTCCACGGCGCGTTCGCACGGGGCTACGACGCGTTGCTGGTCAGTGATGCGCACACGACCGAGGACCAGAGCGAGTGGGGCGCGCCGCCGCCGGAACAGGTCATCGCGCACACCAACCTCTACTGGACGTACCAGACGGCACCCGGGCGCACCGCCGGCACCGTGGCCACCACCGACGTCGACTTCGGCCCGCCGATGTGACAGCAGCGCCTGACGCTCCCGATCCCGCTGGTCAGATCGCGGTCACGCCCGCCGGGAGGTCGGCCAGGATCGCGTCGCTGACCCAGCAGTGCGACATGTGCAGTGTGCTGGCGATGCGGACCACCCTCTTCGGCTCGAGTGCCGCCTTGCCACACATGCTCAGCGCGGCCTTGATGCAGGCCTCCTCGTCGGGCAGCACCATCGGCATCCGTGAACGGCGCACGCCGCTGGCTCCTGCGGTGAAGCAGTTGACATAGGTCTTCTGCCAGTCGATCTGGTTGGCGACCGCTGCTGGGATGAAGTCGGCGAGGCCGATGCCGAGCACGTTGCCGCGGCTGACCGGGGTGATGTCGAGCAGCACGATGTTGGAAACGACCGGGCTCACCGAATCGGCGAGGCCGTTGATCCAGAACCGGCCGGTGACATTGGGGTCGAGCGTCGTCCCGCTGATGTCCTTGCCGCCGCGCTCGATGATCAGCACATCGATCTGCGCGAACGGCAGCGCCGGCACCAGCGTTGCCGCGTATTCGAGCAACTCGTGCTCGGCGTCGCCACCGACGTCGTCGGCATTCAGGCTGGCGACGCGGACGACCTCGCCCGTCGTTGACTCCACGGTCGCGACGCCGCCGAGCAGGCGGCCCGTCGCACGCAGCGCATCGATGCCGCGCAACAGCCGGTCGCGCATCTCGATCGGTCCGCACGCATGGATCTGCGAGGCACCGAGCTGCTTGCCGAAGCCGACGACGGCCATCTTCGTGCAGCCGCTCTCGATCGGGCCGTGGAAGCAGGTGTGAGGCTTGACCCGGTTCACGGGCAGGATCCGGTCGGCGCCGGCGGCATGTGCGTCGAGGTACAGCGGCATCCCGTCCGGCGTGCGCGCGACCTCGATGGTCTCCATCGTCGCCCGGATCTCGGCGCCGATCGCGTCCTCGGTCATCCCGAGCTCTTCCAGGATCTGTCGCTGACCCTCGGCGGTGGCCCCGCCGTGGCTGCCCATCGCCGGCACCACGAACGGCTCGGCGCCGAGGTCGCGTAGTCCCTCGATGGTGCCGCGCAGCACGTCGACGCGGTCGCTGAGGCCGCGGCTGCCGGCACCGACGGCGACGGTCATGCCGGGGGTGACGTCGACGGCGAGCCGCTCGACGACTGCGGCACGCGCAGCCTTGGCGACATCACCGACCGCGGGCGGAGTGGGGATGTCGAGCCGCACCTCGTGCAACGTCGGCACGGTGATGTCGGGATGAAAGGGCAGATCGATGCCCTTGGAGAGTTGCTCCCACGGATTCGTTGCGGCTGCGGCCATCGCCCGAATCTAACGCCCGGCAGGGTTCGCCGACAGGTGGTCGAAGCGGCCGGTCGGGCGGATTGCGCGGTATGCCGCGATCGTCGGGGCGAGTTCGGTCGGCGTCGCACCGTGGAGGATGACGCCATCGGCGCCGAGGTCCAGCTGGCCCAGCACCGCTGCGGCGCAGTGCTCGGCCGTGCCGCGAGCGGCGGGGGCGAGCCACTCGTCGGGGATCAACGTCGCGACGTGCTCGAGCTCGCTGGTCGTCGCCTTCGCATCGAGCGCGCCCTGGAACCCGGCGACGAACGGGTCGGCGCGGAACCGCTCCAGGACGGTCGGGTCCCACTGGTTGGTGCGCACGAGGAGGTCGCCGTAGCCCTGCAGATACGTTGCCAGCCGCCCCACGGTCTTCTTCAGGCGCACGTCCTCGGGGATCCAGTCGCCGATGGTGGCGTAGCAGCTCCACACCCGCACGGCGGCAGGATCGCGGCCGGCCTGCTCGGCCGCCTGCTTCACGCTCTGCACGCACCGCTGCAGGGTCTCGTCGGTGAAGAACGTGTGCAGGATCACCCCGTCGAACGCCCGGCCGCCGAGCGCCAGCGACTGCGGGCCGAAGGCGGTGAACATCATCGGGATGTCCTCGTCGAAAGACGGATCGAGCGCCAGCACCGGCCACTTGCCGGCCGGTCCGTCGTGACCGAACACGACCTCGCCCTTCCACAGCCGCCGCATCAGCCCGACGAAGTCCTCGAGCTGCGCGGTGGTGATGCGTGGCATCCCGAAGGCATCGAACATCCGGTCGATGCCGCGGCCGAGACCCAGCGCGAAGCGGCCGTCGGTGAGTCGGTGCATCGTGGTTGCGTACGCCGCGGTGACGATGGGGTGGCGGGTGTTGCTGTTGGTGGCACCGGTGGCGATGCCGAGCGTCTCGGTCACGGCCCCCGCAGCGCCGCTCAGTGTCACGGCCTCTTTGATGTTGAACCGCTCACTGAGGAAGACCGAACCGAACCCGAGCTCCTCGCCGTCCCGGCATTCGCTGATCAGGTCGCGGGGCGACTTCGGTGCGCCGGCCAGACCGTAGAAGGCGAGCTCGTTGAGCTGCGTGCCGGTCTCGTACGTTTCGGTCTGCTCGTTCGCAGGCATGACAACCCCCGGGTCGTGTGGTGCTCGGCACCGTACCGAAGCGAGCCGTTAGCCTTGCGGTCGTGACGGCACCGACGCCCAAGCGCTTCGTCGCCTCCCGACCCATCGGTGGCAGCTACACCTTCGGGGGCCGTCAAGGACGCATGTCGCCGACCCGGCAACGCGCGTTCGACGAGCTCGTCCCGCGCTACGCGTTCGAGCTCGCCGAAGCCGAGAATGCGCGGGCCGGCGGGCGATCGCTCATCGTCGAGATCGGCTGCGGCAAGGGTGATGCCACGGTCGCGATGGCCCCGGGTGACGGCGATGCGCTGGTGATCGCGTGTGAGCCGAACGGTGCGATGATCGCCAACCTCGCCGCCTTGGTCGACGCGGCCGGGACCACGAACGTGCGGCTCTGGCTCGGCGACGCCTTCGACCTGCTCGCCGCGCTCGGACCGGCGTCGGTCACCGAGCTGCGGGTCTGGTTCCCCGATCCCTGGCCCAAGCCGCGCCACGCCCAGAAGCGCCTGGTCACCCCGCAGCGGCTGGCGTTGCTGGTCGATGCGCTGGCGGTCGGCGGCGTGCTCCGGCTGGCTACCGACGACCCGGCGTACGCGTCGGAGACGCTCCACGCTGTCGCGGCCGAGCTGCGCCTCGACGGTGGAGTCGTCGCCCGACCGCCTGAGCGGCCGGTCACGCGGTTCGAGGCCCGTGGCCTGCTGGAGGGTCGTGCCGCGACCGACATCGAGGCCCGCCGTGGCGCGTGACGCCCGGCCGTGTCCGGCACCATGTTCGGTGCGAGCGCCGCGTGGGTACCGGCACCGACATGTCAGACACACCGCCGTCGCCGCTGGATCCCAGTCACCCCGATCCACTCGTGCCACCGATTCCGCCGGTGAACCCTGGACCGCCCGCCGATCCGCCGATGCCGCTCCCACAGACGTCGATCTGGCATCGCGGTCCGCTCGTCTCGTGAGCCGCTGATGCGGCCGCGCGTGGGCCGTCGCGCGCTCGTCGCAGCCGGGCTGCTCCTCACCGGGGTCGTCTGCGCGCAGTCCACCGGACCGGGTCCGGCCGAGGCTGCGGGCTCCGACGCGACCCGCGTGACCCTGATGGGTGACTCCACGATGGCCGCGATGGAGTGGTACCAGTACGACAACGACGACGCAGACACGTTGCAGAACAACGACATCCGCGAGATCGTCGCCCAGCGCTACATCCTGAACTTCTCCGCCGAGAGCTGTCGCCGGCTCGTCGAGGCGAGCTGCACCGGCAGGTTCGGGACCCGTCCGATCAGCGTGCTCCCCGAGATGCAGACGGTGCTGTCCGGCAAGCTCGGCGACACGGTCGTGATCATGGCCGGCTACGACGACGCCTCGATCACGAATGCCGTCGACCGGGTCATGGCCGAAGCCGAACTGCAGGGCGTCGCCTCGGTGATGTGGCTGACCTACCGCACCGGCACCAAGTACGTGCTGCCCGGCGGACCGTCCGCACGAACCCTCTACGAATCCCACAACGCCGAGCTGCAGTCGGCGGCCACCCGCCATCCGCGGCTGCGACTGCTCGACTGGAACACGTACACCGCCACTCGGCCTGCGGACTGGTTCTCCAACGACGGCATCCATCTCACGTCCGCCGGCGCGGTCGGGCTCGCTCGCTACATCACGTCCGCGCTCGACACCAACCCCGTCGTCGTGCGCTGCAGTTCGGGTTCGTCCCACATCGGCGTCCCTGCTGCGGGGGCCACCGAATCGGTGACCCCGCCAGCGATCCGGGCCGGGTTCGTACCGCTGGAACCGGCCCGGGTACTGGACACCAGGGTCAGCGCCCAGGGTTCGCCGAACGCCGGCAACCTCGGTGCCGGCCGGGTCGTCACCCTGGACCTCGACCACGTGTTGCCCGACGACGCAACCGAGGCCGTGCTCAGCGTGACAGCGGTCGACAGCTGCCGGGCCGGCTACCTCACCGTCTACGCATGCGGTGACCGTCCGTCGACGTCGACGTTGAACGTCGAGGTCTCGCGGACCACGGCCGGGATGGCCATCACCGAGCTGACCGACCGGACGGCGTGCGTTTTCTCGTCGTCGGCCACGGATCTGGTCGTGGACGTGATCGGCGCCTTCAGCCCGTCCGGCGCGGCGTTCCACCCGATGACGCCCACCCGTTGGGTCGACACGCGTGGTGGCGCCTCGGTCCGCAACGAGATCACCGGCGAGCGCTCCACCGCCGCTGCCACCGAGGTCGTGATCGCCGGCGCGGGCGGCATCCCGGCGAACGCCACTGCGGCGTGGATCAACCTCACCATCGCCGAGCCGGCTGAATCGACCGTGCTGCTCGCATCCCCTGGACCATGCACCGACTCATCGACCACGGCATCGACCGTCAACGCCAACCCGTCGCGCAACACGGCGTCGGCGGCACTGGTCGGCTTGGGGCGGAACGGTTCGATCTGCATCCGAACCCTCTCGGGTCGCGCGCAGGTCGTCGTCGACGTCGCCGGCTGGTTCGGACCCGGTGACGGTGGCCTGATGTTCACACCGCAGGCCGCGACCCGACTGATCGACACTCGGTCGAAGTCGGCCACGCCGTCGACGAACGAGGCCGCGACCCCGGTCGGCGCCGTCTCGGTCCTCAACGTCGTCGCTGCCGACAGCACCGGCGCCGGCTACGTCTCGGTCCGCCCCTGCAGTTCGCAGCAGACCAGCTCGCTGATCAACACGACCGCGAACCAGGACACGGCCAACATCACCGCCGTCGGCCCAGGTGTCGGTGGCGCCGTCTGCGTCCAGGCTAGTGCAGCGGCCCAGCTCGTGGTCGACCTGGTCGGCGCCTTCATCCCCTGACGGGGCCGCCGGCCCGGCTGCTGTCAGCACGTTCGGGGGTCTTTGGCCCGTTGTGAGCTGACGACATCGCCGGCCAGCAGCGGGAGAACGGCGAAAGCCGCAGGTCACACGCCCTCGATGGGGCGTCTGACCTGCGGCTTTCTGGTGTGGTTCTGACCGGCGTCGATCCGGTGACCCTACGCTTTTCAGGCGTATGCTCTGCCGACTGAGCTACAGAACCGTGTCATGCTTTGCTCTTGGACTGGTATTGCGCTGGCCAGTTACCAGCGAGTTTCCTCACTGGTAGCGGTCCCGACGGGGTTCGAACCCGCGACCTCCGGCTTGACAGGCCGGCGTGAACTCCACTTCACCACGGGACCAAGAACTGGTCAGCACCCCCAACGGGATTCGAACCCGTGCCGCCACCTTGAAAGGGTGGTGTCCTAGGCCACTAGACGATGGGGGCTAGGTACGACTCGTCTCCGGTTGAGAGCGACCGAACAATATCAGTGAATCCCGCCGTTTCCGCCAAACGATCTGAACGGATTACAGAATCGACACAAGATCGGCACTCCTGCTGACATCGCGGACGATGAGGCCTACGGTTCCCCGATGCTCTGCCCTCCCGCCGTGCCGGTCGCCCTCGTGAGCGTGCGCGTCGCCGGAGAACGGGTCGCATGATCGGCATCTGCACGGACAGCAACTCACAGCTCCCGGCTGATCTGGCTCAGCGTTTCGGGGTCGAGGTCGTGCCGTTGACGGTCGTCATCGATGACCGCGAGTACCTCGAGGGCGTCGACTTGGGGGTGGACGAGTTCTACGAGTTGTACCGGGCCGGGCGGGCACCCCGCATCCGGTTCAACCAGCCGAGCCCCGGGCAGTTCGCGATGGCCTACGACGAGCTCGTCGCCCGCGGGTGCACCCAGATCCTGTCGATCCATGGTGTTTCGACCTGCGTGGGGACACTCGGAGCGGCACGGCTCGCAGTCCACTCAGTGGCCGTTCCCGTGCGCATCGTCGACTCCGGCACGTCACGCTTTGCGGTGAGCTGCTGTGTGTGGGCCGCTGGCGACGCAATCGCCGCCGGGGCCACGCTCGAGCGCGCTGCACACATCGCCGAATCGATGGCATCGTCGGTCGGCACGGTCTTCGTCGCTGCCGGCCCCGAACCCGTTCCCGCTCAGCATGCCTGCGGCCACGGTGGACGCAAGGTCCTCTCACTCGGGCTCGACGGAGTGCGTGTCGTGCGCGACGCCGACAGCGTCGCCGATGCGGTCAACGCAATGGCCGACTATGCGCTGAGCTGGGTGGGCGACGGCCAGGAGGTGGAACGCCGGCTCGACATCGGGGTCGGCTGTGCGCACAGCGACATGCTGCCCATCGCCGATGCCCTTGCCCATGCAGTCGGCGAGTCAGCCCACGTCGCCGACGTGGTGCGGTTCCGGATCGGCCCGAGTGTCGGCGCGGAGACCGGCCCGGCCGCCGTGAGCTGCGTCATCTTCCCCGCCCGGGGCTGAGACGCGAGCCACGTCGGCCCGCTCGAACCCAGCTCTGGACGGCGCGGCCTCAGCTCTGGACGGCGCGGACGGACCAATCGAGCATCCAGCTGAGGAAGTCGTAGAGGTTGTACTCGCCGGCGAGCGGGTGATCCTCGGCGATGTCGTCGAGGTCGTGAGCCTCGTCGACGTCGAGCATCGTGCCGAGCACGAGGCGGATCCCGTTGAGGGCCTGGAGGAACGCCATCATCTGGGCCTCCGTGGCGTTGGCGCGGTCACCTGAGGCCGCGTTCATGAACTCGTCGACGACATCGAGGCCCTTCAGCCGAGAAGCCAAGATCTCCTCGCGCATCAGCCGCTGGTACTCGTCGTCCAACGCCTGATCGCCGTCCTGGTGGTACGCCGTCGGGAAGATCCGCTTCAGTCGTCCGTCACCGTCGTCGGGATCCTCGAGCAGGGCGCGCATCTCGCCCATCAGGCGGTGAACCATTTCGCGCTCCTCGAGATCGAGGTTGAACCGGAATCCGGCCCCGTGCCGTTCGATCGGCGGTCTCGGCTTGCGTCCCATGATCAAGCGTCGTCTCGCTGCATCGTGGCCCACAGGCCGTGCTCGTGGAGACGGAAGACGTCGAGCTCGGCCTTCTCGCGGGTGCCGTTGGAGACGACGGCTCGCCCCTTTTCGTGCACGTCGAGCATCAGCTCGGTGGCTTTTTCGATGCTGTACCCGAACAACTTCTGGAAGACGAACGTGACGTAGCTCATCAGATTGATCGGGTCGTTCCAGACGAGCACGATCCACGGGATATCGGGCGCGACCGATTCGTCCTGGTCAGGTCGGTCGACGACGATGGGAGCGGGAGCGATCGACATGCGGCGACCATTCTCGCGCCGGATCCCTGGAATGCGGCAACCACGGCCCCGGCGAGCGCGGTCGCGTGGGGCAACGACGGGACGGGAGACACGTCCGGACGGTTGGGAACCTGCGCGAAAGCCTTCTACGATGAAGCCGATGTCCGTCGGCTCTCGCCCCCTCGTGCCGTCGCGCTTCGCGCCTTCGGGGCTCGGACACGCTTCCCGCCGCAGTCCGAAGACGATCGTCGGCGGGTACGTGGCGCTCACCAAGCCGCGCATCATCGAACTGCTGCTGATCACCACGGTGCCGACGATGGTCATGGCCGAGCGTGGCTGGCCGCCCACGACGCTGGTGCTGATCACGTTGCTGGGTGGCACGCTCGCCGCCGGCGGCGCCAACGCCATCAACATGTACGTCGACCGAGACATCGACAAGCTGATGGTGCGCACCCAGGGCCGCCCGCTCGCGACCGGCCTGATCGAGCCCCGCAACGCATTGATCTTCGCGATCTGCCTGCAGATCGCTGCCTTCGCCGTGCTGTGGAGCGGCGCCAACTTCCTCTCGGCGTGCCTGGCCCTGTCGGCCGCACTGTTCTACGTCTTCGTCTACACCCTGTGGCTGAAGCGCACCAGCCGACAGAACATCGTGATCGGTGGTGCTGCCGGCGCAGTCCCGGTCCTCGTCGGCTGGTCCGCCGTCCAGAACAACGTGGCCTGGGCGCCCGTGGTGCTCTTCGTGGTGATGTTCCTCTGGACGCCGCCGCATTTCTGGGCGCTGGCGATCCGCCACATCGACGACTATCGCGCTGCCGACGTTCCGATGCTGCCCGTCGTTGCGCCCCTGCCCGAGGTGCTCAAGCAGATGCTGATCTACACGGTGCTGATGGTGATCGGGACCCTCGTCCTGGCGCCGGTCGGCCATCTCGGGCTGATCTACGTCATCGGAGCAGTGGTGCTCGGCGGGCTGTTCATCGGCGGCACGTGGGCGCTCAGCCGCGACCCCAACCCGCAGAAAGCGATGCGCCTGTTCGGTTACAGCATCAGCTACGTGACCCTCCTGTTCGGCGTGCTGACGTTGGACGTACTCGTCCGCAACGGCTTCTGAGAAGATCCCGGCAAGCTCTCCGGCGTCGCAGAATTTTGCACCGGCGGATGCGGAGATTTCGGTCCACGGTGGCGGCTGTGGGTAATGTCGGGGCAAGAACGGAACCGATTTTTGCCCCGCTACGGGGTTCTACGCGCACCATCGCCCGGTGTTTCGAAATGAGCTGTTGCCCATGACCACAATTGACACCGCTTCTCCCGCGGCCCCGGCCGGCGCCCGCAGCCCGAACGTCGTGACGACGTTCGGTGCGTGGATCACCACCGCCGATCACAAGCGCCTCGGACGGATGCTGATCGGTACCGGCCTCGTCGCGCTGCTCGGCATCGCTGCGGTCGGCGGTCTGCTCGGACTCGAGCGCATCGACGTGAACGCGTCGCTGTTGAATTCGGGCAGCCTCGACCAGTTGTTCTCGATCTACCGGGTCGGCCTTGCGTTCTTCGCGGTGTTGCCGGTCATGCTCGGCCTCGGCGTGGCGATCGTCCCGTTGCAGCTCGGTGCCCGGGCGCTGGCCTTCCCTCGCCTGGCCACCGCAGGCTTCTGGACCTGGTTCTTCGGCATGGCGCTGATCGTGCTGTCGATCGCCGCCAACGGCGGTCCCGGCGGCGGTGCCAGCAAGTATGTGGCGCTCTACATCTCGGCCTTCGGCGTGATGCTCGGCGGCCTGACGTTCATCGCGATCTCGTTGGCCACGACGGTGCTCACCACCCGGGCGCCGGGCATGAACATGCGCCGCGTCCCGGTGTTTGCCTGGTCGGTGCTGGTCTCCTCGCTCGGTCTGGTCGTGATGCTGCCGGTCGCCATCGGCGCGTCGATCTACCTGTACGTCAGCTACCGCTACAACCGCCTCGCCTTCGGCGGCAACGTCGGCATTCTCGACTGGACCGGCTTCTCGCTGACCCAACCGCAGACGTTCCTCTACGTGCTGCCCGCTGTTGGTTTCATGGCCGAGGTCGTCCCGGTCACGGCCCGCAAGCGGATGCCGAAGCGCGGTTTCGTGCTCGGTGGCCTGGCCCTCGTCGGCGTCGCCGCCATCGCCGGCACCACCCAGCTTCCGCACGTGCTGCCCTGGGCCGGCTCGAAGCTGTACCTCGGGCACTTCGGCACCAAGCTCGGCGATCTCGTCAACTACTCCTTCTTCAACGTCGTGCCGGTGCTCGGTGTGCTGATCGTGATGCTGCTCGCGCCGCTCGCCTTCGCCGCCAAGAAGGGCAGCCGCGTCGCGCCGAAGATCACCGCGCCGTTCGTGTTCGGGTTCTTCGGCGTGTCGATGATCCTCGTCGGCATGCTCGCCTCGTTCCTGAACGGCATCGTCGACCTCGACCTGCGCGGCACGGTCTACGAAGAGGGCGTCTACACCTATGTCGCCTACGGCGCGATCCTCGCCTCGCTCGGTGCGATCACGTTCTGGGGCCCGAAGCTCTGGGGTCGCCGCTTGGCCGAGAAGAAGGTCCTCCCGCTCGCCCTGCTCGGCGTGCTCGCGACCATCCTTGCGTCGTTGCCCTACCTGATCGCCGGGTTCGCTGACCAGCCGGCCAACGCCGTCACGTTCTCCTACAGCGGTCCGCATGCCCTGTGGAACACGCTGTCCATGATCGGTCACTTCCTCATGGTCCTCACCGTGTTGGCCTACGCCGGACTCGCGGTGCAAGGCTTCCGTACGGGCGAGCTCGCCGGTGACGATCCGTGGGATGCGCACACACTCGAGTGGGCGACGTCCTCGCCGGCGCCGGACAACAACTTCGCCGAGCTGCACGTGGTCATGTCCGCCCAGCCCCTGCTCGATCTCAAGCCCAGCACCGACACGTCGAAGACGGAGACCGCCTGATGCTCGCCCTCCCACCAGCGCCTGCTCCGGCACCGCGTCGGCAGCTGTTCGTCGGCACCGCCCTGGCCTGCTCGGCCGGAGCCACGCTGATCGGCGGCATGCTCGCCCTGTGGCTGCGCTTCCGCAAGGTGGCCATCTCCGGCCCCGACCACCGGTGGATGCCGAAGGGCATCTCCATCCCCGAGGTCGCCAGCAACATCATGTTGCTGAGCTTCGTCGCCATCTGCATCTTCGCCCAGTGGGCGGTGTACTCGGCCAAGCGTGACGACAAGCGCCACGTCGGGATCGCGCTGCTGCTCACCGGACTGCTCGGGCTCGCCGTCGTCAATGCCCAGGCAGCCGTGTACGCCCAGATGGACCTGCCGATCCGCTCCACCACCGGCAGCGCCTACGGCGTGATGTTCTACGCGATCACGGGCACGTTCATCGTGTTCTTGATCATCGGCGTCGTGTTCAGCTTCGTGACCGCCTTCCGATACCTCGGCGGTCGCACCTCCGAGCGCGAGATCGTCACCGCCCATGCCATCTACTGGTACTTCGCCGCCGCAGCATTCACGATGCTCTGGTTCGTCGTCTACGTCACAAAGTGAGCAGGTAGCACCCGATGTTCACCACAGGTTCCAAACTCTTCATCGGTGCGACGACGCTGTCGTTCTTCGGCACCATTGCATACGCCGCCACCCAAGACGGTGGCCCGCTCGGCACACTCGGGCTGGTGTCGGTGACGATCGTCTTCGCCTTCCTGACAGGCATCAACTTCTGGGTCCGTGACAGCAACGTCTCGGCGATGGACACCGCGGCCATCGAGTCCTCGCCTGCGGCGCACGCGGCCCCGGCGCGCAGCATGTGGCCGCTCATCGGCGGCCTCGGTATCGCCATCGTGCCGGTCGGTCTCGTTGTCGGCAAGGCCATCACCTGGCTCGCTGTGATCGTCATGATGATCGCAATGGTCGAGTGGATGGTGCAGTCGTGGAGCGAGGGTGCCTCCAGCGACGCTGCCTACAACATGGGCATTCGCCGCCGCATCCTGCACCCGATGGAACTCCCGGTCCTCGGCGCCGTCGGCCTCGGTTTGATCATTTTCTCGTTCTCACGGATCATGCTCCGTCTGCCCGCCGCGGGCGGCGCAATCGCGTTCGGCGGCATCGCCGTCGGCGTGATGCTCTTTGGTTCACTGATCGCGGCCAAGCGCGCAGTCGCCCGGTCGCTGGTGGTCGCCCTCTGTACGATCGGCGCAGTCGGCGTGGTCGGTGCCGGCGTGGCCAGTGCCGTCGCAGGCAGCCGGCACATCGACAAGCACGAGCTGCCGTCGTTCGAAGAAGGTACGTGCGGCACCGACACCGCAGGTGAGTCCGACGAGCACTCGTCGCGGGCGATTGCCGCCAAGTCCAACCTCGCAGCCACGATCATCCTCGAGAACGGCACGCTGCGCGCCGAAGTCATCGGCATCAACGGTAACCCCGAGCGGGTCACCCTGCCACGATCGGCCAACTCGTTCGTCCGCTTCAAGAACCTCGACGACGGTAAGTACCGCCTCGTGGTCAATCTCGGCAAGGAGGTCGTCGATCCCGCTGCGACGACCCTCACCTATCGCGAGGTCAACGAGTGTACTCAGGCCATTGACCAGGGCGGCGATCAGTTCATCATCGTCAAGCCGGCGACGCCATCACCGGTGGGCGCAACGGCTCCCGAAGACGAGCGCTACACCTTCAGCGTACCCGGTGTCGACTCCGCCGTACTCGGGATCGTGGTGCCGTGAAACACTCCATCATGAATGGGCGCGGGCTCCATCGCACAACTACCGTTGCCCCTGTGATTGTTCAGTCCGCAGACTCGATGCCCGCGCCGTCCAGTGTCGTTGCGCCTCGCTCCGGGCTGCGGCCCCGCGCCCGTCGCGTGGCGCTCCCCGGTGCTGTCGTCGCTGCCGCAACGTTCCTCAGTAGTTGTGGCAAAGACGCCCCCCAGGACACGTTCCAACCCAAGGGCGACAATTCCCGCAACATCGACAACCTGCAGCGCACGCCCTTCTACATCGCCGGCGTCGTCTTCGTCATCGTGTTCGCCGTCGTGACGTATTGCGTGATCCGGTTCAAGGACCGCGGTCAGGCAATCCCGAAGCAGAGCCACGGCAAGCCGGCGCTGGAGATAGCACTCACGATCCTGCCCGCGATCATCCTGATCGGTGTCGGCATCCCGACGGTCCGTACCCTGTTCATGCTCGCCAAGACGAGCGACACTGAGTGCGTCATCAACGTCACCGGCCAGCAGTGGTGGTGGGAGTACGACTACCCGGTGCAGGATGGTTGCGGCGGCGTCACCGAGCCCATCGTCACCAGTGGCCAGATCGTGTTCCCTGCCAAGACGAACGTGCTGCTGAAGATCACGAGCCGCGACGTCATCCACTCGTTCTGGATCCCGGCACTCAACGGCAAGCGCGACGCAGTCCCGGGTCGTGTCCACACACTGCGGATGGAAGCCGACAACCCCGGTATCTATGCGGGCCAGTGCACCGAGTTCTGTGGTCTGTCCCACGCCTACATGCGTATGGAAGCCGTAGCCCTCGACTCGACCAGTTTCGAAACGTGGAAGACGAACCAGATCACCCCGTACGCCGCCCCCACCGACGAAGCGGGTAAGGCCGGCGAGTCGACCTTCTTGGCCCAGTGCAGCCGCTGTCACCAGGTCAACGGCGTCGTCAACGCCAACGGCGACCCCGTCATCTCTCGACCCGACCAGAACGTCTACTCCGGCGCGGCGCCGAACCTCACCAACTTGATGACTCGTACCGACTTCGCCGGCGCTTCGTTCGATCTCATCACCCAGGACTGCCGCGACAGGCTCTGGAACGCTGAGTCGGCCGACTTCAGTGCGCTGTACCTGCAGGGGGTGACGCCCGATTGCTTCGATGCCGTCCAACTCCGAGAATGGTTGCGCAATGCGCCGGCCAAGAAACCGATGTACGCCGATGCAAACAAGCTCGAGCCCACCAACGGCAAGACCCGCGGCATGCCGAACCTGCACCTGACCGAAGACCAGATCGACGAGATCATCTCGTACT
>JANXUX010000347.1 GCA_025351965.1 Actinomycetes bacterium | reverse complement strand
GGTTCGGCCCTGGGCGGCGGTTCGGCGCGAGGCGTCGGTCGGGGTGCGATTTCGGTGCCGTCGGGGCGGATGGTGTGCCACCCGCCGGTGGCATCGCGCCAGGTGTGGAAGCCGTGGTTCTTGAACTGGTTGTGATGGTCGCAGAGGATGCCCGCGTTCGCGGTCGATGTCTCGCCGCCTGTCTGGGTCCATGGTGTCGCGTGGTCGAGCTGGGATCGCCGGGACGGGATGCCGCACCCTGGCCAGGTGCAGGAGTGCTGCAGGCTGCGGATCAGCTCGGCGACAGTTTTGGTGAACAGCCGCCGGGTGCGGCCGGCATCGACGACGATGCCGGCGCTGTCGAGGACCACACGCCGGACACGGCCCATGATCGCCGCGTACACGATCTCGAGAGGGTCGACCGGGACACCGCTGCCGGTCTCGCTGTGCCGGTGCAGCACGGTGTCGAGATCGGGTTCATCCACAGCCAGGCCGGCGATGCGACGCATCGTGGTTTCGAATGTGGCCAGATCGATCACGAAGTCGACGTGCGGCGCCCGGGCTGGGGTGGGCAGCAACGCGGCTGCGCCGGCTTCGAACAGTTTGCGGAGCGCGTCGAAGCGGCGTTGCGACGCTGTCCGACGCAGCATCGCTGCGGGCGGGTTCGGTCCGTGTTCGGCGACCAGCGCAGCCCAGTCGGCCTGGAACTCGGCGTCGGTGACGTGGTCGAGGATCTCGAGCATCGCCGCACCGTCGATGTTGCCGCCGTGCGCCCGAAGCTGGAAGTCGGTACCGACGATCGATGCGGACACACCACGCCGGTCGTGAGCGGCCTCGTGATCGCGGTGGGTCCCGTCCGGGTCGGCCATCGCCATCCATTGCGCGCACGCCTTCTGGAAGTGATCGAAGTCCAGAGAGCAGGCCAGATCGGTGAGCAGTACGTCGGACAGCGGTAGCTGGCCACGACAGCGCGGGTTGCGCCGCAACAGGCCGAGCTCGGCCAGTTGGCTGGCACCGATCCGACCGTCGTCGACCGCATCACCGAGCGCCGGTAGCTCCCGGCACAGACGCACCGCTGTGAGCAACTGTTGGGCGTCGGCGCGGGACGAGTTCAGCACCGCCTGCAACCAGCTTCGGGTGCACGTGTGGCCGTCGTCGAGGTACGACATCGATCGATCGACTGTGTCGATGAGTGCGAGCAGGCCGGCGTTGGCCCGCCACACCGACCGCGCCGCAGCCAGGACCAGCTCGTCGCGCGCATGGCCGGGCAATTCCCCGAACGGTCGTGGCCGTGGAATCTCCAGCAGGATCACCATGCGTACAACTCTAGAAAAAGGGTGTGACAGAGTTGCCGGACCGGAGAGACCGGCCGCCCGCACGTCGCTGGACGAGCGGTCTACTTGCGGCCGAAGCCGAACAGGTTCTGGGCGACCTTGCGCATCTGGATCTCCTCGGCGCCCTCGGTGATCCGGTAGCGACGATGGTGACGGTAGATGTGCTCGAACGGCATGTGGCGTGAGTAGCCGACTCCGCCGCAGGTCTGCATCGCCCGGTCGGCCGCGTCGCAGACGAGCCGGTTGGCGCGATAATTGCACATCGCGACGAGGTGCGTCACTTCCATGTAACCGCCTGGCATGTGGTGGCTCTTGTCGAGCATCCAGGCGGTGTAGCGGATCAGTTGGCGCAGCATCGCGGCCTCGGTGTGCAGCTCGACCAGAGGGAACTGGATGCCCTGGTTCGTGCTCAGCTTCTTCCCCCATGTGACGCGACCATTTGCATATGCAACTGCTTCGTCGATGCAGTACTGCGCGGCACCGAGCGACGACGCCGCCTGACGGATGCGGTTCTCGTGGACGAAGTGCTGAGCCAGCTCCAGGCCACGTTCGGGCGGGCCGAACAGCGCCTCGGGACCGACGCGCACGTCGGTGAGCGAGACCTCGGCGTGATCGGTCGGCATGTTGAACGTCCACCAGAAGAACTCGACCTTGAAGCCCGGGGCATCCGTCGGCACGAGGAATGCGCTGATGCCCTTCGGGTCGCCGTTCTCGCCGCTGGTACGGGCGAAGATGATGTCGTGGGTGGCGTGGTGCAGGCCGCTGTTCCAGCGCTTCATGCCGTTGATGACCCACTCGTCGCCGTCGCGGACCGCCGTCGTCTCGAGATAGGTGGCATCGCTGCCGTGGTTGGGTTCGGTCAGCCCGAACGCCAACCGGCGCGAGCCGTCGAGGAACCCGGGCATCCACTCGGCGATCTGCTCCGGTGTGCCGAAGTCGCGCATCATCAGCACGGTCGGAAAGTTGCCGACGATGCTCGACTCGTTCTGGAGATCGTTGTGCAGGCCGAGTCCCTTGGCGGCGAAGTGCTCGCGGATGATCGCCATCTTCAGGTTGCTCGCACCCTGGCCGCCGAACTCGACGGGAAGTGCCAGGCGCAGCCAACCGGCGGCATCGGCCCGTCGGCGCATCTCGCGCAGCAGCGCCTCCCAGTCCTCTGTCGGCACACCACCGGCCTCGAAGTCGGTCCGTGAGTACTCACGTCGGTGGTCGAAGAACCGCTCGTTGTCGTCCTGCGCCTGCAGCGGCACGATCTCACGTTCGATGAATTCGTCGAGCTGTACCAGTGTCTCTTGGATGTCTGCCGGGATGTCGAAGTCCATGCGCGCACCCTATGGCCGCGGCAGTGCACGGGGTGACGCGGAGGCGTGTTGGCCGGCCGAATCGCGCCGGAGGGCCGGGTCAGCTGAGCGCGAGTCCGATCGGCTCGGTGAACTGCGGCTTGAGCAGTCGCCCGACGGCGAGGATGCCGAGGGTCAGCACACCCGTTCCGACCGTGACGGCGCGCAGGGAGGTGGCGTCGGCGAGTGGGCCCTCGATGAACAAGCCGAGCGGGTATGCGAAGCCGAGCACGAAGTTGTTCAGCGACAACGCGCGCCCGCGCAGCTCCGGTGGCGCAGACTGCTGGGTGATCGAGGAAAAGCTGGAGATGCAAGCCATGTAGGCGCCGCCGGCCAGGGCGACGCCGATCGCGGCGAAGATGATGTTCGGGGCCAACCCGTAGGCGATGATCGCAGGGCCGAAGGACACGACGGCGCCGAGCATCGTGCGCCGCATCCCGAACCGGTGCGTCAGCGATCCGATGGATGCCCCGGCGATGACGGCGCCGACACCCTGCGCCGTCACGAGTAGCGATGTGCCCGACTGTTCGGTGTTGAAGACCTTCGTCGCCATCTGCGCGATGAAACCGATGAAGGGCGCGCCGATCAGCGCGATGAGGAACATCACCGGCAGCATCGACCGGACGGCCGGGTTGGTGCGCCCGAACGAGATCGAGTCGCGGATCGCGTGGAGAATGGGTCGCTTGGTGCGTGTCGTCTCCGGGATCTTGGCCAACGCGATCGCGAGGATCACGGCGAAGAAGCTGGCCGCGTTGCACCACAGTGCGGCCGGGACGCCGCCGATCCAGATCGCGATACCCGCAGCGGTGGGCCCGAGGATGCGCCCGAGGTTCCATTGGGTGCTGCTCAAGCCGATTGCTGCGACGAGCTCCTCTTTCGGAACGAGGTCCGGCAGCGTCGCCTGGAACGACGGGAACCCGATCGCGTTCGCGCATCCGGCGGCGAGTGCCATCAGAGCAAGCAATCCTGGGGTCGCGTCGCCGGTCGCGACGATCAGCGCGATCGCGGCCGCGATCACCGCCGAGATGCTGTTGGTCCAGATCATCACGTTGCGTCGTCGGAACCGGTCCGCCCAGGCGCCCCCGATGGGGCTGAGGAAGGCCGTCGGCAAGAAGCCGGCTGCCGCGACCACTCCGGACCACGACGCGGCTGCGTGGTCGGCCACGTAGTAGCTCAGCGCTGTCGTCTCCATCCACGTGCCGATGTTGGAGACCATCGCTCCGAACCACACGAGCAGGAAGGCCCGGTGACGAAACGGGGCGAACGTGGTCGAGGGCATGCTTGCTGCACGATACCGGCGGGGCCGTCAGCAGCCGATGTCGTCCCCGCCCGCGCACCGGTTCGGCCCAGCGCAGAGATGGCATCATGAGCGAGTGCAGATGGACCTCGCGGACGCCGTTGCCCTGATCAGATCCACCGACACCCTCGCCGTTCCACTCGGGCCCGGCGTGCCGGGCGGGTTCCTGCATGCGCTCGGCGCCCGCACCGACTTCGTCGATCTGCAGGTGTTCGGTGCCCTGCTCCCGGACCTGTATGAGCTGTTCACCCGACCTGGGGTGCACTACCGCAGCGGGTTTTTCGGGCCGGCCGAACGGTTCCTGCGCGACAGCGGTGCCTCGGTCGATTTCGTGCCCGCCGACTTTCGCCGGTTCCAGACGATCCTCCACGACCTCGCGCCGCGGGTGATGGCCACCACCGCCGCTGCGCCGCCCGTCGACGGCTGGGTCAGCCTGAGCCTGCATGCGGGTGCCTCCATTCCGG
Organism: Actinomycetes bacterium; assembly: GCA_025351965.1. Lineage (GTDB taxonomy): Bacteria > Actinomycetota > Acidimicrobiia > Acidimicrobiales > Ilumatobacteraceae > WLMZ01. Next base: position 3,931 of record JANXUX010000347.1, on the reverse strand, counting down.
AGCTGCGCGCCGCCGGAGCTGACCCGGGGCGCCTGCTGCTGGTCGAGGTCAGCCCGAACTTCCCACGCACGGGCGTCGCACCGGACCACATGCACCGCTTCCACGTCGACGAGATCGACGTGTTGATCGAGACGGACCGGGCGCCGTTCGAGCTGGCCGATGCGCCACCGACCGATGCCGAGCGGGCGATCGCCGAGTTCGCGACCCGGTACGTGCACGACGGTTGCACGCTCCAGACGGGTATCGGCGGGATCCCAAGTCAGGTCGCCAAACTGCTCGCCGACGGACCGGGCGGAGACTTCGGGATCCACAGCGAAATGTTCACCACCGGTCTGATGCACCTCCACCGCGCCGGCAAGGTCACCAATCGCAAGAGCATCAGCTCCGCCCCGGGCCGGTTCGACGGGTTCTCGGTGACCACGTTCGCTGCGGGCGTCCGCGAGCTCTATGACTGGCTGCACGACAACGACGACGTCCGCTTCCTGCCGGTCCACATCGTCAACTCAGCGGAGCTCATCGCCGAGAACCGCGACATGGTCACCATCAACGGCGCGCTCTCGATCGATCTCGCCGGGCAAGTCGTCGCGGACACCATCGTCGGCAAGCAGTTCTCGGGCATCGGCGGACACGAGGATTTCGTCGGTGCGCCCACGCTGTCCGACGACGGTCGCAGCCTGATCTGCCTCCCCTCGACGAGCACCGTCGCCGGTGTGCTGGTCAACCGCGTCCTCGTCAAGCTCCCGTACGGATCGATCGTCAGCACGCCGCGCCACCAGGTCGACATCGTGATCACCGAGCACGGCATCGCCGAGCTGCAAGGGCGCACCGTGCGCGAGCGCGCCCGCGCCCTCGCGGCGATCTCACATCCACAGTTCCGTGACGAGCTGGTCGAAGCCGCAGCCGACTGGCCTGTCGACTGACCCACACGGGGAGGCGCCCAGGGCTACAGGGCGGAGCGGCGGCCGAAGTGGGCGGCGACGAACTCGTGGATCAGCGTTGCTCCGGCGAGCGCGGTGGTCTCGGCGGTGTCGTAGATCGGAGCGACCTCGACGAGGTCCATCCCAACGAAGTTGGCGCGACCGATGCCGCTGACGATGTCGATCGCCTGGCCGGTGGTGAGGCCGCCGGAGACGGGCGTTCCGGTGCCGGGCGCGAACGCCGGATCGAGGCAGTCGATGTCGAAGGTGAGGTACGCCCTCGTGTCACCGATCCGTTCGAGAATCGCCTCGACGACTGCGGCCGTGCCGTTGGTACGCACCCACTGCGCGTCGAGGATCCGCACGCCTCGGGTGTCGGCGTTCTGGGTCCGGATCCCGATCTGGATCGATCGAGCGGGGTCGATCAGGCCCTCACGGATCGCGTGGGTGAACATCGAGCCGTGGTTGATGTCGTCGTCGCTGGTTGGCTCCCACGTGTCGGTGTGCGCGTCGAAGTGCACCAGGGCGACCGGGCCGTGTTCGGCGGCCACGGCGCGCAGCACCGGGTAGGTCACCCAGTGATCGCCGCCCATCGTGATCGGGAACGCGCCGGTGGCGATGATCCCGGCGAGGTGCGTGGTGATGGCCTCGCGGACCGTCATCGGATTGTGGATGTCGACGATCATGTCGCCGGTGTCGACCGCCGTCACGTCGCTCTGGATCTGGAAGCCGCTCGGGTAGTGGGCGAGCTCGGCGATCATCGATGACACCGAGCGCATCGCCGTCGGTCCGAACCGGGCACCGGGGCGACCCGTGGTGGCGATGTCGAACGGGATGCCGACGAACGCGATGTCCGCGCCCGTCGTATCCGTGGTCCATGGGAGGCGGAACAGCGTGCGTACGCCGCCCCACACCTGCAACGGCAGCGCTGGTTCCATGGTCAGCCATCATGGCGCGACGATGGCGCCGGTCGGGGGACCGGCGCCATCGTGCGGGGGACCTCGGTCTCAGCTGTAGGAAATCATCACGTCGTACAGGAAGTTGATCGAGCGCAGGCCGCACACCGTCACGTAGTACGAGTTCTGGGTGTTGTCGACGAGTGGGGTCGAGATGTTGGTGCCGGTGAGTGTGCGGTCGCCCGGAGCGCCGGTCGTGCCCGCCTGGAACAGCAGTTCGGGGCTCTCGACGCCGATGGGATTGCGCCAGAGCTTGACGACCACGTCGCTCCCGGCAACGGGGCTGTTGTCGGCAACGTGGGCGGTGACGCTGGTCAGCGTCGCGCCCTGGGGGAACTGGATGCCGGTGATGCCGCAAGCAGGTCCCGGAATGCCGCCTTCGAGGCGTCCTTCGGCGAAGTTGTGTAGGACAGTCGAAGTCGCGGCGTCACCGTCGGTGCTGAAGGCGCCCGGGTCGACGATGAGGCGGCTCGATGCGCCGCCGTCGAGGCCGGTGTAGTAGCCGACGATGTCGGCGATCACGTCGACCGTGCCGGCATTGTTGAAGAACGAGGCCTTGCCGTCACCGGACAGCTTGACGTCCACCTTGTTCGGGGTTGCGGGTGCGCCGGCGACCCAGTTCAGGTTCGAGGCGAGCGGCCGTGGTGCGTCGGATGGCCACACCGTCAGGTAGCTGGCCGACGTGCCGTTGACCGTGGTGACGTTGAACGCGATACCGACGGCGTCGAGCGGGATCGTGCAATTGCCGTTCGTACCGGTGACTTGCTGGGCGAGGGACTCGCCGACGATCAGCGGTGTCTTGCGTACGCCGATGCTGCTGTCACTGCGGGTGTCGAACAGTCGACACGGTGTGATCGGCACGAACGCCGATCGCCCGCCCGGTGCGCTCGCGGCATTGGTGATGGCGAGGCCGCCTGCACCGAGTGAGACGGCGACGGCCGCCCCGATCGCTGCCCAACGGCTTCGTCCGAATCCTTGCGTGTGTGTGGTTTCCATGGTGTTCCTCCCAGATGCTGTACCTGTTCAGAGTGCACCCGAGTGACATCCGTTACAAGGAAATCAGTTCATGACATCGCGGTGATCTGGATCAGGTTGCCGCACGTGTCGTCGAAGACCGCCGTGGTCACGGGGCCCATGGCGGTCGGCTGTTGGGTGAAGACGACTCCGGCGGCGGTGAGGCGGGCATGTTCCACATGCACGTCGGCCACGGCGAACGACGTGAACGGGATCCCGTCCTCGACCAGGGCCGCCCGGAACGGGCCGACGGCCGGATGATCACTCGGTTCCAGCACGAGCTCGACGCCGTTCGGATTCTCCGGCGACACGACGGTCAGCCAGGCGTGCTCGCCCATCGGCACCTCGGTTTTCTTCACGAAGCCGAGGACCTCGGTGTAGAACCGCAGCGCTGCGGTCTGGTCGTCGACGAAGATGCTCGCCAGGTCGATCCTCATGAGTTGCTGCCTTTCGCATCCGTCGCCGGCCACCGTTCGGTGATCGCGCCTAACGGTGACGTGTCGAGGTGGTGGTACTTGTAGCGACCCTCGCGACGTGTACTGACGAGTCCGGCGGCCTCGAGGACTTCGAGGTGCTGGGACACCGCTTGGCGCGTCGAGGCGAGGCCGTGATTGGTGGTCAGGCGTGCGCACAGCTCGAAGAGAGTTTGCCCGTCGCGATCGGTCAGTTCATCGAGCAGTGCTCGTCGGGTGGGGTCGGCGAGCGCTTTGAACACGTCGCTCACGGGCCTCACCATAGGCAAGTCATCACTTGCCTGTCAAGGGTGCGGTGGGTGCGGTGGGTGCGGTGGGTGCGGTGCGCCGGTCCGCGTCAGCCGGGGACTCGGCGCTTCACGTCGTCGCGCAAGTCGCCCTTGGCGACCTTGCCGCCCGACGACAGGGGGAGTTCGTCGACGATGAACAGGTGCTCGGGGTAGATCTCCTTCGACACACCCCGTGACCGCAGGTGGGTGGTGAGGTCCTCGAGCGACAAACTCGTTGCCGGCGCGCGGAGCTGCACGTACACGGCGACTCGTTCGCCGAAGACGGGGTCCGGCGCGGCGAC
>JANXUX010000091.1 GCA_025351965.1 Actinomycetes bacterium | reverse complement strand
GTTCCGGTGGCGAAGAGGCCTCCGTCGAGGTGGTTGCCGTCGCCGAGCTGCTGGACGTCTCGTCGGTGGCCGACGTGGTGTCCGTCGAATCGGTGACCGCAGTCGTGTCTGCCCCCGCCTGGACCGACGATTCGCTGGAATCCGTGGTCGGCGCGCTCGAGGCTGTGATCGCCGGGGTCGTCGCAGGAGTGATCGAGGGTGATCCGTCGCCTCGAACGAGCACGACGACGATCCCCGCGACAGCGAGGAGGGCGACGACTCCTGCCGCGATCAGGGTGAATTTCAGCGTGCGCCGTCGTGCGTAGCCGAAGTAGTAGTCGTCGAAGTAGTCGCGAACTCGTTGACGCACTCTCACCCGCTCGGGGTCACGTGTCATCGGTCGGCTGGTAGTTCGGTCATGGTCACGCCGGAATTCTGGTCAATGCCGCGGCGGCCGAAGACGACACCCGCAGTGCGCGACAGGATACGTACGTCGCCGCGCAATGAGCGGGTTCGGACGTACTGCACGTCGAGCGCCAGGCGTTCTGGCCAGCCAACGGTGTTACGGCCGCTGATCTGGGCCAGACCGGTGATGCCAGGCTTGACCTCGAAGCGGCGGTACTCGTCGCCTCGGTAGCGCTCCCAGTAGTGCGCCGGCAGCGGCCTCGGCCCGACGAGGGTGACCTCGCCGCGCAATAGGTTGACCAGCGACGGCAGTTCGTCGATGCTCGTCGCGCGCAGCCAGCGACCGAAGGGCGTCAGCCGTTCCGCGTCGAACGCGGGCCCGGTTTGCCCGGGGGTCGGGTGCAGCATGGTGCGCAGCTTGATCACCTCGAACGGCCGTCCACCGAGTCCGAGTCGGCGTTGCCGGAACAGCACGCCGCGACCCATGCGGACCCGGACGGCGAGCATCGACGCAGCGATCACGGGCGACAGGATGACCAGACCGGCGATGGCGGCCGTGACGTCGACGGCGCGGCGGACAGTATCGGCGGGCGACTTCACGACCGCCGCTCGATGACCCGTGCCGGAACTCCGACCACGGTCGTTCCGGCCTCGACATCGGAACGGACGACGGCGCCGGCCCCGACGACGGCGCCCCGGCCGATGTGGACGCCGGGCAGGATCCGGGCGCCTGTGCCGATCATCGCCAGATCGTCGATGGTGACGTTGCCGCCGATGGCAACGCCCGGCGCGATGTGGACGAACCGGCCGACGTAGCCGTCGTGATCGACCGAGGCGTTGGTGTTGACGATCGAGCCGGATCCGATACGTGTGGCGGCGTTGACCACGGCGCCGGGCAGGATGGCCGCGCCGTCGCCGATCGTCGCCGTGCGCGACAGCATCGCAAAGCGGCTGACCGCTGTCGCCAGGGCGAGGCCGGCGGTGGTGCACAGCGCAGTCACGCGCTGGCGCGTGAGGTTGTCGCCGATCGCGACGAAGGCTGCATGGATTTCGTGCGAGCGAACGATGACGCCGAGCTGGTCCTGGCGGCCGAGCATCTCCACACCGAGGTCATCCACCGTGGCGCCGTCGCGACTGAGGGCGCCGATCATCTTGTGGTCGGGCACGTCCGACAGTGCCTCCAGGCAGACCCGAGCGTGCCCGCCGGCACCGATGAGCAGCACGTTCACGACAAAACAGTATCGTCAAGATTCATGCAAGACGACTTCCCTCTGCGTCGTTCGCGCAGTATCGTGTGCCGTGCGGTGTGAAGACGCTCCGCGAGCGAATGATAGTGTTCCACGATCCATTTGACCTCGGTTGGATCCATGCGTGAGGTAGAGCTGATGAAGAAAATCCTGATTTCGTCCGCTGCTGCGGTTCTCTCCGCGCTGGCGCTCAGCACGAGCAGTGTGCACGCTGGAACCACTCCGACTCCCGCTCCTCCCACAACGCTCGCTGCTGCCGCGGCCCCGATCGGCATCGCATATGTCGACAGTGCTGGCCCGGTCACCACGGTTGCCAGCGCAGCGCCGGTCCCGACGGTTCCGCCGGTGCTCACGGTTCCTGCGACACGGGCTCCGCTTCCGGTCACCGGCAGTGACCTGAACTCCACCTTGGCCGCCGGCGCGATCGTGCTCGGCGTCGGTGGCGCAATGGTGATCGTCGGCCGCACCCGCCGCCGCCGCCCGATCCCCGTCAGCTGAGCGTCAGGCGGTCTGCCGAGGCCGCAGCGCTGAGTACGCATCGAGGGTGATCCGTTCGACACGTCGAACGTCGAACTCCGCAATCGCTCGTTGGCGAGCGTTCCGACCCATCTCGTGTCGCTGCCCGTCGTCACTGACGACGGACTGCACCGCGTCTGTCAGCGAAACTGCGTCGCGCACCGTGACCAACAGGCCCGT
>JANXUX010000339.1 GCA_025351965.1 Actinomycetes bacterium | reverse complement strand
AGTTCGGCCGGCTCGCGAAGGCGGTCAAGAACGAGGATTCCGACGCAGCCACCAAGGCCAGCGACAAGCTCGACAAGCTGTCGGCCGACAGCGACGACCTCGCCGACTCGATCGGCGCGAAGAAGTGCGTCGGCGTCGGCTCCGCCACCGACGTCACGCCGACGACCGACACCCAATCGACGGACTCGACCGAATCGCCGGCGACGACCGCACCGGACACCACCGATGTCACCGACACGACCGACGACACCGTCACGCCGAACACTCCGCTGCCGATCGACCCCACGAACGACACGGTCACACCGACCTCGTCGAGCGCCAGTGGCATCGTTGCCAGCGACGCGTCTGTGGAGTTCCAGGCCATCCCCGGGTACACGTGGAGCACGCTCGAGAACATCTCCGACACACTGACTCCGACCAACGACCCGGTCCTCGGTCCGGTGCTGAAGGGCTATTACGTCGGCGTCATGGACAGCGACACCGACGGTACGCCTGTGTACGTGTACGTGACGGTCCTCGATCAGAAGACCGACTGGACCCCGGAGCAGCTCGACGCGTACTACAACTTCGAGTTGGTCGGCGATGGCACCGACATCACGACGCCGACCCTCGGTCTGTCCGGTAAAGCCAAGACCGAGGTGGTCAGCGGTTTCGACGGTGCGGTGTTCACCATCACCAGCTTCGGCGTCTCGCTGCTGGCACCGTCGGGCGCCGATGTTCCGGCCCTGCTCGATGCCTTCGCCCAGGCGCAGAGCATGGGCGGCTGATCCTTGAAGCGACTCGTCGTCGGTGCGCTGACGGTGGCGCTGCTCGGGGCGTGCTCCGCCAGCACCACCAGCACCAAGCAACCCGAAGACGAGTTCCTCGACACGGTCGAAACCACCTGCCGCGACGCCGACAGGGTGATCGAAAAGCTCGACAGCGCGGACGCCTCGGCGCCGTCGGATCTGTACGACATCATCTCCGACACCTCCGAACAGCTCGACGGCCTCGACGCGCCGGCGACGCTACGAACGGACTTCGAGCGATACACCTCGAACGTCGACGACCAGCTGTCGCAGTTGCAGAAGATCACGGTCGCGGTCGCTGCCGGTGACACGAGCGCCAAGGACGCTGCGGTCGGTGCGCTCAACACGCTGCGCTCGGACAACGACGGCCTCGTCGACAAGCTGAACATCTACAGCTGTCTCTCCCTCGTTCCTCCGAACGGGCTCACGGGCGCCATCGACACCGTCGACACGGCGGTCGACACCACAGCGGACACGACGCCGGTGACGGACTCGACCACGCCGCCGACCGAGGCCACGACACCGCCCACCGAGCCCACCACGCCGCCAACGGAGGCAACCATTGCGGACACGACCACGGCGACGACGTTGCTGCCGTCGGATCTGGCGATCGACGGCGTCGCACCGGCTGGCTACACGTGGGTCGACTACAGCCCGCCCGACGTCAGCGGGCTGTACGAGAACGCAGCGATCGGTCAGCTCGTCACCTACTACGCCGGCGGCAAACTGGAGTCCGCCGCCGACGGATCGACCTCGACCGTCTACGTCATCCGCCTGTCGGTCGACTTCACCGAGTCACACACCAAGGCCTACCAGTACTGGGAGGCCGTCGAGAACGGCACCGACGTGACCACGCCGGGAGGCCTCACGGTGCACCAGGAGCTCGGCGCCTTCACCGACACCGACTGTGCCGTTTACGTCGCCGGCGCCCGTGGCGTCACGATCTGCACGTACACCGGCATCGACGGGTTGACCCTGATGGACCAGTACCTCGCGGCCAACCCGAACTGATCGGGCCAGCTCAGAGCCGCCGTGTGCCGGCAGTCCGGCACCGACCTGACTACGGTGAGACAACCTCATGAAAAGCGGAACCCGTCTCCTTCTCCGCTGCGTCGCGTTCCTCGTGGCCGTCGCAGCCGTGGCGCTCAGCCCCATGCTCGGGTCGAGCGACGCACGTGTCGAGGCCTTGGCGGCGGTTTCATCGGTGCCCGCCGACGGCAGCTCGGTGGTCACCTCACCCCAGCAGGTGTCGATCGTGTTCGACCAGCCGATCGCTGCAGGGGCCACGATGGTGATCACGTGCAACGGCAGTGCGCTCGCCACGCCTGTCGTACCATTCCTCTCGACGGACACGCTCAGCCTCCTCGCCGACATCACCACACCCTTGCCCAAGGGCCAGTGCTCGATGTTCTGGAGCGTGCGCGGCGCGGCTGACAACACCAACGTCTTCAACACCTACACCTTCAAGGTCGAGCAGGATGCCGCATCGGATGCGGCTGCTGCTGCAGTCGCCGCAGCAGAGGCCGCCAAGGCCGACGGCTTGACCAACGACGGCTCGAACCTGTCCGGCCCGCTCGGCCTGTTCCGGCTGATCTCGACGATCGCCCTGGCGTCGCTGTTGGGCGCGCTCGTGTTGATCACGGTGGCCTGGCCGGAAGGCATCGAGTACATCCTGACCATCCGCTTCCTGCGCTACGCGTGGGTGCTCGCCTTCGTGTCGACAGTGCTGATGGTCGGCTGTCTCGTCGCTCAGAACAGCGGCAAGGGCTTCACCAGCTCCATCCTGCCAACTGCGTGGGGTCCGTTGACCGACAGCACGCCGGGTATCGCTGCGCTGGCCCGCGTCCTGCTCACGGCGGCCGCCGGTTGGGTTGCGATCCACCCCGAGCGCGTCATCGACCCGTCGTCGCAACTCGCCGCGCTGGCGGCACCGGCGCTCGCGGTGGCGACGCTCGGCTTCTCGCGCACCGGTGGCGACCTCGAGCTCGTCGGTTACGCAATGGGGGTCGGCCACGCGCTGGCGATGGCTGTGTGGTTCGGTGGTCTCGTGCTCCTCGCCAGGGTGGTGCTCGCCGGACCCGGTGAGGATGACCTCGTCCACGCCGTGCGCGGCTTCAGCCGGCTCGCGACGCCGGCGATGCTGGTGACGATCGTGACGGGTGTCGTGCAGCTCTATCGCCTGGACCGGGGCCATCTGCTCGACACGACCCACGGTCGGCTGCTGCTGCTCAAGGTCGTGCCGGTGATCGGGATGGTGTTCGTCGGTGTCGCGACCCGGCAGTTCGTGCATGCCCGTCTGGCGCGTGCCGAAACGATGTCGGCACCGCTTGCCGGGCGGCTGCGTCGCGCGGTCGGCATGGAGGCCGTGATCGGTGTGCTGGTTCTCGCTGTCACCTCGTGGATGCTCTCGGCCCAGCCCGGCAACCTGGTCGCCAGTGGGAAGGCCTCCAGCGACTTCCAGTTCCAGCAGGTCCTCGTCGACACCGCCGGAAAATTCGCCTCCGAGATCGATGTCGACCCGGCCATCGTCGGGACCAACGAGGTGCTCATCTCGGTGAGCAAGCCGGCCTCGGGCATCACCAACCTCACGGTGCAGTTCGATCCGCCGGTCAACACGTTCGGCCACGGTGTGCTGATGACCATCACGGACTTCACGGCCGGAGTGACCGGCTGGTACCTCCCACCCGACGTCGGTATCCCGCTCGATGTACCGGGTAGCTGGACCGTCACGATCACCGTGGTCTCCGCCGACGGGACGTTCGTGGAGAGTTCGCCGTTCCCCGTCGCCGCGGCCGATGACGCGTCCATCGGCACGATCGCGCCGACCGCCACGCAACCGCCGGTCACGTCACCTGCGACGAGCACCACCGTCACCGGCTGACACGGGTCGCGTCGCACGTGTGACGCGTCAGGCGCCGTCCGCGCTCATCAGCTCCTCGAACGCGACCGGTGCGGCGACGTCGAGCTGGTCGTAGGTGCAGCTCGCCGGGATGCGGTCCGGGCGCCAGCGCTGGAACTGGACGCCGTGGCGGAATCGACCGTTCTGGAGCTGGCCGAACGTGACCTCGACGACGCGCTCGACGCGCACTGGCACCCAGCTCAGGTCCTTGCCGGCGTTCCAACGGCTGCCGGCGCCGGGCAGGCGGGCATCGGCGTGGGCCATCGCGTTCGCCCAGTCCGCCCACGGGTGGCCCGTCAGCGCGTCGTCGCGGAGCGGCGCGAGCTCGTCGACCAGTTCGGCGCGGAACTTCACGGTGAACGCCGCAGTGACTCCGACGTGATGGAGCTGACCCTCGTCGTCGTACAGACCGAGCAGCAACGAGCCGACCCCCTTGCCGTCCTTGTGGATCCGGTAACCGGCGACCACGCACTCGGCGGTGCGGCTGTGCTTGATCTTGACGAGCGTGCGCTTGTCCGGCGTGTAGACGTCGCCGAGGCGCTTGCCGATCACACCGTCCAGACCAGCTCCCTCGAAGCGGGTGAACCAGTCGCGGGCGGTCTCGACCCGGCGCGATGACGGGCAGAGGTAGATGGGCGGGGCCGCCCCCTCGAGCGCCGCGGCCAGATGGACCAGTCGCTCGGACAGCGGCTGGTGCATCAGATCGCGATCGCCGAGGGCGAGGATGTCGAAGGCGACGAAGCTGGCCGGGGTCTCGGTGGCGAGACGGCGTACACGTGACTCGGCTGGATGGATTCGCTGCAGGAGCGCATCGAAGTCGAGGCCGTTGCCGTCGGCCGAGGCGATGATGATCTCGCCGTCGACGACGCAGCGCTGCGGCAGCGACGCCGCGAGCGGCCCGAGCAGCTCGGGGAAATAGCGCGTGAACGGCTTCTCGTTGCGGCTGGCCAGCTCGATCGTGTCGCCGTCGCGGAAGACGATGCACCGGAAGCCGTCCCACTTCGGTTCGTAGTGCCACTCTGCGCCGACGGGGATCTCGGCGACGGCCTTGGAGAGCATCGGCGAGATCGGCGGCGAGATCGGCAACGTCATGAGATAACTATGGCTCACTCCGTTCCTCCGCTGCACTGGTGCCGTGTCGCACCGAGTTCCACGGAATCTGGTCCCGGCACTAGCGTCATCGCCGTGACCACCCCGATGGACGACAAACTCGAAGATCTCCGCGTCCGGCGCGACGAGGCCTTCCATGCCGGCTCGGCTCGCTCGGTCGAGCGACAGCACGAAAAAGGCAAGCTGCTCGCCCGTGAGCGCATCGACTACTTCCTCGATCCGGGCTCGTTCCAGGAGCTCGACCTGCTCGCCCGTCACCGGGCTCACGCTGCCGGTCTCGAGGACCGCCCGTACACCGACGGCGTCATCACCGGCTGGGGCACCGTCGACGGTCGCAAGGTGTTCGTGTTCAGCCAGGACTTCACCGTCTTCGGCGGCGCGCTGGGCGAGGTCTTCGCCGAGAAGATCCACAAGCTGATGGACCTCGCCCTCAAGGTCGGTGCACCCGTCGTCGGACTCAACGACGGCGCCGGGGCGCGCATCCAGGAGGGCGTCGTCTCCCTCGCCAGCTACGGCGGCATCTTCTACCGCAACGTGCTCGCCAGCGGTGTCGTTCCGCAGATCTCGGTGATCCTCGGGCCGTGTGCCGGCGGCGCCGTGTACAGCCCGGCGATGACGGACTTCATCTTCATGGTCCGCGAGACCAGCCATATGTTCATCACCGGCCCTGACGTGGTCAAGACCGTCACCGGCGAGGACGTGACGCTCGAGGAACTCGGCGGCGCGATGAGCCACGCCTCCAAGAGCGGCGTCGCCCATTTCGTCTCGCCCGACGAGAAGGCCTGTCTCGACGACGTGCGTTTCCTGCTCGGGTTCTTGCCGGCGAACAACCTCGAGGAGCCGCCGGTCGCCGACAACGGTGACGACCCCGAGCGCCTCTGCCCCGAGCTGCGTGACATCCTGCCGGCCTCGCCGAACCAGCCGTACGACATGAAGAAGGTCATCGCCGCGGTCGCCGACGACGGAGAGTTCTTCGAGTACGCGACACACTTCGCGAAGAGCATCGTCTGTGGCTTCGCGCGTATCGACGGCAAGCCGGTCGGCGTCGTCGGCAACCAACCGCTGATGCTCGCCGGTGTGCTCGACATCGACTCGGCCTCGAAGGCGTCGCGCTTCGTGCGCACATGCGATGCGTTCAACATCCCGCTGATCACCTTCGTCGACGTGCCCGGCTTCCTGCCCGGTGTCGACCAGGAGTACGGCGGCATCATCCGCCACGGCGCCAAGCTGCTCTACGCCTACTGCGAGGCCACCGTGCCGCGCATCCAGATCATCACCCGCAAGGCCTACGGCGGTGCCTACGTCGTTATGGACTCGAAGTCGATCGGCTCTGACCTGTCCTATGCCTGGCCGACCGCGGAGCTGGCCGTGATGGGGCCCCAGGGTGCCGTCGAGATCGTCTACCGTCGTGAGCTGCAGCAGGCTGCTGATCCCATTGCCCGCCGCGCCGAACTCGTCGCCGACTACACCGAGAAGTACGCCAATCCGTACGCAGCGGCCGAGCGGGGCTACATCGACGATGTCATCGACCCCGCCGAGACCCGCCAGAAAATCGTCGCCGGTCTGCGGATGCTGCGCACCAAGCGCGAAGAGTTGCCCCGCCGCAAGCACGGCAACATGCCGCTGTGAACGTCACACCCGTCCCCTCCGACGACGAAGCCGTCGCGATCGCTGCGGCTGTGCAGGCCAGCTGGCCGGTACCGGTTGTGATGATCGACGACGAAGTCGTTCGCGACACGAGTTGGAAGTTCAGCGGCCGCTGGTGGAACAAGCCAACGGCCTCGCGCCGAGCCCGTCCGTACCGCTGATCTGGCGTTGCTGAGACGAGTCGCGACGGTCAGGCGCGGTCGTCGGCCGCGAGGCGGTTGACGAGCCGGACCAGATCGTCGGGGGACTGGATCAGCACCCGCTCGCCAGTGGCGACGACCTCGACGTTGCCGACCAGCCGCCCGTCCAGCGCGGGTTCGATGAGGAAGCGGAGCACGAGGCTGAGGTTCGTGCGCGGGATCATCCCGCGCATCGTGTCAGGCAGGCGTCCGATCAACGTCCGACGGCTCATCGTCGTCCTGTCGTGGCCAGCTCGTCGCGCAGCCCGATCAGCTCGACACCGAGGCGCAGACCCAGCTCGTCGGCGAGGCGGACTGCGCGGTCGACCAGATCCCGGGCGGTGCCCCGGCGACCCTGGCGGATCAGAGCGGATGCCGCCTTGACGTACCGGGCCTCGTCCATCGGCTCGGCTGCGATCGCCCCGTCGAGGAGGTGGATCGAGTCGTCGAGATCGCCGCGCTCGATTGCGTCATCGGCGACGAGGTCGGCGAGGGCGAGGTAGCGGCGGCGCATCCGCTCACGGATCGCGATGACCCAGTCCTCGTACCGGTCCCCCGGCAGCAGCTCGCCTGGATAGAGCGACAACGCATGCCGTGACAACCCGACCCGTTCCGCCGGCCGACCGTTGAGCGCCGCCGCAGCAAGCAGTTCGAACCTGGTTGCATCGACCTCGACCCCGCTCGCCAGGACGAGGCTCTCACCCTGGCGGCTGATCACATCGCGGGAGTGTGTGCGGAGCCGGTTGAGCAGGTTGCGAAGACGGGCCCGACCGGCGGCAAGGTCCACTTCGGGCCAGAGGATGTCGATCACCTCGTCGTTGGTCATCGTGCCGCGTGTGGCGACGAGCTTGACCAGCAGCGACGGACGGCCCGGGGCCGGGGTGATGTCACGCACGCCGTCGGTCACCGCGAACCCACCCAGGAGCTGGATGCGCACGCCGGAACTCCCCGTCGCGGCGACGGTCTGCGGGGGCAGGATCGTGGCCAACTGATGGGCGATCCAGGGCTCGTGGGTGGCGAGCGCGTCGTGGATCCCGATGGAATCGGCCTCGATCATGGCCTGTTCGGCGAAGGTCCGGGCGGCGTCGCGATCGTTGCGGCGGTGGGCGGCGAGGGCGCGCAGCGCGTATCGGATCCAACGCGCCCGTTCGACGGCGAACGGCGCGCCCTCGAGTGCGGCCAGGATCCGCTCGGCCCCGACGGGGTCACCGAACGATGCTTCGTAGCGGGCCTGGGCGGGTGCCAGGACGTCTGCGATCTGCAACGCCTCCACAACCCGTGTCCCACGTTCGAGGTACGTGCGGCTGCCCTCCTCGTCGCCCATCATCGCCAGCGCGTCGCTGGCCGCGAGCAGGAACTCGCAGCCCGAAGCCTCCTCCAGCCAGCGGCCCGGATTGCGATCCACCTCGCGCAGCCACCGCCGGGTTGCGGCGAGGTCGCCGCGGTGGGCGGCGATCCACATCGCCGACCAGGCGGCGCACCCGATCACGAACGGGTCACCGATCCGCCGTCCGACGGCGGCGGACTCCTGCGCCGCGGCGGCCGCTTCCTCGCTGCGGCCGGCAGCGTCCAGGACATCGGCGAAATAGGTGAGCGCAACGGCGCGATCGCGGTCCGATCGGGGCAGCAGGGCGAGTGCCGTCCCGACCTGTTCGACGGCACGCTCGAGCCGGCCCCACTGGAACGAGACGCTGTAGCCGAGGCGCATCAACGTGTCGGCCTCCCAGCGCCACTCGCCGGTCGCGCGGAACAGGGCGATTGCTTCCTCGAAGAGATCCGTCGCCTTGGCCAGCTCGTCGGGCGTCGCGATGAGGGTCGCCCGGACCCCGAGCACCGCCAATGCCCGTGCCCGAGCATTGGCGACTGCGGCAGCGGGGGAGCCGGGTCGGATCGCCCCGGTGGGAACGGGAGTCTCCAGGACGAGTCGGGCGAGTGCGTTCGCCCCGTCGCGGTCGCCGCGGCGGACGAGGTCGCGGGCCTGCTCGGCCAGCGCAGCGTTGCGCGCGACATGATCACCGTCGCGCGTCGACACGTCGACCGCCCGCGCGAGCCACTGCGTGCGCAGGTCCAGCTCGCGCAGCTCCATGGCCCGGGCGGCATCGACGAGCACCATCGGCGGCGCGACATCGGCCGTGACGAGCGCATCGATCGCGAGGCGGAGGTCGGTCGGCGCGAACTCGACGAGGGCGGACCAGTGCACCTGGCTCAACACGCTCGCGATGCCGGGGATGTCGCCTGCATCTCCGAGCAGGTCGAGAGCGACCGTCAGCAGACCCCGACGGGCGTAGATCGCTGCGGTGGCACGGCGGGCATCCCGGCTGATCCCATGGCGTGACACCAGCTCGTCCTGCACGGGGTCGGGCAGCTCGACCCAGCCGTCGGCGCGGGTCAGGACCGGGAGGCCGCTGTCGAGCAGCTGGCTGAGCGCACCGGTACCGGAGATCGCTGTCGCGACGTCGTTGTCGAGCAGCGGCGCGTGGGCGAGCGCGCCGATGCGGGCCACGAGACCCGGCTCGAGGCCGGCGAGGAACTGCTCGACGAGGCGGGCCATGACGTTGTGCCCGACGCGCTGCATCGGCGGCGTCGGCTGCGCGAACGGCTGACCGTTGAGGACCGTCGCGACAGCGATCGCCACGGCCGCCGGCCACCCGCCCGTGGCGTCGAGGATCTCGCCGATCAGGTCGACGCCGTGCTCGATGTCGGTCGTTTCACGCCCGTCGCGCAGGAGACGGGAGATGTCGTCGGCGCCGAGGCGGAGATCGTCGGCGCGCACGAGCACGGCGTCTCGCCGTCGGACCAGCGCGCTGATGCCGTCAGGGATCCGTCGGCCGCTCATGACCACGCCACTGCGCGCCGGCAGGGAGTCGGCGAGCACCGTGAGCATCTCGAACGTGTCCGCGTCCAGGAACTGCATCTCGTCGATCATCACCCAGAACGGTTCGTTCGTACGTCCCACGGCGCGGAGGAACTCCTCGCGCGGCTCGTCCGAGGAGCCGGCGGACGCGGATTCGTCCGACACGGCTTCGACGAGAGTCGGGTGGCCGGAGCGCCGACAGCTGCTGGCCAGTGCGTCGAGCAGTCCGGCTCGACCCGTCGGCCTGGTCAACGTGATCTCCACGAATGCCGACCCGCGCACCGCGGCGAGCTGCCGTGCGAGCGTGGTCTTGCCGTAGCCGCCGGGGGCCTCGATGATGCCGACCCGAGCGTCGAGCAGCCGGTCGATCAGGTTCGATCGACGGAGTTCGCTCACGTTGTATCCCCCCACCCGCGCCACAGTAATTCAGCCCCTGGTGGGTACGCCCGTGCGGTCTGCTCGAACATTGCCTGAGTCTGGGGCAACAGCGTCCAACCATCGTCCGACGACGTACGGTTGGCATGTGGACATCACGACCGTTGCCGATGACCTGATCGTTCTGCATGATGGTGCGCAGGTGCACCGGTACGACGAACTGACCGGCTCCACCGCCTATGACCTGCACGGGACCTGGGTGACGACCCTGCCCCGACCCGACGGCGAGCTGCTCTGTCGCATCGCGACCGTCAACGACGTTCATTTCGGCGAGACCGAGGCCGGGCGCATCGACGACAACCCCGACGGGCCCATCCAGCGGTCACTGCCGGGGGAGCCGCCGTACCCGGAGACGATGAATCGCGGAGCGGTCGCCGAGATCACGGCGATTGCGCCCGCGGCGGTCATCGTCAAGGGCGACCTCAGCCAGGACGGTCAGCCGGCGGAATGGGCAGCGTTCGAGGCGACCTATCGCGGCGCGTTCGGTGACCGGCTCGCGGTGGTGCGCGGCAATCACGACGCCTACAAGCTGCAGGACGGCTATGCCGGCGATCAGTGGATCGACGTGTCCGGGCTGAGCGTGGCCCTGCTCGACACGGTCATCCCGGGCAAGACCACCGGCATGCTCAGCCCCGATCAGCTCGCGTGGCTCGACGAGCGTGCTGCGTCGAGCGATCGACCGGTCCTGGTGATGGGACACCACCAGCAATGGATCGGGTCGAGCGGCGACAACGGCTCGCGTGGCGAGGGCTACTTCGGCCTGCACCCCGACGCCAGCGACGCCCTGTCCGCAGTCGTGAAGCGGCGTCGCTCGATCATCGGGTACACGGCTGGTCACACCCACCGCCACCGGGTGCGCCCGATGACCGAGGCCGATGACGTGGCGAGCATCGAGATCGGCTGCGTCAAGGACTTCCCCGGCACATGGGCCGAGTACCGGGTCTTCGAAGGTGGCGTGATGCAGGTCGTTCACCGGATCTCGACACCTGACGCGCTCGACTGGAGCGAACGCTGCCGGCACCTCTACAGCGACTTCGGCATCGACTACGAGTCATATGCCCTCGGTCGCCTCGAGGACCGCTGCCTCGTCCTGTCGCTGCGCTGACCGAACCATCCCATGTCCGAACGACGCCAGACCGAACCACGCCGAACCGGCCCGCGCCCGCCCGAAACGCTGTTGACGGCGTCGCT
>JANXUX010000013.1 GCA_025351965.1 Actinomycetes bacterium | reverse complement strand
GTGAAGGCCGAGGCGAGATCGAGGATCTTGACGTTCGCACCACTTGCCGTGGCCGCGGCCTTGACGGAGTTGTTGATCGTGACGAGCGCAGTGTTGTTGGCCCAGTCGGCGTCCCTGTTCCAGAAGCCGCATCCACCGGTGGACTGACGTCCGTAGCCGCTCTGGCCGTAACGGATGCCGCTCCCACCCGGGAGCGGGGAAGGATATGTCTGGACGAGGATCGTGTACTGCGACGAGTCGTACCCGGCGTTGACCATCGCAGTCTTGACGTTGGTGATCGCAGCGGTGATGGCAGCGGTCTTCGCAGCGACGTTCGCGCTCGTGAAGTTGGCCTTCACCGAACTGTCGTCGTAGCAGTAGTCGGGCCACCACGACGGTGAGAGCAGGAAGTCGGTGACGCACTGTTGAACGATGCTCGCGAAGTTGAAGTCGTTGCCGCCGATTGACAGCTGGACCATCCGCACGTTGTGCGAGGCAGCGAACTCCTGGAGCATCAGCGCCTGGCCCTTGCGGCCGTTGGCGTCGCTGTAGAAGTCGATGCCCGGCTTGAAGTACTGACCGCTCGCATCGGTCGTGGTCAGCGCACCGGAACAGGCCAGGTTGGCGCTGTAGACGCCGCCGCCGATGAACACCTCGGCAGATTTCGAGCGATGGCACCGCTCGATCGTCTCGGCCGTGTTCGTCGGATTGTCGAAGTAGGCCGTCGGGCCGAGCGCGTCCGTTGCGTTCGAACTGCCGTTGGTGTTGCCGGCCCAGCGCCCGGCTTCGCCGGAGATGTACGAATCGCCGAGGCTGACGGTCCACGCGGTGCCGGCACCTGGACCGTCTGCGGATGCAGCCGACGGCGCGGCGACAGCGATACCGCCGACCCCGAGCGCCAACGAGAGCGCGAGCAATGGACGAATCGTGCGAGAACGGAACGACATCTGGGACCCCCTCGGTCAGTCGTCACCCTAGAACTGCGCAGGTGGCCGGGCAAGGCTCCGAGCAACAGCAGCGCGGCGGTACCCTGCTGAGGGTGAACACCGCCGACCCGCTCACATACCTGGACCACGCGGCGACGACGCCGATGCGTCCGGAGGCGGTCGAGGCGATGCTTCCGTTCCTCACCGAGCGTTTCGCCAACCCGAGCGGCTCGCACCGTTTCGCCAGGTCCGTCCGCCAGGCCGTCGACGAGGCGCGCGACATCGTCGCCGACGCAGTTGGTTGCAAGCCGGGTGAGGTCGTCTTCACCGGTTGTGGGACCGAGAGCGACAACGCCGCGATCGTCGGTACTCAGCGTCGCCACGGTGGTGTCGCAGTGTGTTCGGCCACCGAGCACCACGCCGTTCTGCACGCTGTCGAGCACGGTGGCGGTCGGGTGGTCCCCGTCGATGCCGCTGGTCGCATCGACCTCGATGCACTCGCCGAGTCGCTCGCTGACGATGTCTCGGTCGTGTCCGTGATGGCCGTCAACAACGAGGTCGGCTCGATCAATTCACTCGACGCTGTGGCCGAGGTCGTCCGTGAGCACGCTCCCCAGGCGCTGCTGCACACCGACGCCATCCAGGCCGCCTGCTGGATCGATCTACGCACCATCACCCCGCACGTCCATCTGATGGCGCTGTCCGCGCACAAGTTCGGCGGCCCCAAGGGCGTCGGTGCGCTCATCGAGCGTCACGGCACCGTGCTCGAGCCACTGCTGCAGGGCGGCGGGCAGGAACGCGACCGGCGCAGCGGCACCCACAATGTCGCCGGCATCGTCGCGATGGCCGAGGCGCTGCGCCTGACTGACATGGAACGCGTCGCTGACAACCTGCGCATCGCTGCGCTGCGCGATCGCCTTGTCGATGCTCTGCTGCACGCGCTCGACGACGTGATCGAGACAGTGCCACGGGACGCCAAGATCGCCGGCTCCGCGCATGTCTGCATCGCCGACATCGAGAGTGAGGCCTTGCTGTACCTGCTCGACGAGGCCGGGGTCTGCGCATCGGCCGCGTCGGCGTGTGCGAGCGGCGCGATGGAGCCGTCGCACGTACTCGCGGCGATGGGCGTCGACAAGCGTTTCGCCGCCGGCGCATTGAGGATGAGCCTCGGGCGAACGACGACGGAGGCCGATGTCGACCGGGCATCAGCGGTGCTGATCGATGCAGTCCACCGCCTGCGTGGTGGCCCACGATGACGGGTACTGCAATGAAGGTCATGGTCGCGATGAGCGGAGGCGTCGATTCGTCGGTCGCTGCTGCGCTGCTCGTCGAGCAGGGCCACGAGGTCGTCGGTGTGACGATGCGGCTGTGGGGTGGCGAGAGCGACACCGGTTGCTGCAGCGTCTCCGACGTCGACGACGCACGCCGCGTCGCCCAGCAGCTCGGCATCGACCACCTCGTGTTCAACTTCAGCGACGACTTCAACGAACACGTCGTCGATCCCTACGTGCAGGCTCACACCACGGGTATCACGCCGAACCCGTGCATCGAGTGCAACCGCCACGTCAAGTTCGCCCGGCTCAGCGAGCGCGCAGAGTTGCTCGGCTTCGACGCCGTCGCGACCGGTCACCATGCCCGCGTGACCCCGTCTGTCTCGGGCACCGGCTTCGAGTTGGAGCGCGGTGCCGACCGGGCCAAGGACCAGAGCTACGTCGTGCACATGATCGATCAGGCCGAGCTGGCCCGGACGATGTTCCCGGTCGGTGACATGACCAAGGCCGATGTGCGTGCGCACGCCTCCCGTCTCGGACTGCGCACTGCGACGAAGCCGGACAGCCAGGACGTCTGTTTCATCACGAGCACCGGCGGCCGCACGGCGTTCCTCGGTCATCGCATCCCGTTCCGGTCTGCGTCGGTCGTGGACACGTCCGGTGCTCTCGTCGGCACGGTGCCGTCCGTCGAGATGGTCACGCTCGGCCAGCGCCGCGGCATCGGACTTCCAGGTGGCGGACCGAAGCGGTTCGTCGTCGACATCGACGTCCCCCGTGCGGTGATCACCGTTGGTGACGAAGCCGATCTGCTCACGCCCGGCCACCACGTCGGCGCGATGACGTGGGTCCACGAACCGGAGACGCTGGCAGCGTTCGAGACCGTGCTCGTGCAGTGCAGCGCGCACGGCGTGCCGCAGCCGGCCACCGTGTCGATGGGCGCCGACCTGTCGATGTCAACGGGTACCGACCTGCCGATGATCGAAGTCCGCTGGCTCGAGCCGCAGCGCCGCATCGCACCGGGTCAGAGCATCGTGCTCTACGACCCGACGGATCGTTTCGTGCTCGGTGGTGGCATCGCCGGCGCTCCACTGCTCCGCTGAAGGTTCTGTCCGCTGAAGGTTCTGTCGATGAGTCATTGACGCCGAGCGTGCACGTGTCCGATGATGTCCCGGGGCGGAATTTGTTTTCCAGTGTTGGTGAGCGAGAGCACTCAGTGGGACGAGTGGTGCGCGACGAAGGGCGGATGTGGATGCGGGCGAGACGTGTGGCGGACCGGGTTGTTGCCGGCTGCCTGACAGCAGTCGCTGTGTCGATGACGGTGTCGATGTTGGTGTCGATGTTGGTGTCGTGCTCGAGTGACGGTCGCTCCAGCGGTCTCGATCTCGGCACGCCCGTGGTGACATCCGTGACGGGACCCACGACAACAGATCCACCCCCGCCGACAACCCAGCCTGTCACCCCGACCGATCCGCCAACCACTGCGGGGCCGACAACGACGGCGCTTACTGCGCCGCCCTTCACCGACCCGCCGGCCACGACGACCCCGGTGCCCGCTACAGAACCCCCGCTCGAGTCGAAACAAGACCAGGTCAGAGCCGACTACACCGCTGCAGTCGCTGCGCGCGCTGGCTGCACGTACGACCCTCTGACCTGCAACTATTCCGCGATCGCTATCCCGGGGTCCCCAATGGATGTCCAGACTCATCAAGTCGTTGAGCAGCGGATCAAAGACAATCTCCGAGGAAAGGCGGGTTTCGGCGACATCGAGGTCACGTTCGAAAGCGTCGCATTTGAAGGCGATGACGCCTTCGTCACCATCTGCGCGTACGACACCGGTGTCCTGTTCGATGCCCAAGATCCGCTGAATCCCGATGACGACATTGTTGTTGACGACAGCAAGAACTCCTACCGAGTTCGCTGGCAGATGAGCCGTCCGGATGGTCGCTGGCTGCTGTTCGAGGGCGTGCAACTGCAACGTCTCGACGAGGGCAACTTATGCGTCGCCTGATCCTCGCCGCCGCAATCGTTCTGGCGTTCATCGTTCCCGGAATGGCCGCCTCCGCCGGTTTTGACGATCAGGGAGGCCAGGGCGGTGTGAGCAACGGCACGATTTTTGCGGGGGTGCAGTATGGGCGGCCGCCGTTGGGGAAGGGGAAGGCGGATGTGAATCGGTGTTCGTGGGTTCCGGCTGGTGAGGCGGGGACGTTCGAGGCGGGGGTTGTGGAT
>JANXUX010000004.1 GCA_025351965.1 Actinomycetes bacterium | reverse complement strand
AGACCGAGCGCCTCGGCCGCTGCAGTGCTCTCGTCACCGAAGTAGGTGACTGCGTGGATCGTCTCGATGCGCAGCCACAGGTCGCGGGCGAAGGTCATTGCAGCCGACGGCTACTCGTGCACCCAGACCGTGATGCCGAGCGGCATGACGTTGTTGTCCCAGATCCAGTCCATCGCCTGCACCGAGAGCCGGACACAGCCGTGCGAGGCCGGGTAGTTGGGGATGCTGTTCGAGCCGTGCACGGCGACGCCGCCCTTGAAGTACTTCGGCCGATAGATCTGGCCGAGGTCACCCTCCCACCAGCCCTCCGGACGCTCACGGTTGGTCTTCCAGAGACCGTCGGGCGTGATCGACACGCCCGTCTGGATCTCACCGGGGGTGTTCTTGTCCTCTTCGGCGTACGGCTGGCCGGTCGCGGTGGACGTGTTCAGTGCCCACTGCGTCTTGCCGTCGACGACGACGAACAGGAGCTGCTTGCCCTTGTCGACCTCGATCAGGGTGCCCGTGTCGGTCAGGCCGTGAGCCTTGGTGTCGAGCGCGGTCATCCACGCTGCGGTGTCGGTATCCACCTTGCCGGTCGCCGGCAGCCCGAGGTACTTCTGGAACGCCATGACGGCCTGCTGGGTCGTGTTGCCGTACTTGCCATCCGCTCCGCCGTTCCAGAAGCCGAGCTGGAGGAGTCGCAGCTGCACGACGGCGGTGTCCGGGCCGCTGCCCTTGCCGACGGCAGCGATCGGGGTGGACGACGCACCGACGACCTCGATGTTCGAGGGCAGCGGCGCGATCGTGGTCGTGGTCGGCGCTTCGGTCGTGGTCGGTGCTTCGGTCGTCGCTGCTTCGGTCGTCGGTGATTCGGTCGTCGGCGCTTCGGTCACGACCGGGACCGTGGTGGCGGGGGCGGCCGGCTCGGTGACAGGTGGCTCGGTGGCCGGCGCAGACGACGCCGGGATCGCAGGCGTGATGGCCACGGTGTCGGGCGACTTGGCCTGGACCGTGGTGTCCGAGGTGGTGCAGCCGGACATGCCGAGCCCCACGACGAGGAGCCCGGCTGCGGTGAGTCCGAGGCGACTGCGTTGCATTCGTGACCAATTCATACCGGTGATCGAGTCTTCTGTCTGCCGTGGGTGAGGCTGTCCGCACGTCAACCATACCCTCGGCGCTTGCGTCGGAAACGTTCACCCAGGCGCTCGGCGAGCAACAATCAGGTGACATTTCATTGCCTGAATCGTCACATCCTCACCAGCCGGGAAACCGCATCACTCGATGTAGGTGGGTAGCTCGCACCAGATCGTCAACGCATACTTCACACCGGACTCGAGCTGGTTGGTCTGGTGCGGATGCGTCACCAGCGACGGCCAGGCCAGCAGCGTTCCGACGGCCATCGAGGCGTTGTCGAAGGACTGCAGCGGGAACGCCAGTTCACCACCCACGTAGTCGTCGTTGAGCTTGATCGAGGCCGACACCTGCGCCACATCATGGTGGATCCGCAGGCTCTCCTGCTCACCGAGCGCATAGCGGATCACGAACACGTCGCGCAGTCCGTGATAGTCGATGTACGGCCAGGCCTGGCGCAGCTGCGGCCACAGGCGGATGCCGATGTCGGCCTGGACCTGCTCGAACAGGCGTGGACTGATCAGGGCCAAGGACACCTCGTGGCCTGGCACAGGATCATCGGGCTGCGGCTCGAAGGCGCCGATGGCCTCCGCCGCACGGATGATGGCGGCACAGAACTCGGGCGTCCAGAACGACGTCGCGTAGAGCTCGGGGCCGACCAGCCGGATCGGCTCATTGTCGTCGGCGGCCCCCACATAGCCGAGCACGCGTTGCAGGTCATCGATCTCGTTCACGGTCCCGATCGTTGCAGGTCGACGGGGATCACCCACGGTTGCCTGTGGACGACGTCCCACTCGAAGCGTTCGACCAGCCCCGGAGCAGTCACCGGTTCACCCGGTTCGGCCAGCCCCAGACTCGCCGCGAGCAGTCCCAGCACAGCCGGCGCAGTGATACCACGTTCGGCGAGTTGGGCGAGGGTGACCGCTCCGTGGCGCTTGGCCAGGCGCGCACCGTCGGCGCCGAGCACGAGCGGGACGTGGCGGTACGTGGGCGTCGCCAGATCGAGCATCCGCTGGAGCAGCACCTGGCGCGGCGTGGATGACAGCAGATCGTCGCCACGCACGACCTCGGTGACGCCCTGGAGCGCGTCGTCCACCACAACCGCCAAGTTGTAGGCCGGTACCCCGTCGTTGCGGCGCAACACGACATCGTCCACCACGCCCCGCACGGTGCCGCAGCAACCGTCCACGAACTCCACCTCGGTATCGTCGCCACGCAGGCGGACCGCCGGTCGTCGGCCGGCGTCGATGAGCTCAGCACGCTGGGTCGCGGTCAAGAATCGACATGTCCCGGGATAGGCACCGTCCGCGACGAGACCGGCATCGGGGCCGTTCGGTGCGCTGATCGCGTCACGGATCTCGCGGCGGGTGCAGAAGCACTCGTACGTCCGACCCGCGGCTGTGAGCACCTCGATCGATGCGTCATACCGGGCGAACCGCTCGCTCTGACGCACGACTGTGCCGTCCCAGTCCATTCCCAACCCGTCGAGCGAGCCGAGTTGACGCTGCTCGTGTTCCACGGACGACGTCACCCGGTCGAGGTCCTCCATCCGGACGAGGAACTCCCCCCCGCCCGAACGCGCAGACAGCCAGGCCACCAACGCCGTGCGGAGGTTTCCGAGATGCAGGTCACCCGTCGGCGACGGAGCGAATCGACCACGGGCGCTGGGCACCGGAATATTGTGCCCAAGCGCAGTCCTCGGGCCGCACGAGCGGGTATTATCTCTCCGGGCGTGGTCATTTCGACGCAAACAGTGGTCCGTCGGTCCGGGCCATCGCACGCCAAGGACGACGCCGAGGCGAGACATGGGACGAGTTGCGAGACGCGATGGATGGCGGGCGGCCGCAGTCATCTTCGCGGCCGGTGGTCTGGTCGAGTTCGTCCGCACCGGTGACCTCGGCCTGATCGTCGTCGCAGCACTCGCCGCCGCCGCCGCCGGCGGCTGCGTCTGGCTCGCCGGCCGTCAGCAACCCGTCACTCCCCTCGCCACCTCGGTCGCCCCAGCGGAGTCCGTCGACATCGCGAACCCGGACGTTGCGGTCACGCCGATGCCAGCCACCCTCGACTCACTGACCGGTCTGTTCAACCGCCAGGGCGCCATCGCCGCGCTGGACCTGGCCCTCGCTGGTGCCTCGGCGAGCCATCCCGTCGGCCTGCTGTACCTCGACCTCGACCGGTTCAAGCACATCAACGACACGCTCGGCCACCAGGCCGGCGACCAGTTCATTCAGGTCATCGCCGACCGCCTGATCCGCAGCATCGACTCCACCGCCACTGCCGGCCGCATCGGTGGTGACGAGTTCATCGCCGTGCTGCCCGGGTACGACCTGGCCGCGACGATGGCCGTCGCCAGTCGGGTCGCATCGGTCCTCGGCCAGCCGGTGCACGCCGCGGGACGTGAGGTCCCGTCGACGGTCAGCATCGGCTTCGCCGTCGGACCGGCCCACGGGCTGACCACCAGCGAACTGCTCCGTCATGCCAACGCAGCTCTGCAACGGGCCAAGGGCAGCGGCCGCAACCGCATCGACGCCTTCGACACCACGGTGCTCTGCGAGCTGAACGAGCGGCTGGAACTTGAGCAGGCGCTGCGCCGAGCACTGGATGACGGGGACATCACCGCGTTCTTCCAGCCCGAGATCGATGCGACCACCGGCCACATCGTCGGAGCCGAACTCCTGGCCCGCTGGATTCGCCGCGACGGCACCATCACGAGCGCGGTGGACTTCATCGCAGTTGCCGCCAACGCCGGCCTGCTCGAACGACTGACCGAACACGTGATGCAGCAGGCCCGGCCCGTGATCCGTCGGCTCAGCGCGCTGGGGCTGCCGGAGGGTTTCCGGTTCCGGATCAACCTGCCACCGCGGGCCACCGAGCGGTCGTGGCGGGAGAACCCGCTCGACGCGCTGATCCAGGGCATCGAACCAACACTGCTCACCGTCGACGTCACCGAGGCCGCTGTCGCCGACGACCTCTCCGCCGCAGCAGCGAATCTGGCTGCGGTGCGCGTGCGCGGTGTGCGGATCTGCCTCGACGACTTCGCCCGCGGCGTGTCGTCGCTCAGCCTGCTGCGCCGACTGCCGCTCGACGAGGTGCGCATCGACCGGATGTCGATCGACACCATCACCGCCCATCCCCACGACCGGGCGATCGTGCGTTCCATCATCGGGCTCGTGCGTGAGATCGGGCTGACCGCGACCGCAGACGGGGTCGAGACCGGGGCCCAGGCCGACGTCCTGATCGCTCTCGGCTGCATCCGCCACCAGGGCCATCTGTACTCCCGTGCGCTGCCGGCGTCCGAGTTCGACACCTACCTCGTACGCGCGATGACAGAGCGTTTCGAGCAGCAGATCGGCGCCACGTCCGGACGCCCGTCCGAGGACTACCCCAGCTGGCCGGACGGCAACGAGTAGCCCGGCGCGAATAGGCTGGCGACAGATGAACTGTCCAACATGTGGAGCCGGCCTCGACACCGGTCAGAAGTACTGCATCCAGTGCGGGACCAGCGTGGCGGCGCTCACACTCCCGATGCCCCCGGCCGGACCGGTCAGCGCCGCGCCGCCGACGGTGGCGATCAAGCCGACCGCAGCACCGACAGTCGCTGCGCCGATCGCTCAGCTGCCACCACCCGTCGCTCCAGTTGGATCGGCAGCTCGGCCAGATCCGCAACAGTGGACGGGTCGCTGGACCGGCGCTGTCCCGGAGACCATGATCGGCGCCCAGCACGCGAGCACGGGCACCCAGTCGACCGTGCAGGAGAACCTGCACACCGCCGCGACGCCGTACAGCCCGCTGCTCGCCCCCGATGTGCTGAGCATTCCCGGTCGGGGCTCGACCGCGCTCGCGGTCGTCGCGGGTATCGCCGGGCTGGCCGTGATCATCGGCGGCTTCATCCCGGTACTGAACATCGAGACCGACGCACCGATCCCCGATGCCGGCGGGTACAAGGTCAACGACATGTTCCTCGGCACCAGCGTGCTCTTGGGATTCGTGATCGCCGGGCTCTGCATGATCGGCGGCGGTGTGCTCGCGCTGCTGGGTCGCCGCATCGGTGCCGGGTTGGCCGCCGGTGCAGCACTCGTGACCATCCCGGTCGCGATCGTGCTGTGGGGCGCCGTCGACCTCGTCTCCACGCGCGCCGAGCAGAACGCGTTCGCGATCGCCGCCGCCGGCGGCGGCGGCACGTTCTTCCGCTCCAAACAGGACGTCGGGCTGTTCGTCGTCCTCGGCGGCGCCGGTCTGGGCCTCGTCGTGATCATCGTCGCCGCGATCCAGTCGGGCAACGACGGCCGGCCCACGCTCAACCTGCCGCTCGGCGTGGCGGGCGCCGTGGCCAGCGTGCTGGCCGCGATCGGTCAGCTGATCCCCGGCAACGGCCGCTCGTTCTCCGACAACTTCAGCGACATCTTCGGCAGCCATCCGGTCATCGGCGGCCGAATCGCGCTCATCGCCATCGTCGCGTTGGCAGGCATCGTCGGCTTCCTACGCAGCAATCGGTGGGGTGTCGGCCTGGCGCTCGGTGGCGCATCGATCTGGGTCTGGCAGTGGCTGTCTTCGATCGCCTCGCTGGGAGAGGCCCCGGCACCGCCCGGCTACTTCGCGATCGGCGGGACAGACTTCAAGCCGCACGTCCTGACCACGATCGGTGTCATCGTGATGCTCGTGATTGCCGTGGTCGTGCTGGTCACCGCTCCGAAGCCCCAGCCACAGCCGCAGCAGCACACCATCTGAGCCATACCGGGCTCAGTCCTGCGATTGGCCCTGACCCGGCCGGGCGAGCAGGTCCGCGCTCGCTGCGAGCGCCACGGCGAGGCCGGCGGCTCGCTCGATGACCGTGGCGATGTAGTGCCCGGCGACGGTGCTCTTGTTCATCAGCGGGGGGTCGCCGAGTGAACGCAGCAGCACGGCAGGGTCCTGCGCGGCGACGACCGGCTCAGCTTCGGGAAGCTGCGGTACCGGGCGCCAGAGATCGGTGGGCTTGGGCAGGACCGCGCGCACCGGGCGCCGGTTCTGCTGTTGGTTGCGACGGGGCTGATTCACGCCTGATCCTGCGCCAACACGTCGTCCGCGAAGACATCCTCGGTGAGCAGATCCTCGGTGCGCAGACCCAGCGCGATCTGGAGTTGCTGGGCATTCAGGTCGCTGAGCGAACTGCTCTTGGGCAGCACGAGATCAGCTATGTGGCGTTTGCCGTTGACGACTTCCTCGACGCGTTCGTCGACGGTGCCGGGGCAGACGAGGCGATGCGACACGACGGTCCTGGTCTGGCCGATGCGCCAGGCGCGGTCGCGGGCCTGGTCCTCGACGGCGGGGTTCCACCAGCGGTCATACAGCACGACGTGACTGGCCGAGGTCAGGTTGAGGCCCGTTCCGCCCGCCTTCAACGAGAGCACGAGCGCGCCGGGGCCGGTGCCCTCCTGGAACTCGGTGATCAGGTTGTCGCGAGCACCGCGGGCGAGGCTGCCGTCGTAGCAGGCGATCTTCTGACCGAACTGCTGGGTCAGATGCGTCGCCAGACGGCGCCCCCACGAGGCGAAGTGGGTGAAGATCAGGATCCGCTCGCCGGCCGCGAACACCTGGCCGATGATCTCCTCCAGCCGGGAGAGCTTGCCCGAGCGACCCGACAGCGGCAGCCCGTCGTCGACGTACGCGGCAGGGTGGTTGCAGATCTGCTTGAGGGCCGTGATGGCGGCCAGGATCGCGCCCTGCTTGGGTTCGGCACCCAGCTCACTCGCCATCGAATTGGCGACGAGGCCGTCGAGCACGGCCTGGTAGAGCCCGATCTGTTCCGGCGTCATCGAACAGTGGTCGAGCTCGTCGATCTTGTCCGGCAGCTCGGCGGCGACCTCGGGCTCCATCTTCGTGCGCCGGAAGACGAGGATGCCGTTCAGCGCACGCAGCGCAGCCTCGCCCTCGCCGGCCATCTGGGAGATGAACGCCGGGCGGGTACCGACCAGACCCGGATTGGTGAAGTCGAGAATCGACCAGAGATCGCCGAGACCGTTCTCGACCGGCGTACCGGTGAGCGCGATCCGGCTGCGCGCGTTGATCCGCCGCAGCTGCTGGGCGGACTCGTTCGCCGGGTTCTTGATGGCTTGCGCCTCGTCCAGGACGAGACGGTGCCACTGCTGCTTGGACAGCTCGTCGATGTCGCGAACGGCCGTGCCGTAGGTGGTGATCACCACATCGTGGCGGGCGATCTCTGCATCGAGCCGGGCCTCGTCGGACCGTGACGCGCCATGGTGGACGAGCACCCTGAGGCCTGGAGCGAACCGCGCCGCCTCACGTGCCCAGTTGCCGACGACGGCGGGCGGTGCGACCACGAGCACCGGACCATTACCGGGTGTACGGGCGAGGTGGGCGAGCACGGTCGGTGTCTTGCCGAGGCCCATGTCGAGCGCCAGGCAGCCGCCCAGCTCGGCGGCGTCGAGGAACCCGAGCCAGGCCAGGGCCTGGGCCTGGTAACTACGCAGTTCGCCCTCGAACCCATCGGGACGGGTGACCGGCTCGGTGGAGACTTCGCGAGCCCGCTGGAACAGCTCGGTCGCCCAGCCGCTGCCGTCGATCGAGATGCCACCGGCGAGGGGCGAGCCCTCGAGGCCGATGCCGTGGCGGAGGATCTCGGCGCCGGTGAGTTGCTTGGTTCCAGCGCGTTCGGCGAGCGCAGCAGCCGCTTCTTTGAGGTCGACCCGGTCGAGCTCGACCCACTTACCGTGGGAGCGAACGAGCGGACGGGCCTCGGTGGCCAGGCGGGTGATCTCGGCTGCGGTCAGCTCGACGTCGTCGAACAGCACCGACCAACGCACGTTCGCGAGCTGGTGTGCGCCGACCACGGAATCGCCGGAGATGTCGGCGAACAACCGCAGCGACGGGGTGGGTTTGCGACGCGACAGCGCCGGCACGCGGATCTCGAAACCGGCCGCGGTCAACTGCGCACCGGTGACGGTCATCAGCTCCCACGCCTCGGATTGGCTGAGCACGACCTGGCCACGGCGCAGCTCGCCGGCACGGCGCAACAGCGGGAACGCTCGCTCGAGGCGGGCCAGCTCATCGGCCAGTTGCTTGGTGTCGCGGCTGTCACCGAGGGCGACCTCGATCGGCATCGGCTTGCCCTTGGCCCCCGGACCCAACACGGACAGGTGCCAGGCGTTGCCGGTGTCCGGCGGGTCCAGCTGCACGATGAGCTGCGGGCGCGAGAACGACGTGACCGA
Source organism: Actinomycetes bacterium (assembly GCA_025351965.1). GTDB lineage: Bacteria > Actinomycetota > Acidimicrobiia > Acidimicrobiales > Ilumatobacteraceae > WLMZ01. The sequence goes on along the minus strand of JANXUX010000004.1, from coordinate 8,329 downwards.
ACCCGACCAGCCGCTGAGCCGGCGAGCGAGATCGCTGGCCGGCACGGTTGGTGCGACGAACGGTGAGCCGTTGAGCCGTGTCGTGAACGTTTCGGCGAGCTGTGCGGCGTTGTTGATCGTGGGCGGCGGTGCCGGCAGCTCCAAGCGGATCGCTGCCTCGCTGACGATCGCCTCGACCACGGCGCCGAGCACGGCGAGCGTGATCGCCCGGGCATCGGCGGTCGACATGGTCGCGACCGGGCCGGGCATCGAGGCCGTCAGCGGCTTGAGCCGGGCATCGTCGACCAGCGCCGGAATCCAGCGCACACCGGCATCGACGACACGACCCTGGGCCCGCTTGTCGAACCGCAGCGCGGGCACGACCGCGCCCTGGGCGACGAGCCGCACACCTTCGAGCGCGACCCTGCCGAGCCAGACGACGCTCTGGCCGACACCGGTACGACCGAGACCGCCGGCAACGGCAATGAGCCAACCGAGCGCCTCTTTGACCGGGATGGCCGATGCATCGGCGCGCACACCTGACGGCAACAACACGCTCGGGTGCATCATCCAGCCGAGCATCGGCCCACCAATGGCCTGCAACCGGTCGGCGAGCTCGTCATTGCTGGCAGCCGGGGTGCCCGGGCCGGCGGCCCAGACGACGACGTTGCCGTCGTCCCATGAGGCCTGCAGGCGCACCTCGCCGATGACCTCACCGACGATCTCCTGGGCCTCGGCGACGACGCCTGCGGCCGGCGTCAGCGAATTCAGGATCGCCACGAGCTTGGCGAGCTCCTCCTCGAAATCGGCAACGACCTGCTCGCGCTCGTCACCCGGCAACCCGCGTACGGACGCGAGGTTGTCCTCGGTGTCGTCGATCAGTCGCTGCAGCATTCCCCGCGACGAGTCAGGTTCGGATTGGAACAGAGCGAGTTGCTCCGCGGTGGCTCGCCCCTCGGCGACCGCCCACGTAGCCGACTCGAGCTCCCGAGTCATTTCACGCATGATGTGCCGCTCACGTTACCGACGATTGTGGTGAAAGATGGGGACATGACGATGTACCTCTCCACCGGCTCGTTCGCCTGACATGGCCGCCACGCCCGATGTGTTCGTGCTCGGCGGCGCCCAGACCGACTTCGCCCGCAACCTCGCCCGTGAAGGACTGGGGATCAGCGATCTCGTCGCCGAAGTGGTCCGCGTGACCCTCGCCGATGCGCAGGTCGATGCCGCCGAGATCGGCACCATCCACGTCGGCAACGCGTTCGGGCAGCTGTTCACCGGCCAGGGTCAGCTCGGGGCGATGCCGGCCACGATGGACCATGCCCTGTGGGGGATCCCGGCGTCTCGGCACGAGGCTGCTTGCGCGTCGGGCAGCATCGCCGTCCTCGCCGCGATGGCCGAGATCGAGGCCGGCCGCTACGACTCAGCGCTCGTGATCGGAGTCGAGCAGCAGCGCAACGTCCCCGGTGACACCGCCGCGCAGTACCTCGGCGCGGCGGCGTGGATCGGGCACGAGGGCCACGACGCGAAGTACATGTGGCCGTTCATGTTCGACCGGCTGATCGACGTCTACGACGAGCGCTACGGCGTGCAGTACGAGCACCTCGCCGCGATTGCGCGGATCAACCTCGAGAACGGCAAGCGTAACCCGAACGCGCACACCCGAGCGTGGTCCTTCGACGAGCGCAGCTTCACCGAGGACGACCATGCCAATCCGATCATCGAGGGCAGGGTCCGCCGCCAGGACTGCGGGCAGGTCACCGACGGTGGGGCCGGCGTCGTGCTGGCGTCGCGGTCGTTCGCCGAGTCCCATTGCCGTCGCCACGGGCTGGCCATCGACGACCTCGCCCGGATCACGGGCTGGGGCCATCGCACTGCGTCGCTGAGCTTTGCGGCCAAGATCGACCACAGCGCCGGCGAGGCGTTCGTGCTGCCGCATCTTCGCCACGCAATCACCGACGCGTTCGCTCGGGCCGGCGTCGGGGACGTGCACGGCGTCGACGGCATCGAGACCCACGACTGCTTCTCGATGACCGAGTACATGGCCATCGATCACTTCGGCATCACCGCGCCGGGCGAGAGCTGGAAAGCGATCGAGGACGGCACCATCGCCCATGACGGCGACCTGCCGATCAACCCGAGCGGTGGCCTGATCGGGCTGGGCCACCCTGTCGGCGCGACCGGTGTGCGGATGCTCTGGGACGCCGCCAAGCAGGTGACGGGCCGGGCCGGCGACTACCAGATCGAGGGCGCTGAGCGCTTCGCGACCCTCAACGTCGGTGGCAGTGCGACCACCGTCGTCAGCTTCGTGGTCGAGGTGTGCTGAGCAAAGTCTCACCCCACAGTCGAGGTTTGTCCCCCGCGCGCCTGTTCAACCTCACGTTGAGACCGCTATTCTCCTAGCTCTTCATGCAACTGAACCACCGCAACGGGGAAGTGGGTCCCCGACGGATGCTGCGACGCCTCGGCGCGATCGTGGTCACGCTGGCCTTCCTCGTGCCTGCCGCGACCGCGAGCGCGGATTCGAGCCAGACGTCGCAAGACGTCGCCAACGAGATCGTCCGGCTGCAGAGCAAGGCCGACCGGACCGCTGGTGCACTGGCTCAGGCCGAGATCGTCCACGAGGATCTCAACGCGCAGATCATCACCGCGCAGACCCAGGTCGAGGCGAAGTCGGCCCAGTTCGGCCAGCTCCAGGACCAGTTGGCCACGATCGCGATCAACCGCTTCATGAGCGGAAGCGGCAGCTCGGGCGGCCTGTTGTTCGGCAGCCCGATCGAGCAGCTGCAGACCGACGCCCTGGCGGCGGCCGCCTACGACGCCGGCGCGACGTCGCTCGATGAAGTCGAGACCGCCCAGGCCGACCTGGTTGCGGCGCAGAACACGCTGCTGGCACTGCAGTCCGAGAACGAACGGCTCGTCACATCGATGGCCGAGCAGCAGGACCAGATCGCTGGGCAGCTGGCCCAGCTCGAGGCGTTGAAGGCGACGCTGGTCGATGCCGAGGCCAAAGCGGCGTATGCCACGGCCGTCGCCAAACAGAAGGCCAAGGACGAACGAGCCCGGGCCGATGCTCAGGCCAAGGCGGCGAAGGCATCAGCGGCGTTGACGGCGGACCAGACCGGCGCCGTCTCGGCGACGTCCCCGAACGCGAAGCCGACGATCGCCGCCACCCGGAATCCCGGTGCAACCTCGTCCAACGACGCACCGGCTGCGCCGCTCCTGCCGTCGTCTCCTGCGCCCTCGGTCGCGACACCGACGGCATCCCCCGACGACTCCGCCACCGGGGACAGCAGCAGCGACAGGGCCGCCTGGGACGCCGCTGTGGCCGCTGCAGCTGCAGCCGAACCCGACCCTGTGGTGTCGGTCGCGTCGTTCGTGTGCCCGGTCGCTGGGCCCAATGCGTTCGGTGACACATGGGGTGCTGCGCGTTCGGGTGGCCGCCGCCACGAAGGGACCGACCTGATGAGTCCGTTCGGCACGCCGCTCGTTGCGGTGGTGGCCGGGTACGCGAACTTCAAGACGAACGGTCTCGGCGGCAACGTGATCTCGCTCGCCGGCAACGACGGCAACCGCTACTACTACGCCCACCTCAGCGCGTGGGAAGGCGGATCGCGAGTGGTCGCGCAGGGTGAGGTCATCGGCTACGTCGGCCACACCGGCGATACGACGGCCAACCATCTGCACTTCGGGATCTACCCGGGCGGCGGCGCTGCGGTCAACCCGTACGCGACGGTGCGTCGGTACTGCTGACGTTGCGCTGCGACCCGTGACACAGAGCGTCTGTGTCACCGACAAGGCCGCCGAAGTCTGACGTTTGCGGTGAATCAGAAGTATGAACGAGCACGTCGTCGGATCACGTTGCCGGCTGCAGGCCTGCGACCGTGAACGTGGTTCCCAGGCCCAGAGTCGAGGCGACGGTCAACGTGGCACCGTGGGCCTTGACGAGTTCGGTTGCGATCGCGAGGCCCAGCCCTGCGCCGCCGGTGGCGCGGGTGCGCGAGAGGTCACTGCGCCAGAAGCGCTCGAACACGTTGGGGAGGTCCTCGGCGGCGATGCCGTCGCCGTCGTCCGCGACGTCGATCCCATCGGCGCGGACGTGGACCGTCACGTGACCACCGGCCGGCGTGTGCCGGAGCGCATTGCCGACGAGGTTGCCGACGATCTGGCGCATACGCGACGGATCGATGCGCACCGGGACCGATTGCTCGACGACGAGACCGAGCGTCACGGTCGCCCGTTCGGCGACCGGACGATACGCGTCGATCACCGAGTTGGCGACCTCGACCAGATCACCGGCGCGCAGAGCGATGCGGAGCCCGCCGGAATCAGCCACCGACAGATCCTGAAGATCGAGGACGAGACGAGACAGATGCTCGGTCTCCTCCATCAACGAGGCAATGACCGTCGGTGACGGCTCGTACAGGCCGTCCTCGATCGCTTCGAGCGTGCCGTTGATCGTGAGCAGCGGGTTGCGCAGCTCATGGGCGATGTCGCTGACCATCTGCCGGCGCAGCTGCTCGTTGCGCTCCAACGACGACGCCAGCGAGTTGAAGGCGTTGGACAGCACGCCGATCTCGTCCTCGCCGGTGACGTCGACCCGTTGGCTCAGATCGCCGGACGCGAGCGCGTCGGCCGCCGATGTGAGCCGGCGCAATGGGCGGGTCAGGCGTCGCGCCAAGAGCCACGCCGCAGCGGTACCGAACACGATGAGCGCAAGCATCAGCGGCAGCGTGGTGGCGAGCGTCGAGCCGTCGAACGGGCCGGTCGCTTCGTCACGCGTCCCGAGGTAGAGCATGACCGGCGGGGCGATGCGGCTGTTCGACGCATCGGTCTGGCACTGGTCCAACGCCGCGTACGCGGCGTCGCTCTGTTCGGTGACATCGATCGTGCCGTACGCGCGGACCGGGGTGTAGCCGGCCTTCGTCACGCATTCCACGACGTCGGCGTTGATCTCCTCGGTGTATCCGGCCGGATAGCCGCTGAGCGGATCGGTGCAGGTGTTGAAGTCGCTGTACTGCTGCTCGGTGAGATCCTCGCCGGGTACCGGGTAGGCGTCCTCGTAGGTGTCGACCGTGTACGGTACGCCGCGGTCGGCGAGGCATCGCTCGGCGGTCTCGAGCGCGTTCGACGCGATCGTGTTCTGGGGGACGAGCTCGTCGTACCCACCGATGGATGGGTTGATGGCGTCGACCCGTGCGGTCGCCATCCGCGGCAGAGGCCGCGAGGCGCCGCGGTCGACGAGGTCCGAGTCGGCGATGATGCGTCCGCGCTCGTCGGTGATCGCGACGCGACGGTTCGTCTTCTGCTGCAGTTCGTCGACCAGCGGGCCGACGCCGTCCCACGTCTGGTGGCTCGATCCGTAGTCGACGAGTGCTTGGTAGATGCCGACGTTGGTCTCCAGCGATTGCTCGGCCCGCGACCGGATCGCCTGCTCCGCCGCGCGCGTCGCCAGCCACGCGGTCGCGGCGATCGCGACGACAGCGACGCCGACAGTCAGGGCGATGACGCGGGTGCGCACGCTGTACACCCGGCGCAGCTTCATCCGGTCCCTTCGACGAGCTTGTAGCCGCGACCCTTCACCGTCAGCACGTAGCGCGGCTCCGCCGGGTTCGGTTCGATCTTGCGGCGGAGGTTGACGACATGCATGTCCACCGTGCGCTCGAGTGCGTAGTGGTCGAACCCGGCGGCCTCGGCCAGCAACTGCCTGCGAGTGAAGACCCGTCCCGGCTTTGCGGCGAGAGCCTCGAGGATCGACATTTCGCGTGGCGTCAGTTCGATCGCGGTGCCGTCGACACGCACCTGGCAGCGTTCGTGATCGATCTGCAGCCCGTCGATGGTCGTCGTTGGTTGTTCGTCGCCCGCACCGGTGCGGCGCAGCACTGCGCGGATCCGAGCCATCAGCTGACGCAGGCTGTACGGCTTGGTGACATAGTCGTCGGCTCCGTAGTCGAGTCCGGAGATCTGATCGTCCTCGCCGACGCGGGCTGTCACCATGATCACCGCTGTCGCAAGGCGCTCGGCACGAATTGCCTGACAGATCTCGAATCCATCCATGCCGGGCAGCATCACGTCGAGCAGCACGAGGTCCGGGCGCCTGGCGCGCAGTTCGGCCAGAGCGCTGTGGCCGTCGTAGGTCAGCACCACCGAGTGGCCGTCGCGCTCGAGGTAGCTGCGCAGCAGCTCGGCCTGCTTGTGATCGTCTTCGGCGACAATGATGCGCGCCATCTCTCCCTCTCGTCGCGTCCGGCCACCATAGGAGAGCGTGCTGCGCGCACGCGGCACGCTCCCCCGGTAGCGATCACGCAGATCGACCCAGATCATCCCCACCGTCGGATCAATCGCCGGACGACGTCGATCCTGAGGAGTCCGTCGACCCGGAGGAGTCCGTCGACGAGGCATCGTTCGACCAGTACGAGTCGCTTGACCAATAGGTGTCGAGGGCCGCCCAGACGGCGTCATCGTTGTCGTCGAACACCGACGACTCGATGCCGTGGCGATCCGTTTCGATCGAGGCCGTGAACCCGTTCGCCGTGAGGTAGGCGACTTCGCTTTCGGCCTCGGTGTTGATCGCAGCGATGTCCTCCGGGCTCGTCGGGTACAGCTCCCAGTAATAGTCCTCGACCGCGCTTTCGGCCGCCGGATCATCGACGTTCCAGTCGACGGTGTGGAAGCCGTGGCGATCCGTGCTGGTCGTGACGGCGATACCGTGCGCCTCGAGGTAGGAACCGAGCGCGTCAGTGTCAGCGTTCTCGGCATCGATCTCGGACTGCGCCACCGGGTACAGCGACCAATAGAAGTCGTCGACCGCGTCACTGGCCGCCTGATCGCTGTAGTCCACGTCGACCCAGCGCCAGGACGAACCGTTGTCGTCGCCGTCCTGCTCGACCGTGTAGGCGATGCCGTGATCGGTGAGGTAGGCCGCGAGCTGATCCTGCTCGACGTTCGACTCGGCGACCCAGTCGGTGTTCTCGTCTGCCCAAGCCGTGTCATCGGTGGCCGTGTCATCGGTGGCCGTGTCGTCGGTGGCCGTGTCGTCGGTGGCCGCGTCGTCAGCAGCGACGGCGACGGAACGGACCGGCGTCGCGGCGGGTGCGGCGGCATCGGCCACCGTGAAGCTGGTCAACCCGAGCCCGGTGAGGGCGATCGCCCCACAGAGCAGCAGGCGGCGTGAACGGCGGGGAGTGGTGGTGATCATGACGTCGGTGTCCTTGTCTCGGTGCGCCGGCGACCGGATGTCGGTGGCGCCCCACCATCGTCCGCGTCGGTCGATCAAGGACGCGTCAAGAACGCATCAGGGACGGATCAGATCCTGATCGACATCGGACCGAGCGCGTCAGCCCGGCACCGCGCCCGTGAACCAGCCGTTGATGTCGGCGACGATGTCGGTGGTTGCCTGGCCGGCGATGCAGATCGTGCCACCCGTACCGAGTGTGGCGAGGACCAGGTTGGGGATCGTCTCACCCCTGCGGTAGTTGAGGTTCGAGGCCAGCGGCTGCGGTGAGCCGCACGGCCACACCGTCAGGAACCCGTCGGCGTCGGGGTTGGTGACGGTGATGTTGATCGCGGCGGCCGTCGCCGATGCGGGCACGTGCGTCGATCCCGCGCCGGTCACCTGGAGCGTGAGGGTGCTCCCTGCGGCGAGCGGACCCGCCGCCGCACCGACAGCGATCCGGGTGTCGAGGAGGCGCTCCGGGGTCACGGGCGCGTACGACGCGCTGGCCGAGAACCAGCCGTTGACGTCGGCCACGACATGCGTGGTCGCCTGACCGATGATGCACACCGTCCCGGCCGCGCTGAGCTTGGCGACGACCAGGTTCGGGATCGTTTCACCCGCGGCGTAGTTGAGGTTCGACGCGAGCGGCTGCGGCTGATCGCAGGGCCAGACCGTCAGGTAGCCGGCAGCGTCGGGCTCGGTGACCGTGATGTTGAGGGCGACGCCACTCGCGCCCGTCGGGACGTTGGTGGTGCCGGCACCCGTCACCTGCAGGGTCAGCACACTGGCGCCGACGAGCTTGCCCGCAGGCGCGCCCACGCCGGTGCGGGTGTCGAGCAGCCGCTCCGGGGCCACCGGTGAGTACGCCGGTGATGGGGCGAACCAGCCGTTGACGTCGGCCACGATGTGCGTCGTCGCTTGCCCGGCGATGCACACCGTGCCGCCCGTGCCGAGCTTGGCGATCACGAGGTTGGGGATGTTCTCGCCGGCGGTGTAGTTGAGGTTCGAGGCCAGCGGCTGAGGTGACCCGCATTGCCACACCGTGAGATACCCGGCGGCGGTGGGCTGGGTCACGGTGACGTTCAGCGCGACGGCGACGGCTGAGGCGGGGACGCTCGTGGTGCCGGCTCCGGT
>JANXUX010000001.1 GCA_025351965.1 Actinomycetes bacterium | reverse complement strand
GGACGTTGAGCGACCGAGGGCGCGAAATGTCCCGACCTCGGACCGGATGTCCTCTTCGAGCACCGCCGTCCGACGCCGCGCAGGTCGGTGGTGATCATCAGCTCAGCCTGCGCTGATCTTGGTCATCTGGTCGGTGAACGTGGCCATGTCGAAATAGTCGCGCCAGAGCACGATCTTGCCGTCGTCGTCGACCTCGAAGACACCGGCGACGGGCAGGTCGATCCACTGATCGCCGATGCGGAACCGGTCGGTGCGCTCGTTCATCACCGTGTTGGCCGACGCGATCTGGCGGTGGATCACGAACTGCACCTCGGCGACCCCGCCGACCATCATCCCGAGGAAGGCCTTCAGCTCGTCCGGGCCATGGTTCTTGCCCATCGGCACGTTGTCGTACTCGAGGTCCTCGCCGACCAGTTCGCACGCCCCGTCGAGATCGATCGCGACCACACGGCGGATGAACTCGTCGACAATCTGTTCAGGTGTCATGCCGTGAGTCTGACGCGTCGTACGCTCGGCCCGTGAACACAGAGGCCGGCGCCCCGGCCGATTCCCCGGCCGACCGTCCGACCGAACATCCGACCGACGATCCGACCGACTGGCCGACCATCGACACCATCGACTGCGGGCCCTCGCTCGGATCGACGCCGTCCACGTCCATCGCCTGGGCGACCTGGGGGCTGTTCGTCGGCCTCGGCATCCTGCTCGTCGGGGTCGGGTTGTTCGCCACTGTCGTCGGCGTCCGCGGCCAGCTGAACGGATTCGCCGACTGGGTGATCGGCGTGATCGGCGCCGCGTACTACGGCGGATTCCTCGCCGGCTCGCGTCTCACGCTCGGCGCGCTGGCCGGCGTCGGGCACATCCGCGTCTACGCCGCGCTGGCGTCCATGCTGTCCGCAACGATGATCATCGTCGGCCTCACCGACAGCGCCCCGGCCTGGATGGCAATGCGTTTCGTCAGCGGAATGTGCATCGCCGGGCTGTACGTGGTGGCCGAATCCTGGCTGAACCAGCTCGCGTCGAACCAGAACCGTGGCCGTCTCATGGCCGTCTACATGGTGGTCACGAGCGGCGCGTTCGGCATCGGCCAGGTGCTGGTCGGTCCGGTCGATCCGAAGACCGTGACGGCGTTCGCCGTTGCGGCGATGCTGACCTCGCTGGCGGTCGTGCCCGTGTCACTGTCCGAAGACGCCGTACCACCGCCGATCGTGCGCTCGCTGAAGCTGCCGCTGCGCCAGCTGGCCAGGCAGGTCCCGACCGGCGTCGGCACGTGTGTGCTCGTTGGAGTGGCCCACGGCGCCCTCGTCGCGATGGGTGTCGTGTACGCCACCCGCGTCGGGCTGTCGCCGAGCGAAGCCGGTCGGTTCATCGCTGCCACCGCGGTCGGTGGCGTGATCGCGCAGTACCCGATCTCGTCGGCATCGGACGAGATCGATCGGCGTTTCGTCGGCGTGGTCGCCGCGTGCACTGCGGTCGGAGCATCCGTCTTCCTTCTCATCGGTGGAGCCGCGGGGTGGAAGGGCTTGCTCGCGATGGCGCTGCTCGGCGGCGCGAGCTTCCCGCTGTACTCGATCGCCTCGGCGTACACCAACGACTGGGTCGACCCGGAGCACGTCAGCGGTGCAGCGTCACAGCTCGTACTGCTCTACGGCGCCGGCGCGCTCGTCGGTCCCCCGCTCGTCTCCGTCGCCACGAGTGCGTTCGGCAACGACGGCTACCCGTGGGCGATGATCGCGATGCACGTCCTGATCGTGGTGTTCCTCGTGTATCGCATGTTCGCCTGGCGAGCGCCGATCTCCAAGCACCCGTGGAGCGAATCGTCGCTGTCAGCGCGCGCGTTCTTCATCCCGGCCAACGTGGTCTGGATGAGCCGCCGGATCACGGCGAACCGCGCTCGCCGGCCGGGCCGCCGCGCGCCGAGATGACGAAACTGTTACAGTTTTGGCGTGCTCCAACGGCCCCGCCCCGGACGCCCCGGGGCTCGACCGTGGTGTCGCGCCACCGGCGCACTCGCCCTCACCTGCCTCGTGCTCGGCACGACCGCCGGCGCCGCTGCGGCTCCGGCAGTGGCAGGTATCGACCGAGCTGCAGTCGCGTCGGCGCCCGCCCTCGCTGGTGCGCCGGAGCAGCTCGGACCTGGGCCGGCCGGCCCGGTGATCGATGCCGCGAGGCTCATGGGTTGCGATGTCGACGTGCTCCAGCGACTCGTCGCGAGCAACCCGCCGGTCGGTCAATGGATCATCGTCGTCGTTGCGTCCAGCACCGCCACGGCCGGAACGCTGGCGATCGCCACAGTGCAGGCCGGTCGCTGGGCGTGCACCCTCGAACGGACGGTCGCTCAGGTCGGACGGCAGGGCGTGCGGCCCTACCTCCAGCGCCGCAGCGGTGACGGAACGACGCCCGGCGGCATCTTCGCACTCGGCATCGTCAGCACGCCGCAAGGCCCGATCACGTTCTTCGGCAACAGTTCCGACCCCGGCGCCCTCGGCCCGTACCGGCGGATCCAATCCGGTGACTGCTACGGCGCGAACCCGAACACACCCGGCTACGGGCACTGGCGGATCGACACCAAGGCCTGCGCCGGTGACGACGAACTGCTGGCCACGAACGTGCAGGCCTACGAGCACGCAGTGCTGATCGGCGCGAACACCGAGCCGAACGTCAGCGGTGACGCGGCCGGCGAGATCCCGTACGCTTCGGCGATCTTCTTGCACCGCACCACGTACGACGCCGGCGCGGTCCCCAGGCCGACGTCAGGGTGCGTGTCCATTCCCCACGAACAACTCGTCACCGCGCTGCGCACCATCGACCCGGCGCTGTCACCCCAGTTCGCGATCGGCACCCGCACGGACCTCCTCGCAACACCGGCTCGCCCGGCGCTCCCGGTTCGTTGAGCCGCCGCCCGGCACGTCATACGCTCGCCGTCACGGTCGCAGCGCTGGCCTCGTGCGTCACCGTGGTCGCCCCGTCGGCCGCTGGACGAGTGGACGCCGCTGCGCTCGGGGGCTCGTCCGCATTCGTCGCCGTACAGCCGTGCCGTCTCGTCGACACCCGACAGTCCCTCGGCGTCGATCCCGTGGACGCTCTCACGCTCCAGGTCGCAACCCGAGGCCGGTGCGGTGTTCCCGCCGAGGCCACGTCGGTCTCGGTGACGCTGACCGCCGTCGCGCCGGGTGCGAGCGGGTTCCTGACGGCGTGGCCGGCTGATCACCCGCGTCCCACCTCGTCGAACGTCAACTTCTCGGCACGCCAGGTGCGCGCCAACGGGGCGATCGTGCCGCTCGATGCCCAGGGCGCGTTCCGGGTCTTCACCTCGGTCCCGTCCCCGGTCGTGGTCGATGTCATCGGAGCATTCGTACCGGCCACCAGCGCTCGATCCGGGCGTTTCGTGGCGATGCCCCCGCAGCGGACGTTCGATTCGCGCCTCTCCGGGATGGTCGGCGCCGGCACCGTGATCAGCCTGCCGTTGCCAGGAGGGGTGCCTGCTGACGCAGTCGCGATCGCCGCCAACGTGACCATCACCCAGTCGCTGAGCCCGGGCTACGTCAGCGCCGCCCCCGGTGGCCGGCCGATGCCCGAAGCATCCATCCTCAACGTCGACGGGCCCGACCAGACACGCGCTGCGGCCGGCATCCTCCCCGTTTCGGCGACCGGGCTGTCACTGCTGACGTCGGGCGGCGGACACCTCGTCGTCGACGTGCTCGGCTACTTCACCGGCGCCTCGGCGCCAGCAGGCACCGACGGCCTGTTCACGGCGTACGACCCCACTCGCCTCCTCGACACCTGCGGCACGAGTCCGCTCGGCAACGGAATTCCGCTCTACCCCGCCGGCGGCATCGAATTGCCCGTTGGTCGCGGCGGTGCAATCGCTGTCAACGTCACCTCGGTCGTCGGCGACCCGGGCTACGTCACGGCCTTCGCCGCCGGTACGGCGAGTCCGCCGACGTCGACCGTGAACTCGACCGGCACCGGAGACGTCGCCAACTTCGCGATCATTCAGGTCTCTGACCGCGGCATCACCTTGTACAGCCAGTCACGCACCCACGCCCTCGTCGACCTCGAGGGTTGGTTCTCCGGACCGGCGGCCACTGCGACGCTGCCAGCACCCGAGAACATCGCACCGGTCGCCACGCCGCCCTCGAATGTGGTGACCTATTCGAGGTGCACCGATGGCAGTGCCGTCCCGCTGCAGGAGTTGAACGCGAAGCGCTCCGCCGTCGGCGCCACGCCGATGACGATCCGCGCCGAGGTCCAGGCCTACGCCTGCGCCTACGCGCTGCACCTCGCCGAGGTCGGTACGACCAGCCTGATCCATTCCAACGAGGCGGCTCGCGATGCCGCACTCGGCTGCGCGAGCGGCGAGATCATCGCCTATTCCAGCGGGACGTCGATCCAGTTGATCCTCGACGCGTGGTTTGCATCGGCGCCGCACATGGCCAACATCAAGAACTCGATGTGGCGCACGGTCGGCATTTCCTTCGTGACCCGCACCGAGCCGAGTGGCGACACCGTCACGTTCGGCGTCACCGACTTCGCAATCTGCTGAACTGGATGACTCACGGTCAGCCTCTGAACTGGGCTAGACACTCGCCCTCGGTGGCCGAGGCACGAACGGGCTCGTCGTCGCGACGTACTCGGCATAGCCCTCGCGCCGCTTGACGAGCGACTTCTCGAGCAGGGTCACGCCGGACACCCGACGCAGCAGGAACGTCATCAGCGCCGAACCGATCAGACCCCATGCGCCGGCTCCGGTCTCGGCCGCGACGATGCCGATCCCCCACCACACGCATGCGTCACCGAAGTAGTTGGGGTGACGGGTGTAGCGCCACAGGCCGAGGTTCATCACCTTGCCCGTGTTGGCGGGATCCTTCTTGAACGCCGTGAGCTGGAGGTCGCCGACGGTCTCGAAGAACATCCCGACCGCCCAGACGACGATGCCGAGGATGCCGATCGCCCCGATCGATGGTGTGGCGTCGGCCTGGCCGAGTTGCACCGGCAGCGACACGACGAACATCAAGACACCCTGCAGACCAAACACGGTGGCGAGGCTGATCAGCCCGAAACGCGGTCCGTAGTGCTTGCGCATCCTGACGTACCGGAAGTCCTCGCCGTTGCCGTGGTTACGCACGAACAGGTGGATCGCCAGGCGCAGCCCCCAGATCGTGGTCATCGCAACGAGCAGCCACTGCCGAGCGGAGTCGCCCTGGTCGGTGCTGAGCCGAACGGTCCAGGCAACGACGACGAAGCCGAGGCCCCAGACGATGTCGACGATCGAGGCGTTGTGCACGGCCAGGCTGATCCCCCAGGTGACCAGCATCAGCACCAGGATCGAGATCGCGGCGACCAGTAGAGCGTGCCCCATTGCCTACTTCCCCTCGTGTCGGGTTGCCAGCGCCATGTCGACCTCGGCATCCATCTGCACCCATTGTCGGTCGAGCCACTCCGCGAACGTGTGATCGTGGGGAACTTCCGACGCGGGCACTCGCCGGGCGACGAACCGGATCGGCTCGAGGCGGCGGCCGAGCGCGCCCAGGATGCCCGCGAAGGTGTCCAGCCCCTCGAACCCGACGTGCCAGGCCAGGACGACGTCAGCCGTCGGAGCGCCGGCCACCATTGCCTGCGCGCCGCTGGGACGCGGCGGCAACAGGTGGCGCAGCTCGCGGAGCCGTTCGGCTCGGCCGGGATCACGTTCGGCGATCCTCTCCAGCGCCGACGAACGCTTGCGCGGATTGGCCCGCGTGCCCTCCGGGAAGATGATGCCGACGTCGAGCGGGCCCATGTCGCGCACGAGCGCACCGATCGCGGCCAGTTCGGGCGCCGAGTCGTTCGCGCCCCGGTCGAGGAAGTAGTTCGGGACCCGCGCCCCGACGATGTCGAGACATGGATCGACGAGCAACTCGCGCTTGAGCACGAATCGCGGTTGCATCCCGGCGATGTTGACGACGACGTGCGCCGAGACCAGGGAATCCGCCAGGCTGGCGTGACGGACCAGGAGCACGACCGGTCCGGGGATGAGAGCTTCGACGTTCTGCGTCTCGAGCGTGATCCCGCATGTGCGCCGCAACGAGGCCAACAGGTGCTCGGCCCACCACCGCTGCAGGGCGTAATGCAGGCGGGTGTCGCGACGCCGGCCGGTCAGCCACAAACCGAACGCCGCGGTGACACCGGCGGTCTCCAACCACGACCAGCAGACCGCGAAGGCGAGCAGCCGGGCGAGTGGGAACCGGAACCGCAGCCGCACCCCGTCGATCACCAGTGCGACCGGCAGCCACAGTGGCGCGGTGATGGTCAGCGTCACCGCAACGCCCACGATCGCGCTGACCGTCAGCGACCGCCGTTGCACGGGATGGGTGAGCACACTCACCGCCACGTTGTATCGCACTCGGCGCGATGGAACGTGTTCGTGCTCACCATGGCCGATGGTACGAAGCGACCCGGGCCCCTGGATGACCCGGGTCGTTCGATTCGGTGATGTTGCGGCGGGCCATGACCCGCCCTGATCAGGCCGGTGCAGATTAGCCGGTCGTGGTCGGTGTGGTGTCCTCGGCGGGCGGGGCGTTGGTGGCGGTGCCGTCGGGCGCAACCGGCGGCGTCGGCTTGACGCCGTTGACAGCGTCGGTCACCCGCTCGGTCAACTCGGCGGTCTCGGACGCAACGATCGCGTCGATGACGGTCTGGACGTCGACACCCTTGTCGGTGGCGACATCGGCAATGGTCTTGCCCCCCTCGAGCTCGGTCTTCAGTTCGTCGGTCGTGATCCCGAGTGCCGTCGCGGCGGCATCGATGCCGCCGCCGAGCGGGCCACCGGGGCCGCGTCCGCGCCCGTCGCCCATCCCGGGTCCACCCATCCCGTGGTCACCGCCGCGGTCGCCGCCGTGGTCGCCGCCGTGCTGGCCACCCATACCGGGACCGTCATCCGGGCCGGCCGTCGGTCGGCTGCTCTCGATGCTGGCGAGGATCGCGTCGGCCTGGGCCTGGGTGATGGTCGCGTCGGCGACCAGCGCATCGAGCTGGGTCTTCAAGAACTCGCCGCGACCCACCTCGCCAGTGCCGTCGGCCGGTGGCGTCTGGGTATCGGTACTGTCCGTGGTGGCGGAGTCGGTGGTGGCTGGGGCGGCAGTTACCACGGTGGAGGCGCCTGAGGCGCCGGCGCCGGCGGGGAGGTTGAGGACGACTCCCGCTCCGGCTCCGACGAGCATGGCTCCGGTGATGCCTGCAACTGCGAATTTCTTGTGTCGTTTCATGTCGATCAGAATCGGCCGCGAAGGTATGAGCCGGCGCGTGCGACGGTGAGAGTTCGGTAAGAGGCTGATCACCGGATCTGTACTGCAAGAATCGGTTGGAATTCCGACGACTGGCGCCAAATTGTTCACGCTCCGTGCTCGCCCGGCCGATGAACACTCCATGTCCACGAATCGTTCGCGCCTGCTGCGGCGACCGAGCCTGCTCGTCCAGTTCGGACTGCTGAGCTTCGTGTCGCTCGCCGCCGTCGGCGTCGCCCTCGGCAACCGGCTCCAGAACACCGCCAGGCAGCGCACGCTCCACGAAGCGGTCCACAGCGCAGAACTGATCGCCACCGCCGGCATCCAGCCGCTGCTGCAGCCGGATGACCTACGCCAGGACTTCCTCCCGCTCGCCGATACGACCAGAGCCACCCTCGATGCCTCGTTACGGGCCAGCATCTCCGCGAACAGCATCGTCCGGCTCAAGATCTGGAACCTCCAGCACTGGATCGTCTACAGCGACAACCCGAGGCTGGTCGGTCGCTGGTTCGCCGGTGAGCAAGCCCTCGACGACGCGTTCGCCGGCAACACGGTCTCGCGGGTGAGCAACCTGACGGCGACCGAGGAGCTCGAGGAGCGGTCCTTCGGCAAGCTGCTGTCGGTCTACGTCCCGCTGCGTGTGGATGCCACGGGCGCGTTCACGAGCGACAGCAAGGGCGCTGTCATCGGAGCCTTCGAGATCTACCTCCCGTACGCACCCATCGCTGCCGCGATCGCCGAAGACACCCGGCAGATGTTCATCGTCCTCGCGATCGGGCTCGTCGTGCTCTACCTGATCCTGTTCCGCCTCGTCGCCGGCGCTTCGCGTCGGCTGCGCCGCCAGGCCCGCGAGAACGAGTTCCTGGCCATGCACGACGCGCTGACGGGACTCGCCAACCGCCGACTGCTCGAGTCGACCGTCGCCGACCTGCTGTCCGCGGACGGGCGTGCCGGGACCCACGTCGCGCTCGCTCTGTTCGACCTCGACCGGTTCAAGGAGATCAACGACACGCTCGGACATCACAGTGGCGACGAGGTCCTCGTCGCGGTCGCGACGCGCTTGACCGCGCTGGAGGGCGTCGCGTGCGTCGCACGTGTCGGCGGTGACGAGTTCGTCGTCGTGGCCACCGACATCGCCGACGGCCACGACGCGCTGCTGCTGTGCGACCGGATCGAGGTTGCCCTCGAGGCGCCCGTCGGTGTCGAGGGCATCCAGGTCAGCGTGCGGGCGAGCATCGGCATCGCGGTCTCACCGAACGACGGAGTCGATTGCAGCACGCTGCTGCAACACGCCGACGTGGCGATGTACGTGGCCAAGCGCAGCGGCACGAGCCGGCGGATGTACTCGGCCGAGTTCGACCACTACAGTCCGGAGCGCCTCGGTCTGGCCGTCGAGCTGCGCGACGCGATGGAATCCGGCCAGGTCTTCATGGTGTACCAGCCCAAGCTGCACATCGCCTCGTGCGAAGTGCGCGGGGTCGAGGCGCTCGTGCGCTGGCAGCACCCCGAGCGTGGTCTGGTGCCACCGAACGACTTCTTGCCGATGATCGAGAACACCGAGCTGATCGGGCCGCTGACCTGGCACGTGCTCGACCTGTCGCTCGCCCAGTGTGCACAGTGGCGCAGTGCCGGCATCGACCTGGCGGTCGCCGTCAACCTCTCCGCACGCACTCTCGGCGACCTGAACCTGGTCGAGAACGTGCGCGCGGCGTTGGCCCGCCACGGGTTGCCACCCTCGGCCCTCGAACTGGAATTGACCGAGAGCGCGCTGCTCGACGACCACAACCGGGCCAATGAGTCCCTGTTGCAGCTGCGCACGATGGGCGTCAAGCTGTCCGTCGACGACTTCGGTACGGGGTATGCCTCGATCGGCTATCTCACGACGCTGCCGATCGATGTACTCAAGATCGACCAGTCGTTCGTCTTCGATCTGCTCAACGACAGCCGCGCTGCCGCGGTGGTGCGATGCACCATCGACCTCGCTCGCCAACTCGGGCTGACGGTGGTTGCCGAGGGGGTCGAGGACGAAGCGACGCTCGCCGAACTGCTGCGCCTCGGTTGCGACCATGCCCAGGGATACCTGATCGCCAGGCCGATGAAGGCAGACCTCCTGGCCGGTTGGATCAGCCGATGGTACGAGGCGACGCGAACCCCCGAGGCCGCTCCGGCCGCTCAGCCCGTTGATCCCCCCATTGCCCGGACACCACATCTCCAACTCGTCCAGTCAGGAGCCTCGCGATGATCGCGCTGCGCACACGCAATCTGGGCACACGCGGTCTGATGATCGTCGGAGTCGGACTGCTCGCCGCGGTTTCGGCCTGCGGCAACGATGCCGCCACAGTGGCACCGTTCGTGGTGCCCAACGTGTTCGACCTCACCGTCGATGCCGCAGCGGGCATCGCGCCGGTCGACCCCGCCCGCGGGCAGGTGGTCACGGCCGAGGCGCTGCGCAACCTGGTCGATCAGCAGCTCGCCTGGCACGGGGTCACCCTCGTCGAGGTGATGCGCGCCGCCCGCGTCGACCGCGGCGACGTGCAGATCTGGATCGATCAGCTGACCCAGAACACGACCGACCTCACCGCCACGATCGGCCTCGCGTACGGCCCGGTCGCGGCTCGCGCGTTCAACCAGCAGTGGGCCCAGCACACCCAGTTCCTCGTCGACTACGCCGTCGCAGTGGGCCAGGACGACAAAGCCGCAGCCAGAGAAGCCGAGAAGTCGCTCGCCGACTACGCCCACGACTCGGGCAGCTTCTTCTCGACGGCCACAGGCGGCGGTCTTCCAGCGGCTGCGGTCGAGGACCTCCTCACGACGCACGTCGGCCACATGATCAGCATGATCGACGCCGACCAGGCAGGTGACCAGCTGACCACTGTGAGCGCCGCCGTCACCGACAGCGCGTACCTCTCGACGATCGCCAACGGGCTCTCGACGGCGATCGCGACCCAGAACCCGACCTGGTTCCCCGGCACCACCGATACCCCGCTCGCAGCACTGTGCTCCATCGTCACGTCGGGTACGAGTGGCTACCTGACGAGCCTGCTCATCACCGGCGACGCCGGCAGCAGCGCCGTGCTCAACGCCGACCAGGTGCTCGTCACCGCGACCGGTGCGTCGACGGCGGCCGTCATCGGTCTCGATGCCGGGTTCGGCGGCGCGGACAGCACGGCGCGTGCCACCGACGCCAAGGCGGCACTGGCGACGGCGAATGCCTACGCGCTCGCCCATCCACCGGTCGAGCCCTGACACCCGCCCAGCCCGTGCGCGCAATTCGCGCCCGCGGGTCGGCCCTGAGACACATTGGCGCTCGGACCTCAACCGCGGGCGCGAGATGCGCAGGGTGACCTCATCTCCCGGCGGCGACTGATCGGTTGTGGTCCTCGGTGCCCTCACTCGTCCCGGGGCCGAGTGTCGGAGCGAATCAGGAACCAACCACCGGCAGGACGAACCCGACGATCGCTCCACCGTCAGGATGGTTCTGGGCGAACGTGGAGCCGCCGTGTGCGCCGGCGACCTCTGTCACGATCGACAGCCCGAGTCCCGAACCGGGCTGCGACCGTGCAGCAACGGCGCGGAAGAACCGGTCGAAGACATGGTCGAGGTCTTCGGCGGCGATACCCGGTCCGTGGTCGCGTACCGCGATCCGGCCGCGCAGCGACGACAGCTCGATGGGGACATCGGTGCGGTCGAACTTGGCGGCGTTGTCGAGCAGGTTGGTGATCGCCCGCTCCAGCAGCGACCGCTGGGCAACGACGATCGATGCGTCGGTCTCGACGGCGATGACCCGACCCGTACGACGCCCGACGCGTTCGGCTGCGGCGTTCACGGCGTCGGCGAGCGGCATCGACCGGGAGGGCTCGTCGGACGTCCGGCCCGAACCGACTGCGACGACCTCCTCGACGAGGGCCGACAGCTCGGAGACCTCGGTGTCGAGATCGTCGAGGACTCGAGCGCGGATGTCGCCGGGCAGACCCGGGTGGCGACGGAGCACGTCGACGTTGGTGCGCAGACTCGTCAGCGGCGTGCGCAACTCGTGGCCGGCGTCCTGGACGAGCCGCTGCTGCTCCTCGCGTGAGCGCGCCAGCGCACCGAGCATCGCCGAGAACGCCATGCCCAGACGGCCGACCTCGTCGCGACCGTTCGCCGACACGTCGATGTCGAGCCGGCCGGTGGTCGACACCTCGCCGGCCGCTGCCGTGAGCGCACGCAACGACTTCGTCAACCCCCTCGCGAACAGCCACCCGGCGATCGCCGCCGACCCCACGGCAATCCCGCCGACGAGCAGGATTCGCGTCCGGAGATCGCTGAGCACCCGCTCCATCTCGGACACGTCGCGCCCGATCTGGTAGGTGACGCGATCGTTGGCCCGGCTGTAGACCCGGTACTCGTGGCTGTCCGACGCGGTCACCGTGCGCAGCACATCGCCCCGACCGTCGGCGGCGATGCGCAGTTCGTCGGCGTCCGGGGTGAAGGCAACGTCGAGCGTGCCGCGCAGCCGCGTCCCGTCCCGGTCGAGGATCTGGGTCATGAACTGCTCGATCCCGAACGGCCGTGGCGTGTCACCGGCGTCGCCCCGACCACCGATCGGAGTCGGTCCGCTTCCCGTTCCGCCCTCACCGGGGAAGTTGCCGTCGCCGGGTACCAGGGGACCACGCGCGTCGTTCGCGGACCGCAGCGTGTTGTCGATCTCGGACAGCATCCGGTCGCGGGTCGCGCTGTAGCTGAGCCACCCGACGCTCATCGCCGCGAGGGCGGCGAGCGAGGCCAGCACGAGCGCGAGTTTGGCGCGCAGGCTCATTTCGATCTGACCGTGTACCCCACACCGCGCACCGTGTGGATCAGGGCCTGGCGCCCCTCGGTGTCGATCTTGCGGCGTAGGTATCCGATGTAGACGGCCAGGTTCTTCGAGTCCGGGCCGAAGTCATAGCCCCAGATGCGTTCGTAGATCGTCGACTGATCGAGGACGATACCGCTGTTGCGCACCAGCAACTCGAGCAGGTCGAACTCGGTCTTGGACAGCTCGACCTCGGCGTCGCCGACCCACACCCGACGCGCCCCGCAGTCGACGCGTAGATCGCCGACCGACAGTGGCGACGATTCGGGCGTCTCGTCGGGCAGCGTCCGGCGGAGCAGGGCCCGCAGACGGGCGAGCAGCTCGGCGAGGGCGAATGGTTTGGGGAGGTAGTCGTCGGCGCCGGCGTCGAGGCCGGCGACGCGATCGGACGTCTCGGTGCGCGCCGTCACCATCAGGATCGGCACCCGGTTCTTCTCGCTCCGCAGTACACGACAGGCGGTGAGGCCGTCGACCACGGGCATCATCACGTCGAGCACCAGCACGTCTGCGGGCTCTGCGCGGAGTGACTCCAGCGCCTGCGCGCCGTCGGACACGGCCGTGACCTCGTAACCCTCGAGGATGAGCGCGCGCGCCAACGACTCCCGCACGGCGCGCTCGTCCTCTGCGATCAGGATTCGATGACCGTTGCCCATGTCTGCCCACCTCCACGCCCAGTCTCACCGACGAGCGTAAGAGGCCGGTGAGAACCACACACCAATCGGGCCTCAGAAGTCCGCCACGGGGCCCGTATCATGCTCGCCGTGAACGAGGCCGACATCCGTCAGTTGCTCGGTGAAGTCCGAAGCGGTGCCACCAGTCCCGATGACGCCGTGGCCACGCTCCGTCGGCTGCCCTTCGCCGATGTCGGCGACGCGCTCGTCGACCACCACCGCTCGCTGCGTCAGGGAATGCCCGAAGCCGTCTACGGTCCCGGTAAATCACCCGAACAGGTGGTGCGGATCGTGGGCGAGCTGCTCACCCACGGCACCGACCCGGTGCTGCTGACCCGGGCGACGCTCGAGCAGACCCAAGCGGCAACGCTGGCCCACGGCCCGGCCGAGCAGAGCGGCACATCGCTGCTCTGGCGGCGGCCGCAGCCGTGGCGGTTCTCGCAGGTGCTGGTGCTCTCGGCAGGCACAGCGGACCAGCCGGTGGTCGACGAGTGCCTCATCACCCTCGGCGCACACGGCTTCATCGCCGATCACATCAGCGACGTCGGCGTCGCCGGTCTGCACCGCCTGCTGGCCCGGATCGACGACGTCACCGCAGCCGACGCGATCGTGGTGATCGCCGGGATGGAAGGCGCACTCGCCAGCGTGATCGGCGGGCTCACCGGCGCACCGATCGTCGCAGTGCCGACCAGCGTCGGCTACGGCAGCGGCCTCGATGGCGTGACGGCGCTGCTGGCGATGCACGCCTCGTGCGCCAGCGGCATCACCGTCGTCGGGATCGACAACGGCTTCGGCGCGGCCTCGGCGATGGCCAGGATGCTCAAGTGAAGACATCCCGGTGAAGGTGGCCCGATGAGAGTGGCCCGATGAGAACGGCATGGTTCCACTGCTTCGCCGGGACAGCAGGCGACATGACGCTCGGAGCACTCGTCGATGCCGGTGCGGATCCCGTGGCCGTCGCTGACATCGTCGCCGCGCTGCACATCGACGACTACGCGCTCATGTTCGAGCCCGTGACCCGCTGCGGCGTCGCGGCGACCCACGCCCTCGTCGTTGTCGACGATCATTCGCACGACGACGACTCCCACGACGACGATCACGACCCGGGCCACACCCACGGCTACGGGCACCGGCCGTACCGTGTCATCCGCGACATCCTGCTTGCCGCGGATCTCCCCGACCGGGTCCGTACCCGGGCGTTGGCGACCTTCGACGCGCTCGCCGAGATCGAGGGCGCGATGCACCGCATGCCGCCGCTCGACGTCGAGTTCCACGAGGTCGGCTCGGTCGACGCCATCGTCGACATCGTCGGCTCGTGCGCGGCGCTCGAGGTACTCGACATCGATCGCATCGTCTGCAGCCCGATCGCCGTCAGCCGCGGAACGGTCCACGCTGCCCACGGTGAACTGCCCACCCCGGCGCCGGCCGTTGCCGGATTGCTGGCCCGGCGCAACGCACCGGCGTTCGGGATCGACACCCGCAAGGAGATCGCCACCCCGACCGGCGTCGCGCTGATGACGGCACTCGCCGAGGAGTTCGGCCCGCTGCCTGCGATGCGCGTCGGCTCCGTCGGATACGGCGCGGGTACAGCAGACACGCCCGGCCGACCGAACGTCGTGCAGGTCGTCATCGGCGAGACCGAGGCCCCGCAGGGGTCCGTCGCAGGGGCCGGACAACCGGTGCGCCTGCTCGAGGTCAACGTCGACGACGTGACCGGCGAAGTGATCGCGCACACGATCGCTGCGCTGCTCGCTGCCGGCGCGCACGACGCCTGGGCGACACCGATCGTGATGAAGAAGGGCCGGCCCGCGCACACCGTTCACGCGCTGTGTGATCCGGCGCTCACGGCGCGCATCGGCGGCGTGCTCGTCGCCGAGACGGGCTCGCTCGGTGTGCGCGGATCCACCATCGAGCGCTGGCCGCAGCGACGCCGCGAGGCCACCGTCGAGGTCGAGGGCCACACGATCCGGATCAAGCTCGCCGCAGGCCGGGTCAAGGTCGAGCACGATGACGCAGCCGCTGCGGCGATGGCGCTCGGGTGGCCGCTCCGTGCCGTGATGACTGCGGCGGAAGCACTCGGTTGGTTATCAGAACCTACATAGCCGAAAAATTTCTCGGCCATACATGACATTGGGCATTGAGAGTGCGCACAATGACGCCGATATCACGGCGCACGTCAATTCTTGACGTCGACCAGTGAGATCCAGCGGAGGCTCCTCATGACGACTGCCAACCCACCAGCCCCCGGCTACGCCGGCGCACCTGCAGCGCTGAAGGAGGACGGCGGCTTGATGCACTTCGTCCGCTTCTTCTTCATCACACTCCTGATGACGATCCTGACATACGTCATCGTCGGCATCATCTGGCAGATGATCGCTCTCTCCAAGACCGGTCGCCGCAAGCGCGACATCTTGATGTTCCTGATCCCGATCTGGGGCGTCATCGTGAGTGTCCAGACGGGTTGGCGCTACACCGCCAAGAACGTCTACTGGTCGGTCCGCGACGACCGACCGTCGAGCTCGCTCTTCTCCGGTTCCTGAGCTATGGGGCCAGCGGCGCCTGATGGGTGTCGCTGGCCCACTCGCTGCGGTTGACGAGCACGAAGAGCCAGATCATCGCCGGCACTGCGGTGACGGCCGCGATCGCGAACACGATCAACAGGCCGAACAGGGTCGAGCGTGCCCCAGCCGAATCGGCGATCGTTGCGTGGTCGACGAGCAGGTCCGGATACTGGGCCACTCCCCAGCCGACCACGACGGCAGCAACAGCGATCACAGCGCCGACCCGGGCCCGGGCATAGCGCTCGGTGCGCAGCCGCCAGAGCGCGAACAGACCGGCGACTGCGGAGATGATGACGAACGGTGCGGCCTTGCCCTGCAGTCCGTCGGCCAGCGTCTTGGCATCGGCCTCGATCGGCAGGATCGCGATCATCGCCACCGCACCCGAGGCGAGGCCCGACACCAGCGCCCGGCGGCCGCAGTAGCGCGCCAGTTCGTGATCGCCGCCACGGTGGGAGTCGGCGGCCAGGAACGTCGCGGCCAGGAACGAACAGGTCAGCACCGCAAGCACTCCGCCGACCCATGACGTCGGGCCGGTCCAGCTCGTGATCAGACCACCGTGTTCGAGCGACACCCGACCGCTTGCGATCGCGCCGGCGATCATGCCCAGGAAGAACGGGGTGATCAACGACGATGCTGCGAACGCCGCGCCGTAGAAGCGGGCCTGGCCGAGCGTCTCGGCGAACTTGCGGAACGCAAAGCCGGCACCGCGCAGCACGATGCCGAGCGCGACGAACAGCCATGGCACGAAGAGCGTCGTGATCATCGCCGCGAACGGTTTCGGGAACGCGGTCCACAAGAACACGAGCACGTAGATCAGCCAGACGTGGTTGGCCTCCCACACCGGCCCGATGCTCTTGTCGATCTGGTGCCGTAACCGGCCGCCGCGCTCGGCATCGCCGGCGAGGAGGTCCCAGACCCCGCTGCCGAAGTCGGCGCCCGCGAAGATCGCGTAGGCCACCACACCGAAGAACATCAGCGCGGCGCAGAGGTCAGCGAGGCTCACGACACCTCCGCCGGCACCGGCGCATGCTCAGCAGGGGGGCCGTACGGCGTCGGCAGATCGATCTGGCCGTTGTCGCGCCAGCGCCGACTCATCGACCGGATCACGCGGTAGGTGATGGTGCCGAGCCCTGCGTAGACGATCAGGATCACGCTGAAGCTGATCCAGATCCCGCCGTTCGGCGTCACCGCATCCTTGACCCGCAGCACGTCCTGGACGATCCACGGCTGCCGACCGACCTCGGTGGTGGTCCAGCCGGACTCGAGCGCCAGGACGGCTGCCGGACCGGCGATGACCGCCAGCTTGAGGAACCGGCGCGATGTCAGCGCGTCGTGCTGGCGTCGGCGACGCCACCAGAACCAGAGCGAGAACAGCACGAGCGCCGTGCCGATCCCGACCATGATCTGGAACGAGTTGTGCACGACGTTGGCCGGCGGCTGGTCGGCAGTCGGGGCGACGTCGAGGCCAGGCACATCACGGTTGAACCAACCGCGCGACAGGAACGAGGACAGGCCGGGGATGCGGATCGCCCCGTAGACCTTGCCGTCGATGAGGATTCCACCGAGGTTGAGCGGCGCATTGCGCTCGGTCGTGGTGGCCAATTCCATCGCCGCCAACTTCGTCGGCTGGTGCTCGGCAAGGCGCATCCCGGCGACATGGCCGATCATCGGCTGGATCACCGCGGCGACCGTGGCAACCGCGAAAGCCGTCGTGAACCCCATCCGGTGCAGCCGGTCACGGCGACCCTTCAGCAGCCCGCCGGCGTAGACCGCCGCGACGACGAACCCGACCACCATGTACGCCGCGACGAACATGTGCAGGAACTGCAGCCACACCGCATTGTTGAACATCGCCGTCCACGGCTGCACGTCGGTGACGGTGAAGTCGGTCCCGTCGCCGACGATGCGGAACCCGGACGGTGAGTTCATCCACGCGTTCACGGCGACGATGCAGAACGTACCGACCACCCCGGAGACCATCATCGGGATCAGTGTGCGCAGGTGCGTCTTGGGCGACAGACGGTCCCAGCCGTAGAGGTAGATGCCGAGGAAAATCGCTTCGACGAAGAAGGCGATGCCCTCCATCGCGAACGGCAGACCGATCACGTCACCGAATCGCGACATCAGCCCCGGCCAGAGCAGACCCATCTCGAAGCTGAGGACCGTGCCGGACACGGCTCCGACAGCGAACAGCACAGCGGCGACCTTGGACCACCGCTTGGCGAGCACGAGCGCATCGGCGTCACCGCGGATGCCGCGGCGATGCACGATGTAGATCAGCGCCGGAAACGCGACGCCGAAGCACGACAGCACGATGTGGAACCCGAGCGACAGTGCCATCTGGTAGCGCGCTGCCATCAGTTGACTGGCGCTCACTGCCAACATGGCCACGGTCCGAGCGTATGCACGCTCGGTACTGTGGGCACCCACTGGCACTCGGTTTCGGAGTGACGTGTGACCCACTCGAGAACGGATCCGGAGACCGCATGACGACCATCGCCCCCATCATCTCGATCGACGAGTTGGTCGATCATCCCGACGCCGTGATCGCCGACGTGCGCTGGTACCTCGACGGACGCTCGGGCCGAGCGGCCTATGAGGCCGGGCATCTGCCGGGCGCCGTGTTCGTCGACCTGGAGCGCGACCTGTCGACGCCGGCCGAGGTGCCGACGTCCGGACGCCATCCACTGCCGGGCCCGGAGGCCTTCGCAGCGGCGATGAGCAGCCTCGGCATCGGTGACGATTCGACCGTCATCGCGTACGACGACACGGGCGGGATGACCGCCGGCCGACTCGTGGTGATGCTGCGGATGCTCGGACGTGACGCTGCCGTGCTCGACGGCGGCATCGGGCTCTGGACGGGCGAACTGATGGACGGCGCCGGGGTCATCCCCGAGCAACTCGAATTCACGCCGTGCGAGTGGCCGACCGACCGCCTCGCCGACGAGGCAGGGGTCGCCGAGGCCGCCACGGCCGAGCGGGGTCTGGTCCTCGATGCGCGTCACCACGAGCGCTTCATCGGCGAGGTGACCCAGATCGATCCGCGACCCGGCCACATCCCGGGCGCCGCAAATGCACCGTGGGTCGACAACATCGATCCCGCAACCGGTCGGTTCCGATCTGCGCTGGAATTGCGCGAGCGGTTCAACGCGCTCGGTGCGAGTGACAGCGACACCGTCGTCGCCTACTGCGGCAGCGGCGTCTCAGCGTGCATGAATGTGCTCGGTATGGAGCGCGCCGGACTCCCCGTTCCGCGCCTGTACGTGGCCAGTTTCAGCGGGTGGTCGGCCAACCCCGACCGCGACGTGGAAATGGGCCCCGGGCGGTAGCGTCGCGTCCGCATGGATTCAGCCGTCACCGCCCAATCGGGCCAGGCTCCGCACGACACGTCGACCGAGGCAGCGGACCGCGAGAGCGAGGGCGACGCGCGCCCTGTCGCGACCAACATCGGCCATTATGCCTTGGCCGACCTGCGCAAGGCGCGGCGCAAGAACCGGCTCCAGGAGTTGGACTGGTTCGAGGCCGCATACCGCGTCTACCTCGTTGCGATCCTGTTCGGTGGCGGAGCGCTGTGGGCCTCCAGCTTCATCAAGGACTCCAAGGTCGATGCTGCGGCGGTCGCCGACATCTACCACTACGGCCCTGCCGTGCTCGGCATGTTGGCCGTCGCCACATTTGCCGCGGGTTTGCGCAGCGGCTCGCGTGGTGGGCCGCTCGCGATCGAGGACGCCGACGTGCGCCACGTGCTCCTCTCGCCGGTCGATCGGCGCACCGCACTCCTGCGCCCCGCATACCAGCGGGCCAGGGCCAGTGCCTCGATGGGCACTCTCGTCGGTGGCATCGGCGGTCAGCTCGCCGGTCACCGCCTGCCCGGCAGCGATTCGTCCTGGGTGCTGTCCGGCGCCGTGTTCGGGCTCAGTCTCGGCCTGTTGTTCGTCGGGGCTGCGCTGGTCGCCCATGCGCTCGGCGTGCCGCGCTGGACGGCGTCCGCCGTCGGCGCAGGGCTCATCGCGTGGCAGACCGTGTCGATCGTGCAGCACATCCCCGGCCCTGGCAACACCTACGGCAGCCTCGCCCTGTGGGGCATGCGCCAGCGTGGATACGACCTCGTCGCCCCGGCCGTCAGCCTCGTGCTCGTCGTCGTCGGCCTGGCGATGCTGCGGCGCACGTCGCTCGACGCACTCGCTCGCCGCAGCGGCCTCGTCGCCAAACTGCGCTTCGCAATCACGATGCAGGACCTGCGCACCGTGGTCCTCCTGCGCCGCCAACTCAGCCAGGAGAGCACCCGCACCAAGCCGTGGATCCGCCTCCGCCGCAACGGCGGTTCCCCCGTGGTCTGGCGGCGTGGCTGGCACAGCCTGCTCCGCTTCCCTGCTTCACGCGTGCTGCGCATGGCTCTCCTCGCGATTGCCGCTGCGGCCTGCCAGGTCGCTGCTTTCCGGGGCACCACGGCGATGTTCCTGCTCAGTGGCGCGCTGCTGTTCCTGCTCGGCATGGAGGCAATGGAGCCGCTGTCCCAGGAGATCGACCAACCCGACCGGATGTCGTCGTTGCCGCACAAGCGCGGCGATCTCCTGGTTCGCCACCTGATCGTGCCGATGGTCGCGCTCATACCTTTCGCGGGAATCGGCGTCATCGCAGTCGTGGTGCTCGACGGCACGAAGTCGCTGGCGGTCGCTGCGATCCTCGCCCTGCCGACGGTGTGGCTCGGTGCCTGCGGCGCGATCGTCAGCATCGTCAAGGACGCCCCGGACCTGGGCAGCGTCGGCGCCGAGCAGGTCATGCTCCCGCCGGAGATGGCCGGCCTGACCACGATCCTGCGCACGCTCCTGCCGCTCATCGTCTCGGTCATCGGTAGCGTCGGCGTCATCGTCGTACGGGCCTCGGCCAACGCCGGGCAGTCGGCCATCGGCGCCGCGATCCGCATCGCCATCGCGCTGTTACTGCTGGTCGCCTTCGCGGTCCAGTGGGTCCGTAAGCGCGACGACTGGAAGATCAAGTTCAAGAACATCATGGCCGAAGGACGCGACGTCACGGCTCAGCAGAAGGCGCAGCGCGCCGACACCTACAGGAGCAAGCCGTGAGTCCCAATGCCAGTCGGCACCCCAAGCCGGCCAGTCGTCATCCGAAGCCTCCGGGCTCGGCTTCCACTGGCGGCACGGGCGGCGGTGCCGGCGCGACGGCGAAGTCCTCGACCCGCCAGACGGACTCAGCGGCCGCAGCCGCGCCTCGCCAGGCAGCGCCCAAGCGCGTGTCGGGTGGCGCTCTCGCGGCCAACGACCTGACCAAGGACTACGGCGACCGCCCGGCGCTCGCGCCGTTGACGATCGGTGTCCCGATCGGCCAGCGCGTGGCAGTGGTCGGCCACAACGGCAGCGGTAAGACCACGCTCATCCGGATGGCCGCCGGCCTGCTGGACCCGAGCGGCGGCGACGTCGAGATCATGGGGCATGCCTCCGGCACCCCTGAGGCGCGCGCCGCGCTCGCCTATCTCTCCGACACGCCGTCGTTCTACGACGACCTCTCGCTGTGGGAGCACCTCGAGTACGTCGCCCGCCTCCACGGCGTCGACGAATGGGACCAGGTCGCAGCAGATCTGCTCGGACACCTCGGGCTCTACGAGCGCGCCGATGATCTGCCGAACACGTTCAGCCGCGGCCTGCGCCAGAAGGCGGCGATCGCGCTCGCCTTCGTCCGTCCGTTCGAAGTGCTGCTCGTCGACGAGCCGTTCGTCGGCCTCGACGCCTCAGGCAAAATTGCATTGCTCGAGCTGCTCGACCAAGCCGAAGAGGACGGTGCGACGCTGATCGTGGCCACCCACGAGCTCGGCTACGTCGACAAGGTCAGCCGCCTGATCGCCCTTCGTGACGGCGAATTGGTCCACGACGGCGCCCCCACCGGCGCTGACGTCGCCGAACTGGTGATGCCGGCCGGCTGAACCCGAGCTGACCGGCCGTTCTCAAGATTTCAACACACGACAACGTGCACCCGTTCGGCGTGACTACGATCGGATCATGAACGAGTTCGTGACCGTCAGCTCATCGTCCTACGACCCGGCGAGCCTCGCCACCAAGCTCACCGAGAAGGCCGCCGAAGGCTGGACCGTGGTCGCCATCGTGCCGACAGGGGGCGACGTCACGGCGTTCCTCAGCCGTGACGGTGGCGCATCATCGACCCCCGCTGCGGCCTCCGAGCCCGTCATCGCCGCAGTCGTCCCCGAGCCGGCCGTTCCCGAGCCCGTCGTTCCCGAGCCCGTCGTCGAGGCTCCCGCATCTGCGCCCGTGCCCGTGCTGCAGACGATGACGCCGGAGCCCGCACCGGCCGCCGAGCCCTCCGGCTGGGCCGTGGCCCCCGATCCGGCACCCGTCTCGTCGGCGCCGGCCACGGTGATCGCCGGAATCGGCGACTACAGCTCGTCGAGTCCCGCTGCCGCCGCTCCGGCCTACCAGGCCGCACCGGCTGCGGCTCCCGCAGCCGCGACGCCGTCGGTGCCCGCCGGCTGGTACGCCGATCCGGCCGGCCGTTTCGAGCTGCGCTACTGGGACGGCGGCACCTGGACCGAGCACGTGTCACGCGCCGGCCAGCAGTTCACCGACGCACCGGTGGCCTGAGCCCCACCCACCCCATGCTGGCAACCTCGCTGGGCCATGCCGGCATCCTGATCGAAACCGAGCACGGCTCGATCGTCTGCGATCCATGGTTCACACCAGCCTTCTTCGGGAGCTGGTTCGTCTTTCCGCGCAATGACCAACTCTCGGCTGACCTACTGCACCGGGTCGAGCACGCCGACTACCTGTACATCTCGCATCTGCACAGCGACCATCTCGACGAGACGTGGCTGGCCGGGCACATCCGGCGCGACATCACGGTCCTGGTCCCCGGCTATCCGACTCGAGAGCTCGAGCGGCGCCTGCGCGCCCTCGGGTTCACGACGTTCATCCGCACCAACGACGGCGAGGAGATCGACCTCGGCGGCGGACTGCGGGTCGCGATCCACGTCGAGACCTCGATCACCGACGGCCCCGGTGGAGACTCCGCACTCGTCGTCAGCGACGGCACCGCCCGCCTCGTCAACCAGAACGACTGCCGCACCTCCGACCTCGGCGCGCTGCGCGACCACGGTCCGGTCGACCTGCATTGGCTGCAGTACAGCGGGGCGATCTGGTATCCAATGGTCTACGAGGAGACGCCGGAGCGGATGCGCGAGCTCGTCGACGCGAAGGTCGACAGCCAGTTCACCCGGGCGCTGAAGTACGTCGAAGCGCTCGACGCGAAGGCGGTCGTGCCCAGTGCCGGGCCGCCGTGCTTCCTCGACCCGGAGCTGTTCCACCTCAACCGGATCACCGGTGACGAGCTGACGATCTTCCCCGACCAGCCCCCGTTCATCGAGCGCCTCGCCGCGCAGGCCCGCACCGGGATCCTCGCGATTCCGGGAACGACCATCGACGTCGCGTCCGGCACCTTCGCAGTCACCCATCCGCTGTCCGATGCGGAGGTCGAGGCCATCTTCACCGACAAGTCCGATCACCTCCGCCGCTACCAGGCCGACTGGACCCCGTGGCTGGAGGCCGAGCACGCCCGCTGGCACGAGCCGACCCCCGATCTGTTCGAGGTCATCAAGGCGTGGTGGGAACCGTTGCTGGCATTGGCTCCGACGCTGTGCTCCGCCGTCGGTGCGAACTGCCTGCTGCGCATCGGCGACCTCGAACTCGTCATCGACTTCCCGGCCGGCATCGTTCGCCGGGCCCTGCCCGACGCCGTCGACGCCGAGGAGCATTCGTTCCGGTTCGACATCCCACGCAACCTCGTCGAGACGGTCGTGGCCGATCGCGCCGTCGACTGGAGCAACGCCCTGTTCCTGTCGTGCCGGTTCCGGGCGTGGCGGGCGGGATCGTTCAACGAATACGTCTACAACTTCTTCAAGAGCCTCTCGGTCGAGCGGATGCGCCGAGCCGAGAGCGAGGCCCGCCGCAAGCTGGACCCGCCGGACGCCCACGAGGAGATCCAGATCGGTGACTACGTCATGGAGCGGGCGTGCCCGCACCGCCAGGCGGACCTCTCGGTGTTCGGCGAGATCGACGGTGACGTCCTCGTGTGCACACTGCACGGCTGGCGCTTCGACCTGGAGACCGGACGGTGCCTGACCGCGGACGACCGCAAGTTGCGCGTCCGGCGCGCCGATGGCCAACCGCTGACCGGTGGCTGATCCTGCCGATCTGCAGATCGACCGTCGGGCTGCGGTCCGTCGGATCGAACTCGGTCCCGGATCATGGGTCGACGTCGTCCAAGGGTTCGTACGCACTTCGGCGACCGAGTTCGCAGAGATCCACGAAACGGCACCGTGGATGCAGGGCGAGGTGTTCCGCTACACCGAGTACGTGCCGGAGAAGCGCCTTGGTACCGGGTTCCGGTCCGATGCCCGTCCGCTGTTCCGTCAGACCGAGCTGCATCTGCAGTCCGCCTATCGGGTGCCCGTCACCGGCGTCGGCGGCCTGCTCTACCGGACCGGCGAGGACTTCCAGGGTCTGCACAGCGACCGCCAACTGCGCTGGCTCGACGACACGCTCGTCGCAATCGTGGTGCTCGGCCAACGCCGACCGTTCGTGTTCCGCGAGCGTCGCCCGCTTGCCGAGGTGATCGAGAAGGTCCCGGCCGGTGACGAGCCCGGCGATATCGTCCTGACCCCCGGCGAGGGTGATCTGTTGGTGATGGGCGGCGCCGCGCAGCGCGACTGGCTGCACGGCGTTCCTCGCGCTGACACACCGAATCCGCGCATCTCGCTGACGTGGCGGTGGACCGCCAAACGCGGCCGACCCGACACCGCACCGAGCTACTTCGACGGCAAACAGTTCAGCGACCGCCCACACCAGCCCGGCACGCGGACCCGCCGGGTCTGAGTCGAGCTGCGCAAACGTACAGACCGCCGGCTCGGTGCGCGTTCTCGACCCCGCAAGCGCACACTGCCGCAGACAATCGGCGCTCGGCAATGGAAGTCCCAGAGCTCGATGACAAGGCCCCAAACCCTCCATCGGCGCCCGAATGCCGAATCGGTGCCCACTGACTCGGTCAGCCGCGCGAGTCGGCGCTCTCAACGTCTTTGTGGAACCGTCGGTGTACGAACATCTTCTCGCCGAGTACGTTCGTCTTGTAGTTGACGCCCTTCGGCGGCCCGATCTTGGTCTCACGCGGGATCGAACGCAGCAGCTTCTTGGGGTTGCCCTGCGTGAACTTCCCCGAGCGGAAGACCACGATCCGCCGATCTGTGACGACGACCACCCGGTGTGTGCTGGGCATGAAGAACAGGATGCGATCGAGGAGCGCCGTCATCAGGAATCCCATCGTCGTCGCCGGGAAAACTTCCTGAATCTGTTCGCCCGCATCGAGCATCGGTGCAGCTTTGGACTTGATCTTTTCACGAACTCCAAGTTTCATGGGACGGATGGTCCCACAGCCGAGCCCACGCGCTCGGGATGGCCTTCGTCGCCACCGATCAGAAGGCCGCGAACGACTGCCGTCTCCGCCCCGCAAGCCCGCTCCGAGCCTCCACCAGACCCGGGGCGCTCCCATGCCCCCTACCGCCGGGTTGGCAGTTTCAGCAGTCACTGACATACGGCATCTGCGGTGATCACGCAGCGATGTCGAGACACTGGCCAGAGTGGGCCGAGGCCGGCATGAAGCGGGCATCCGGACGAGCGGCAGCAAGAGTCCGGGTGCGACACCCATCGATCAGGAGGGCGTCGATCTCGGCGGCGACCCGTTGGAGCCGGCGTCCGAGCTGCTCGGCTGCGGCGCCGTTGCGGTTGGCGGTGACGATCTCGAAGGCGAGACAGATCTGACGCACTCGCGCCGCACACAGCTCGGCGGTGTCGCTCGGGTTGCGGTCGGGATGGCAGGCGAACAGCAGCTGGCGGTAGGCCCGACGGACATCGGCGAACGGGGCGCCGGCATCGACGCCGAGGATCCGCGGTGCGTGCTGGACGGTGGGTGCAACCATGCCCGTCACAAGCCCGGTCGCAGCCGGCGATGACGCCGCGACCCGGATCGTCGGGGGTGAAACGCGGGTGACCCGGCGTGCGCTCAGTCGAGTGGGGGCAGGCCCATCGGGTTCGGGTAGCGGATCACGCCCGAAGCCGAGATCGCCCGGGCGACGGGGTCGAGCGCGTCGATCAGCGCGTCGCACCCGGCGACGGTCAGCCCGTCGAACGGCGCGGTGGCGAGCGCGTCGGTGCGCGTCTCGACGTCGGCCCGCAACGCCACACCCGACGCCGTGAGCGCAGCGGCGTCGTCGATGAGCCCGCGAGACCGGCATCGCTCGACGGCCTCGGCCCAGTCGTGCTCGGTCCAGCCGCGGGTGCGCTGGAGGTCGGTCGGCGAGTTTTCCTGCTCGGTCGCGATCAGGACGTGGGCCTCGAGCCCGTCGAGTCCGGCCGCAGTGAGCGCCGCGACATGACCGTCACCGCGGTGCTCGCGCAGGCAGGTGCACAGCTGCCACAACCGCTCGACACCGTCGGCCGGGACCGGCAGCAGCCTGTTCGCCGCGAACAGGGGACGCCCGGCACCCACCCCACGCGTCACGGCGTGGAGCAGTGTCGCCTCGACCGAGACGGCGGCGGCATCGACATCCGGTGCGAGCCGGCGCAGCGTCGCACTGGCCGCGCGCGCACAAGCGTCGAGCAGTGCGCCCGGCGTTGCGTGGTCCCAGACGTCGGGCACCCAGCGCTGCACGAACGTCGGGGCGAAGTTGGCGAATGTGGCCTCGACCACTCCGGCACCGACGAGGCCGAGTGGTGCTGCCCGGAACCCGAAGTAGCCCATCCAGAACCCACTCAGACCGAGCGCCTCGGCC
>JANXUX010000422.1 GCA_025351965.1 Actinomycetes bacterium | reverse complement strand
GGCCGCGACCGAGTGCGCAACGCGCATCGCGGCCTCGCGCAGCTCGCTGCGCGGCACGACCGCGTGCACGCTGCCGTAGTGCTGCAGCTCGGCAGCCGTCGCCGTCGCGGCCGTGTAGACCATCGCGCGCATCTTGTGCTGCGGGACCAGACGGGACAGGTGGGTGGCGGCGCCGAGCGCGCCACGATCGACCTCGGGCAGGCCGAAGAACGCGTCGTCGCTGGCGATGATGATGTCGGCGTTGCCGACCAGGCCGATACCGCCACCGACGCAGAACCCGTTGACCGCGGCGATGACCGGGACCAGGCAGTCGTACACGGCGGCGAATGCGGCGTAGCAGCCCTTGTTCGCCCCGATCAGGGCCTCGAAGCCCACCGTGTTCTGCATCTCCTTGATGTCGACGCCGGCGTTGAAGCCCTTGCCCTCGGCGCGCAGCACCACCACCCGGACCGCCGGATCACGCCCGGCACTCGTCACCGCATCGGCCAGCTCGAACCAGCCGGCCACCGTCAAGGCGTTCACCGGCGGGCAGTCAACGATGATCTCGGCAACGCCGAGCTCATCGACAATCGTGGTAATCCCCATCCTGACGACCCTAGTGGTTACCTGACGGAGCGTCAGATTCGAGTGGCTACGCTGCCCGCCATGGCCCTCACCATCGACTTCGCAGGCAAGGTCGTGCTCGTCACCGGCGGCACCAAGGGCGTTGGACGGGGCATCGCCCAGCGCTTCGATGATGCCGGAGCGACCGTCGTCGTGTGCGCACGCACGCCTGTCGACGACCTCCCCGAGCACTGGCAATTCTTCTCGGCCGACCTGCGCGACGGCCAGGCGGCCTTCGAGATGATCGATGCGGTCGTCGCCTCGAACGGCCGGCTCGACGTGCTCGTCAACAATGCCGGCGGCTCACCCCCGCTCGACACCTCCACAGTCGCGCCACGCATCACCGACCGGATCGTGCAGCTCAACCTGCTCGCCTCGATCTACTGCGCCCAGCAGGCCAACCACCACATGCAGACCCAGGAGAGTGGCGGCGCGATCGTGAACATCTCCAGCGTCTGCGGGTCGCGGCCCTCCCCCACGACGGCGGCGTACGGAGCCGCCAAGGCAGGACTGAACAACTACTCGGCCACCGCCGCGCTCGAATGGGCCCCGAAGGTGCGCGTCAACGCGATCACCGCCGGCATGATCCGCACCGAGCAAGCCCACCTGTTCTACGGCGACGAGGACGGCATCGCCGCCGTCGGCATGACCATTCCGATCGGCCGCCTCGCGCTGCCATCCGAGATCGGCGACGTGTGTGTCTACCTGGCCTCACCGATGGCGAGTTATGTCACCGGGGCCAACGTCGCCGTGCACGGCGGCGGCGAGGCGCCGGCGTTCCTCGGTGCCGCCGACTGACCGCGTGATGTCGTCCCTCGGACGACATCACGCATGCAATGACTCCAGCACCGGCGCAGCGCCGCGCAGGGTGCTGCGCACGATCAGCAGCCACGCTGTCGCGGCCGCGGCCGCGATGCCGACGGCGATCGGCATCGCGCCGCTCGAGCCGTCGAGCAGTTGGCCGATGAGGAACGGCAGGGCGAGCCCACCGATGCCCGAGGCGCTGACGAACCACGACGTCGCCCGGCCGGACAGCACGATGCGCTCCTCGGCGTAGGCGATCATCGTCGCGAACTGCGGAGCAACGGCGATGCCGATCAGCGGCGTCGTCGACCAGACCATCGTCGGCGAACCGTTGCCGAGTGCCATCACTGCGAGCAGCAACACCGTGAGTGCGCACGAGACGGCCAGCATCACCCCCGTTCGGACGTGCTTGGCCAGGATCACTGCGATCAACCGACCGAGCGTGAACGACACCCAGAACGCCGTGTTCAACCACGTCGCAGCATTCGCGCCGGGTAGGTCGATGCCCTCGGCATACGTCGTGATCCAACCGCTGAAGCCGATCTCGACCCCGACGTAGAGGAAGAAGAAGACCCCGATCACGGCGAGGATCCGGATGGGCGTCTGCGGTGCGTTCGCGTCCGCTGCGGAACCGTCCACACCATGTGTCGGGGAGTCGTGCGCCAGCGCGACGAATCCGATCACGACGGCGTAGACCGCGAGCAGGGTCGTGATCGGGCCGAGGCCGCCACCCCATGCCAGCGAGCGGTTGACGAGACCGGGCGTCAGCAGCGCGCCGATACCGAAGAACAGGTGCAGGCCGTTCAGCAGACGGATCGATCCGGTGCGGCGCGAGTGCCAGACCACCAGCGTGTTGCACCCGACATCGACGCATGCGCAGAACGCGCCGACGAACGCGACGGGCACGGCGAGCGCCCCCACCGACGTCACGTGCGGGATCACGAGCGCGGACGCAGCGATACCGAACAACCCGGCGGCGATCGCACGGTGGCCGTAACCCCGGTCGTAGAAGCGACCGCTGACGAGCGACCCGACGAGGTAGCCGAGTGACTGCGCGGCGAAGAGCACGCCGATCTCACCCTTGGACACCCCGGCCCGCTCACGCAGGAACGTGAGCGCTGGGCCGAGGAGGCTCAGCGCCAGCCCGAGGGCGATGAAAACGGCCAGGTACAGCCCACCGGCTACCGGCCGCCGCCCGGTCATCGACCCGGTGCGTGCCGGTTCGAGGCCAATCGCAGCGAGTCCGACAACGCCTGACGGAGGTCGTCGGGGTCGACGATCTCGTCGTAGCTCATCGTGTCAGCTTGTCGCCACGGCCCGCCGAGCTCCAACTCGACCAGACGCTCGCGCGTCTCGGCATCGGCGGTGATCGCATCGGCCCCACCGCGAGCCGGCATCGCCCCGACGGTCGCATCGGGCAGCGCCAGGGTGACGGTCTGATGGCCGTACGCGTTCTGGCCCATCACCGAACTGCCGAACCCGTAGGCCTTGCGCAACGTCACGTGCAGCTTGGCGTGCGGGTGACGGTGCTGGGCCATGAACATGTTCGCCGCAGCGCGCAGCGCGCCGGCCCGCTCGGCTGCTGCACCCGGCAGCACGCCGGGATTGTCGGCGAGCAGGATCAACGGCAGCCCGCGAGTGCCGGCGACACCGATGAACCGCTCGGCCTTGCGCGCCGCATCGGCATCGAGGGCTCCCCCGCGCACGATCGGCTGGTTGGCGACGATCGCCACGCTCTCACCCCCGAGCCGGGCAAAGGCGGTGAGCAACGACGCGCCATAGCGCTCCTGCATCACCAGGACGGAGTCCGCATCGAAGACCGCATCGAGGACGTCACGCATGTCGTACGGGGCGCGCTGGTTGGCGGGAATCAGCTCGGTCAACGAACGATCACTCGCCGGCGGTCGGGCATCGATCACGAAGTCGTAGCCGAGCAGCTTGCGCACGAGTGCGAGTGCCTCGTGATCGTCTGCGGCACCGAGATCGGCGACGCCCGATGCGAGGTGGACGTGGCTGCCGCCGAGCGCTTCCTTGTCGATCTGCTCGCCGGTCGCCGCAGCGACGAGCGGTGGGCCGGCGACGAACAACTGACCCTGGCCCTCGACCATGATGACCGTGTCGCACAGTGGTGCTGTCAGGGCGCCGTGGCCGGCTGATGCGCCGAGCACGACGGCGATGGTCGGCACCTGACCGGCGAGATCGACGAGCAGGGCGAGGTCGGTCGGCGACGGGCGCCCGCGCTCGGGCACGGACGACACCCGATGGCCGGCTCCATCGAGCAGCATCACCAGCGGGGCACGCTCCTGGAGCGCCAACGACGCGAGTCGGGCCCGCTTGGCCATCCCGGCCGAGCCGATCGAGCCGCCCTGCACCGTTGCGTCCTCGGCACCGACCAGGACCGGCCGGCCGTCGATGGTGCCGTGCCCGGCGACGAGCGCGTCGCGCGGTGCGTCGATGGCGATGCCGGTGAACGTGCCGATCTCGCGGAACGTGCCCGGATCGAGCAGGGCCAGCACGCGCTCGATCGCGGTCAGCGCCCCCTTGCCGTGCTGGCGATCGATGCGCATCTGCCCGCCCTGGGCATGCGCCGCCACGCGATGCCG
The DNA here is from genome assembly GCA_025351965.1 of Actinomycetes bacterium. Classification (GTDB taxonomy): domain Bacteria; phylum Actinomycetota; class Acidimicrobiia; order Acidimicrobiales; family Ilumatobacteraceae; genus WLMZ01. The sequence goes on along the minus strand of JANXUX010000422.1, from coordinate 3,492 downwards.
CTCCAGACGCTCGGTCAGCGTGTCCCACCCTGGTTCTCGTTCGTTGCTCACGGTCTGCCTCCGGCGGCCGATGGTAACCAGCGAGGCGTGCCAGTATCGGAACGTGACAACGACCCCGCTCGATCACGCCCGTCAGGCCTTCGCCGATCGGCACCCGCAAAGCCGTCTCCAGCACGAGATGGCTCGCACGGTTCTGCCCGGTGGACACACCCGCACGGTGCTGACCCATCTGCCGTTCCCGCTCACGTTCGCGGCCGGCGAAGGCGCAGTGTTGACCGACGCCGACGGTCAGCAGTACATCGATCTGCTCGGTGACTACACCGCCGGACTGCTCGGCCACAGCGATCGTCGCGTGCTCGACGCCGTCGCGTCGGCCCTGTCGGTGCTGGCCAGCGCCGGCGGCATCCACCACCACGAGGTCGCCCTCGCCCAGCTGATGTGCAGCCGGTTCGGTCTCGACCGTGTCCGGTTCACGAACTCGGGCACCGAGGCCAACCTGATGGCCATCACGACGGCGATGATGTTCACCGGCCGCCAGAAAATCATGGTCTTCCACGGCGGCTACCACGGTGGAGTGCTCTACTTCGCCAGCGGCGCCGCACCATGGAACGCACCGTACGACTTCGTCATCGCGCCCTACAACGACCTCGACGGCACCGTGGGTCTGATCGAACAGGAGGGTGACCAGCTGGCCGCAGTGATCGTCGAGCCGATGCTCGGCTCGGGCGGCTGCATCCCGTCTGCTCCGGGGTTCCTCGCCGGGGTGTTCGCCGCAGCGCGCCGCGTCGGCGCCGTCTGCATCGCCGACGAGGTCATGACCTCACGCCACGGCCCCTGCGGCCTCGCCGCGCTCGTCGGCGCCACGGCCGACATCACCACGTACGGCAAGTACATCGGCGGCGGGTTTTCGTTCGGCGCGTTCGGCGGCACGGCCGAGCTGCTCGACCAGTTCGACGGCACCCGGCCCGACACCGGCGGCCGCCGCGCCATCAGCCATGCGGGCACGTTCAACAACAACATCGCGACGATGGCCGCCGGAGAGGTCGTGCTCGGCGAGGTGTTCACGGCTGACGCAGCTGTCGCGCACACCGCTCGCGGTGAGGAGTTCCGTGGCCACATCGAGACCGTGCTGGACAAACACGACCTTCCGGTCAGCGTCACCGGGTACGGCTCGATGATGTCGCTGCACGCCTGCGCCCGTGCGCCGTCCACGCCACACGAGGCGGCCGAACGCGACGAGACCCTCCAGGAGCTGCTGTTCCTCGGCCTGTACCAGCGCGGCATCTATACCGCAGCGCGGGGCATGATCAACCTCAGCCTCGTCGTCACCGATGACCAGCTGTCGACCGCGCTCGATGCCCTCGACGACTGCCTCACCGAGCTCAGCTGACCGGCCACGAGAGCCAGAGCTGAGCCGAACCAGTCAGATCCTGCAGCGGTAAGGTCGTCGAGCTATGCGTGTCGTCCTCGTCCTGGTCCACCCCCGCCCGACCAGCTTCACCCACGCCGCGGCCGCTGCTGCGGAGCGGGGCCTGCGCACCGGAGGCCACGAGATCACGGTCTTGGACCTGTATGCGATGGGCTTCCAGCCCGCGATGACCGAGATCGAGCGCCACGCCTACCATGGCGATGATCCTGTGGTCGACCCGTTGGTGGCCGACTCCGTCGCCGCGGTCCGCCAAGCCGAAGCGTTGGTGTTCGTCTACCCGACCTGGTGGAGCGGTCTGCCGGCGATGCTCAAGGGCTGGTTGGAGAAGACGATGGTGCCCGGTCTCGCCTTCGTGTTCGACGACCAGGGCAAGGTTCGCCCGGGCTTGCAGAGCGTGCGTCTCATCGTCGGCATCACCAGCTATGGCTCGCCGCGGTCGTACGTCCGGCTGATCAACGACAACGGTCGCAGGATCCTGCTCCGCGCCCTCCGGCTGAACACCGGATGGCGGACCCGGCGGCGATGGCTGCCGTTCTACGCCATCGACGCGTCAACACCGGAGCAGCGAGCTGCCTTTGTCGCCGATGTCGAGCAGAGGATGGCCAGCCTGTGAGAACGCTCGTGATCTATTGCCACCCGAACCCGGCGTCGTTCGTCGCCGCGGCACGTGACGCTGCCCTGCAAGGTCTTGCCGCCGGCGGCCACGAGGTGCGGATCACCGACCTCTACGCCGAGGGCTTCGATCCGGTGTTCGATGCTCACGCCCATGAGGGCCACCTCGATGGACCCGACACCAAGCCCGAGATCGCCGCCCACGTCGCGGACCTGCTCTGGTGCGAGTCCTTGGTGCTCGTCTACCCGACGTGGTGGGCCGCCCAACCGGCGATGCTCAAGGGCTGGCTCGATCGGGTGTGGGTCAACGGCGTCGCATGGACCTTGCCCCCCGGCGCCGACCGGTTGCAGGCCGGCCTGCGTCACATCCGCCGGATCACGGTCGTGACCACCCACGGATCATCGAAGTTCGTCAACGCGCTCGAAGGCGAGGCCGGCAAACGCACGGTCACGCGATCGATGCGAGCGCTGTGCAGCCGGGTCTGTCGCACCAGCTGGATCGCGCTCTACACCGTGGATCGCTCGACGCTCGACCAGCGCACTGCGTTCCTCGACCGCGTCAGGCGCGCCCTGTCGAGCTGACGGCGACAGCCACCTCGGCCGCAACAGCGGCATTGTTCTCGGCGAGCGCGAGGTTGGCCGGAAGGCTGCGGCCGGTGGTGGCCTCGGCGATGCGGCCGAGCACGAACGGGGTCACGGCAGCTCCGGTCACACCGGCTGCCTCACAGTCGATCAGAGCAGCGGCCAGGATCGCGTCGAGGTGGGTGGCATCGAGTTCGTCGGCCTCCGGGATCGGCGCGGTGAGCAGCATCCCGCTGGCAGGCCGGCTGCGAGCAGCGAAGATCGCCGCGACCTCACGGGCGGACTCGACCCGGTGCGCGACGCGGAGTCCGGAACTGCGCGTGTAGAACGCTGGGAACCAGTCGTGCTGCCAGCCGAGCACGGCGACGCCGACCGTCTCGAGATATTCCAGAGTGCGCGACAGATCGAGAAAGGCCTTGGCTCCGGCGCAGACGGTGATCACGGGCTGATGGGCCAGCGCGTCGAGGTCGGCCGAGATGTCGCCGGTGAGCTCCGCACCACGGTGGACGCCGCCGATGCCGCCGGTCGCGAAGACCCGCACCCCAGCGGCGGCCGCCAGGGCGACCGACGCCGACACGGTCGTGGCACCGAACTCCCATCCCAACCCGATCGCGATCGCGAGGTCGCGCTCGGCAACCTTGCGGCCGGCACCGAGGATGCGCTCGTACTCACCGCTGTCGAGCCCGACCCGAGCCACGCCGTCGAGCACCGCAGTCACGGCCGGCACGGCACCGCCGGCGCGGACGACGGCGATGCAGCGTTCCAGCGCCTCGGCGTTGTACGGTGCGGGCAGTCCGAGGTTGGAGAAGATGGTCGACTCCATCGCAACGACGGCACGGCCGTCGGCGATGGCGTCAGCGACCTCGGAC
>JANXUX010000395.1 GCA_025351965.1 Actinomycetes bacterium | reverse complement strand
GAAACCTCTGTCTTGTGGGAGGCCTTCTCGCACACGTACGAGGAATCCGATCTGCTCGAGGAGTGGGTGGAATCATTGCACGACGTCGAGGCGACACCGACCGAGAGCTTCGAATCGTGGATACGTGAAGGCTCGCCCACGCGCCAGGACCGGCTAAGAGACGCGCAGTATCGCTCACAGATACGCGCCGAACTCCGTGTCGAAATACACCGACGGGCAGCCGCGCAGAACCACTAGCCACGCTGTCTCTTCACCGATAGTCGCGCGCGTGAGGTCCTTCGTAGAGCGCTGACACCTGGGCGCCATCGAATTCCATCACCTCGGCGCGCACCGCCGGGTCGTGGAGGTCGAGCACGCGCATTTGGTCGCCGACCTTCACAAGCGACTCGATGCGAACGAAACGGTCGCCGTAGAGCTCTGCGAACCGTGCCAGCGCCTGTAGCTTCGGCCGAGTGTCGGCGAGGTAGTCCCCGTGCGGGTCGATGATCGACACGCCGAGCGAGCCGTCGCCGCGCCGTGAGATGACGAGGAAGTCGACCTGCAGAGAGCCCCATCCATCGTTGTCATCTTGGTAGGCGATGCGTAGTGATGCCGGCGTCGGTCGGGCCGGGTTTCGATACCAGGCGACGAACGTGGCGCGGGCGACCTCGGTGTCCAGCACGTTGCGTTCCCACGTGTTCAGGTCAGCTGGGAAGTGGCCGCCGTCATCGGCGTAGAGGTGACCGGGGTAGGTGGGCAGCTCGTCCCCGCCCGCCTTTCGTGTGGCGGCGGTCAGGTTCTGCCGCAAGTCAATGTTGACGGCCTCGGGGCGCGCTGTCTGTTCCTGAACACGCCGGTATGCGTCGCGGGTAGCGCCGGTGGAGTTCTTGATGTCGACGGCGTAGTCGGCCACACGATGCTGCACCCAGAACGTTGCTTCGCGTTCGATCTCACTGATCACGTCGGGCACCAAGAGGAGCGCGGCAACGTCGACCGCGACGTCGATCGGGTCGGCGTCGACTCCAGCGATGCGAGCTCGATGCTGCCAGTGATCAATGCCAACGCCCTCGCGAACAGCGCGGATGATCTTGCGGACCTCGCGTTCGAGGTCGGTTGCGTGGGTGGCGACTTGGTAGGTCTCGTAGCGGAAGCCGCTTCCGTCGAAGCTATAGCGCCCACGGGCCAAGTCGGCGTGCTCGATGTTCTGCACGTTGGCGGCCACCGCGTCGGCGTGCTGCACGGCGAGTCCGTCGAGCTTGGCGTTCAACGTCTTGGTGAGCCTCTGACCGGCGTCAGGCAGCAGCGCCGAACCTGTCACGTTGTCGGTCAGAAGACGGGTGAGTTCTTTGGCTCGCCGGAGCGGGTTGGCGAGCGCGTCGGGCGCGGGCAGCGACGGCAGGGTCTCGATCAGATCGAACACGTCGGCCGACACGTGCGGGTTACGCTCGAACACTTTGGGCGCGCGCAACACAGCCGCTCCGACGCGACCCTCGGTGCCGCTTTTGCCGTTACCCTCGAGCTCGTCCTTGATGGCGTGCAGCGCATCGCGATTGAACTTGGGCAGGTAGCAGGCGACGGTGTTCAGTGCATCGTCGGTTGCGATGCGGTGGGCGAGCGGCGAGCGCACCATCCGACCGATGATCTGGGCGATATGGGTCGCGTCTGTCGCAGGCCGCTCGCTGTAGAGCACCTCGGCGCGCGGGCAATCCCATCCGGTCGAGATCGCGGTCTTGGCCAGCACAACGCGAATGGCGTGGTCGTTCTCGATCGACTCTGGTGCTACCCAGTCGATGGCGCGGCCGCCGACGTGCAGGCGTTCGTGTTCGCCGAACACGTGAGCCACTGAGCTGGGTCCGAGCGTCGGCCATTCCGATTCGATCACGTTCACGATCTCGGTGAGGTGGGCGTCACTGGCCTTGTCGGCGACCTGCACGACGAGCACCGGCAGCACCTCCGGCGAGTTCTGCTCGGTCGCATAGTCGCGCCAGCGACGGTCGTAGTCGAGGGCAGCCCGAACGGCCTCGCGCAGCAGCGTCGAGCCGAACGCACCCTTCTCGTCGGGCTCGTCGAGGCCGATCTCGTCCTTGATCAATCCAGAAGCGCGGACCCGATCGACATTGACCTCGACGTGCGGGTAGTTCGTGCGGTCGGCGACGCCGTCCATCGCCGTGGTGAATCGCGCGATGGTTGCCGAGATGCCCCACACCATCGGTACGGCAGGATGCGACCCTGGAGCGCCGGCGATGATCCGTTGCACGATGGTCTTGCGGTCGGTAGCCGGCTTCACGCCTCGATGGGCCTCGTCAAGCACCACGTACAAGTCGGTCGTACCGCCGTTGATCGTGTTGGCGATGACCTCCCAGAACGAGTACTGACGCAAATTGCGTCCGCCCTGTGCAAGGCCGGCGTTCTTCGACAGTTTCTGGATGTTCAGGAAGTAGACGCGCCCGCCGGACAGCGTTGAGTCGAGGAAGTCGTTGTCGAGAACGGCGAGGCGACTTGGTTGCAGCAAGTCCGAGGCGGCCAACATCTTGTTGCGCGTCTGCCGATTCAGTGAAGGATCGTCGGTCACCCACAGAAACGTCGCTCGCGGATCGGCCTCGACCCCCAGGTCGCTGGAGCCGTGCAACATCGCTTCGATCACCGCGGTCGCGATCACGGTCTTGCCGGCGCCGGTGATCGCCGAAAGCGCAAAGCTCGAGCGGTTTCGATCCTCCTGCCAG
>JANXUX010000323.1 GCA_025351965.1 Actinomycetes bacterium | reverse complement strand
ACTTCCGCCGCGTCGCGACCGGCCAGCTTCAGCAACGCTCGCATGCAGCCGTACCGCACCCTCTCCTGGCCGCGCGATCCCGCCACCTCGCCGATGACGGCATACGAGATTTCGGCCAGCGCCGCTACTGCCTCGAGCACGTGCGCCCGCAGAGCTGGCCCCTCGGTCGACCAGTGGAACGGTCGGGTGCGGTCCGGATTCGAAGACAGCACATCGCGCAGACTCGCTTCGGCGGCCGGGGCGTCACCGAGCAACACCACGGCGCACGCGACGACATAGTTCCGGCCGCCGTGGACGATGTCGTCGCTCTCGTCGATCAACAACAAACGGTTCGGCGAGCTGCTCACTCGATCATCCGTGCTCGCTGGCCGATCTTGTCGGTGACGGTTCGGACCGACTCCGGCAACGCGTGTGCGTACGTCTTCATCAACATGTCGGGGCTGTGACCGAGGACATCGGCTGCAGCGCGGATCTCGCCGATGTCGGAGGCGTGCCGCACCATGTGCGTCGCTGCCGTGTGTCGCAGACCATGAGAGGTGAGCCTTGGGACGCCGGCGTTGGAGACGATGCGCTCGAGCGACTGATCGAAATTGCGCGGCGACACATGCCGACCGTCGCGGGTGGCGACGACGAGATCGTTGTTCTGCCATTGGCTACCAGCTGCGATTCGTTCTTCAGCCTGGAAGCGGCGATGCGCGGCGAGCTCCTTGGCCATCGACGCGTCGATCGGGATGATGCGCCGCGATCGCGCGTTCTTGCCATCACTCCATTGCGGCCCGTCGCTCACACCGACGAGGCCGCGTTCGATGCGCAGCGAGTCGCAACGGCGCTCCCCAGCGATGTGCTTTGGCCACTGCGAGGAACTTGCGCAAGTCTCGCTCATCCCAAGCGTCGACTTCCTTGACCCGATCGTTCTTGGTGACTTGCCGCGGCATGCCCACACGGGCGGCTGGGCTCCGGGTGAGGTCGCCCATGTCGACCGCTTCGTCGAGCGCTGCGCATAGCACCATCCGAAAGATCTGGATGCTCCGTCGCGACTTGACGCCAGCAGCGGCGAGGCCGTCGAGCCATTGCGCCACATCTTCGCGCTCGAGTCGGTCCAAGCGGATCGCCCCGATGCCGGCAGTGATGTGGCCAGCGGCCCAGATGTACTGCTCACGCGTGTTCGCCGCGACGTCGAGCCGGCTGGCCGCCCACTTGGTGACGACGGCACCCACGGTCCGTCGATCGCCGCCCGTCTCGTGCTGCGCCGCGAACTCTGTCGCTGCCTTCGTCGCAGCGCGTTTGGATGGGTAGGTGCCGAGTTGACGCGGCCGGCTCTTGCCGGTCTCGGTGTCGATGCCGTCGATACGGACGACCCACTTGTCGCGTTGTTGGCGCACTTGCAGTCGGCCTGAGGGCTTACACGCATGGCGACCTCCTTCGGCACCCAATACATCTCTGATACACGGGGCGAAAACGACCGAGGACCTCACCGATCCGGCGAGGCCCTCGTGACGAGTCATCCCTGGTCAGGAATGATTCTGGTTGGTGCGCCCGAAGGGACTCGAACCCCTAACCGCTTGATCCGTAATTGTCTCGAAGCCCGCCAAGGGCCTTCCGTACCTGACAAATGTGTCTCGGGCGGACAGGAGCGGACACCCGAATTGGCCTCTGGACAGCCAATCGTCCCCAATCGTCCCCAGCATTTCGGGTCCCCCATGTGTCCTGCGGGGAAGGCCGGCGAAGCGCCGGCAACTGCCCTGGCTGCAACCCGCAGAACCTCAGATTCGATGCGCTGCAGGTCGCGCGATTGGCCCCTCATTCGCGCTCTCAGGCACGCAAAACGAGTAGATGAACGTCCGCCCATTCCGGCCGTTTCAGACGGCTCTCAGGCCCGTACGGCGCCGGCCGACTCCGCCCCTCTGGAGGCCGCGCGATGACCCGCCGAAGGATGATGACCGAGGCGCAGATCGACGAGCTGGTGCAGGTCTACAGAGCTTGGCAGCCGATGGACAAGAGCGACGGACGCTCCATGAAGGACATCGCGATGCAGTTCGGCGTCAGCGTCGCGACCATCAGTCGCGAGCTGCGCCACAGACAAGAACCGTTGAAGGACCGCACGCGACCGGTGCACGTGGAGGTGACCCGGCCGGCGCTGACCGACTCGCAGGTTGAGCGTCTGCTCGACATGGTGGTCGAGCTTGCCAACGAACTTGGCGCAAGCCGCGAGCGTGTGCGGGTGCTAGAAGAACGGGCGCTCGCAACACCGATCTTGACGCCGGGAACCGAGGCGCTCATCGACGCATTGCTCCGAGCCGACGAGCGCATACGACTCTTGGAGCGACAACTAGGTGAAGGGAACATGCTCTGATGCCCTGGCAAGCGGCTGCGTGGCTCGTTGGACTGGCGCTCGCCTTCGGCGTCGCCGGCATGATGTTCGACGGCAAAGAAGGCTTCTTCAAGGGCGTCGTCGGGTACGTCTCCCTGCTGGCGCTCATCCTTGCGATCGGCTGGTGGCAGGACCACCCGAGTGACGAAGACTGTCAGACCGGTCCAGGCGGTGCCGAATATTGCTATGACCCTGCGCCGTGATGTCGCGCTACCTCGCCGTGCGACGCTGAGCCGCTACCGGAGCGACGCGGTGGGCGGCATTCGCAGCCGCCCGCTGGGCCGAGCGATGCTCGCGCACGACCTCAACCGACCTCAGGTTGGAGAGTACGTTCCGGACGTTCTCCGATGACTCGCGCTCGGAAGTCCGCACGTGGATCACGTACGTGTTGTCATCAAGCTTCCGCACAGGCGGAGAAGCCTCGACTTGAGATGCGGTGTTGTCCATAATTGGGCTCCCTAGATCGTTGCTGGCTTCATCATCGTTCATGGGTGTGACAGAGATTCAAGCATCGTTCCTGCCGAGAAGCTTGACACCCACGTTGTGCAACGCAGTAATCAGATCCTGGAAACCGCTCGTCAACACCTTGCCTGGTTCGCCGACGCCTCTGAGGCGAGAGTCGGAAGCAGTCGTGGAGAGCACTAGGGCGCCGGCCGTAAACTCGAACGGCGCGTCAAGGCGGATCGGAACGGCCAGGAGGTACTTCCATCGGCTCGCGTAATGATCCTTCGGCTCAGCTAACAGGACGCCCGAGCAAATGGACTTCACGCCGGACCACGGACCACGGACTGCGGCGCTCCAGCGCCAGACGTTCGTTCGAGCGGTAGTCGAGCATGATTCGGTCCGACGTCGCAATGATGCTCGCAAAATCACTGGCCCCGTCGTCGCCGACACCTCGAACGAACAACCCGAGCTGCATGACCTCAGCCTCAAGCCCGTGATCTTGCTGCACGGCCGCCAAGAAGGTCGACAGGTCAGACGACAGGGCGTCTTGAAGTTCTCGAAATCCCGTCGGATCCTCGGGCATCAGAGGCATGAGACATGTGTCGCGCCATTCCTGGGCGCGTCTCACGAGTGGCACATACGCCGCTGGAGCCATGCGAAACAGGCGGACCTCCTCGACGAACTGCGCCAAGTCTCCGTAGTTGTCAGCGAATAGGACCTCCACGTTCAGCGCTCTCCAACGAGCACGATCGATCTCCTCTCGCTTGTCCCGATCGATCGCGTCGAGGCCCGGCTCACGAACAAACAGCAATACGTGCTTGTGAGCTCGGTTCACCTCCTGATGGAGAGGCGTGAGCAGATTTAGGTCCGAGAGACTGGCGCCCAAGAACAGACACGGCCCGGATGCCAGCGCTGAGGACACAGCGTCGCGACGCCAACCTCCGGATGCTGGGGCAAGGAAGTCGTGCTCCGTCAAGACGATCTTGTTGGTGCCGTCTTCGGGCTCTTCGAATCCGACCACTCCGTGGAGGTGAATTACAGCGTCGGTCTTCGACGAGTTGATGCAATACGAATGGGCGTCTCCGCCGATCTGTCGAATCGCCTGAACTAACAACTGGTCATAGTTTGTGGTCACTAGGCCTACGCCGGGGCACGCCACGCGCAACTCCGCAATCGCAATACTCAGCGGGCCGGGGAGCACCGAGGCCGGCTCGTCCGACTGGTAGATACCTTTCCGGATCTCGGCAGCCATGTCAGCATCCGACAGCATTCGCTCGATGCGCTCTGCGGCGGCAAGAAGTCCTGAGTTCTGCAGAAACTCGACCACGCTTGCTTGATGGTCGCCCAAGTCCTGGGTGGCTCGCAGCGCCAACCGATCAATCAGCTCGGCCCACCTTGGCAATCCCACCTCCTTCGAGGCTCCGGCTCCAACGAAGAGGGTTGGACGATCTGCAACGGCCACGCGCTCGATAGCTGCCTGCGTGCTGTCCTCAGAAAAGAACCGGATCATCGTGCTCCACCCATTCCATGGCAGACGATACGAGGCTCTCGCAGCGCGATGACGGATGATAGCTACTAGATCCGCGCTTCGATGGGTCCGAAGATCGGCTCGTAGAACTTCGCGTAGATCGTCTTGAACGCTGGGTTCTCCTTCGCCATCTGCGTGGCGACACCACGCACCTTCTCGTAGACGACCGGATCGGCGTCCTCCCAGTCGGTCACACCATCGACTTCCTTCAGGTACTGCTTGTACTCCTGGACGTACGCCTCCAGCTTGGCGAACTGGTCGTTGGTGAGCGACGCACCGGGGTCCGATGCCGCTGCATCGAGACGCAGCTGCTCTTCCTGGTCGAGATGGATCTTCTTGGTGAGGAAGTTCTCCTTCGTTGTCACCCAACCTGGGTACTGCTCGGCGAGTTCGGCGCGCTTCGCAATCATCCGCGCACGCACCGGTGCAAGTTCCGTGGCGTTCGAATCCACGTTGAGGTCGGCGGGCGTGTAGCCCTTCTCCTTGAGCGCCGCATAGAGCCCGGTCTTGTACTCGTTCCACTGAGCGAACCCCTCGCGGGCTTGCGCTGCAGTCGTCTGATGCGACGGATCAAACAGGACGTGACCCTGCGACTTGAGGTCGTCGATGAAGTGGTCGATGTCGTTGATGGCCGGCATGAGCGACTTCGCCAGACCTTGGAGGTCCGCGGCGTCCTTGGCATCGCGGATGCTCACGCCCTGCGGGCTGAACAGGTTGACGAGCAGGCTCTGTGCGGCACCGCCGACGCTGTCCAGCAGCTTGGCATTGATGCCGCCCAGTCGGCCGGGACTGAGGCCGTAGGCGAACATGTTCAGCTGCTTCAGCTTCTCCAGGACCGGCACGTGTTCCTTCAAGATGTTCCCGATCCCGTACTCCTTGTCGAGCACCTCGTACGTCTTGTACGCGTCGTGCAGCATCGCTGCCCGGCTCAGGTCGTCGGACAGGAACTTGGCGACGTGGGTCATCGTCTTCTTCTGGAACGAGAACGGGAAGAAGATGAAGTTGACGGACTGCTCGGCTGCGCTGCGGCCGGTGGTGCCGTAGGAGTGCATCTCCTTGACCTTGTTGAAGGCGTCCTTCGGTGACATGCCGGACTCGGTGAGCTGATGCCAGGTGGAGGCTTGCCAGGCGGTCGGGTCGAAGCCGGCGATGCCGACCTGTCGGAACCATTCGCCAGTCGATTCCAGTGCGTTCGGGTCGAAGTAGCCCTTGCCGGCATCGCGGAAGCTGTTCATGACTGCGGTGAACTTGTGCTCGGCGGCGAGCTTCGCTTCGATCGGTGAGAGCGTGCCCGCCAGCTCCTGGGCGAACTGCTTCTTCAGTGCCGACGGACTCTGGTTGAGCCGGAGACTCTTGACCGGATCGATGCGTGCGTTCGCACCTCGCGACAGCTTGAGCCCGTCCGTCAGGTCGGTGCTCTTCGCGACGACCTTGTCGGTCGGGACATCGACGAACTTCGCCGACGAGAGCGAAGCCGGCACCTCCGTGGTGAGGTCGCCGGTCCCGTGATCCCAGAGGCGGACGTAGCCGTCCTTCACTGGGCGTTCGACGAGTCCGCTTCCCGCCTGTGCTTGCGACAGGAACAGACCCTCGCTGAAGCGAGACAAGTCGAAGAAGGGGTTGAGCACGAACCGCATGTGATCGCGGAGGTGGGCCATGTTGTCGCCCAGATATGCGTACCGCGCCCACTTGGAACGGTCGATGGCTTCCGCTGCCTTGGACAGCGGTGAATGAACGACCGCCTGCCCGACCTTGCCGGCCACGGCACCGATGGCCGCACCTTTCAAGATGTCGTTCCAGTCGGCATCGCCGTCGGACGCCTCGCTGGCGCCGATGGCTGCCCCGATCACGGCGGGTGCCTTGCCCTTGGGTAGCAGCGACTTGGCTGGCTTGGTGCCCGCCAGGAGGTTGAGCGCATCCGTCACCTGGTTGCGGCTGCGCAGCTTCGCCTCGAACGCTGCCAGACCCAGATCCTTGAATTCTGCGTAACGGCCCTTCTTGACGCCACGCCAGATCGCCATTGCGACGTCATCGCCGTAGATTGGCGCGAGGCCGGCAAGGACACGCTGCTGATTCACCCCGAGGCCGAGATC
>JANXUX010000343.1 GCA_025351965.1 Actinomycetes bacterium | reverse complement strand
AACGCGTCGAGCGCTGCGAGGACCGAGACAGCGGCGTATCTACGGTTTCGCCGGCCGCCGGTGATCTCGTGAAGCACGCCGATTTCGACGAGCTCGGTGATTGCAGCTTCCGATCCCATCGCCGAGACGTCCAGTTCGCTCTGGAGGAGGGCATTGTCGAACACAGGATGTTGGAAGACGACGTCGAGTGCTCGCCAGACGATCGCCTGGCGTCGGCTTCGAATCGAGCTGCTCCATGCTCCGCGAAGCGAACGCAGCTCGGTGATCAGCTGGCGGCCGTTGACGACACTGTCGAAGCTGGCCTCTGCGAAGCGCTCCACGATTGGTTGGATGTCTCCGTCACGGTACGCGGTGAGGGCGTCGAAGTAGCTGCCGGTGTCAGTCAGCAGGCCGGCCGACACGGGGACGGTGACGTGGCGGGTGAGGCGCTTGCCGCGGAGCAAGCAGTGCACGAGGGCGCGTCCGGTGCGGCCGTTGCCGTCCGGGAACGGGTGGATCGTTTCGAACTGGGCGTGGGCGAGCGCTGCCTGTGGCAGTACTGGTAGGTCGTCGCGCTGCATGAACCGAACGAGGTCGTCGATCGCGGCTGCGACCCGGGTTTGGTGCGGTGGTACGAAACTCGCAGTGTGCGGTCCGTAGCTGCTCGACCCGATCCAGACCTGCGCGATGCGCCACCTCCCGGCGATCTTCGGATCGTGATCGGCCAGCAGGGCACCGTGCATCGCGAGGATTGCAGCGGCGTCGAGCCGATCTGCGAGCGCGATAGCTGCGGTCATCGCACCCGTGTTGGCGACGATCTCAGTGGCATTGCGTTTGGAGGTGTCACCCAGCTCGGCAAGTGCGATCGCTTTCGCCGAGGCGGTCAGGTTCTCGATACGTGACGAAGCGGCTGACTCCGAGCGCAACAAGATCGCGCCGAACGGAGCGATCTCGGATCCCATCTCCGCGTCGAAGCGTGCAAGCTCGGCGTTGGCCTCGTCCGCCAGCGCCGCAGCGGCCGCTGACAAGACGGGATCGAGCTGCGCGATTTCAGGCGCGATTGCCGACCGGTATGGGCCGGTAAACGTTGCACTCCAGCGGCGGGGTACATCGATCGAACCGGCCCATTCGTGGTCCTCGTACTCGATGGCCGGCCATCGCATCGAGAGGGCACGCTCAGGAGCAGCCCTCATGTTGGCCGCTGCCCGCTCCGATTGAGCAGACCGACGGGGTGGAGTAGCTCCGTCTCGGCGTGATCGCTTGTCCATCGCGTCATATTACCCGCTCTTATTCAGAGTTTTATCAAAACTCGGAATAAGAGGACCCAGGACTCCGGGTGTGGCCGGCGACCACAACTGACGAAGTGCTCGAAAACCGTTCGCCGATCTGCTCGGGCTCGACGCCTTGCAGGTCGGACAGAGCAGGCGACAAGAGAGCTACATGGTTTCCTCGATTCAGCCGACTTGGGCTGGTCGTACCGTCAACCGAACCCCTCAGATCGCACGAGACATCACGACGACCGTCGACGAATGGTCGACCAACTTGAGAAGGAAGTGCTATGAACACTCCACATCCGTCAACCTCGCGCGCCACCAAGTCCGCGGGGGTCCACCGCAGCTCGCACTCGCCGCCTGCGACGCGATCGACGTTCTGCTCCCAGCGGCATGCGCGAGCAGTACGGCACCCGCTGCTGTCTACGCGCACGCTCTGATGGACGAGCAGAGCTGGACCGCCGCGCCTGCGATCGTGTTCCCCGATGTCGTACTCGCGTTGTACGCAGCTGACGTGCGGACTTCGGTAGGAGATCGATAGAAGCGGACACGTTCACCTCCAATCTCGATGGCGTATTCCTCATCGGGTCGCCGGCGGTCCCGGTGGGGAACATGGCCTGTCCATGGGGAGGTGCTGATGCGCGGTTCGGTGGTGAAGAAGAACGATCGCTGGATGTGGTAATTGAGGACAGGGACCCGGCGACCGGGAAGCGGAAGCGTCGTGGCACTCAGGGTTTCGGACCAAGCGTGACGCGCAGGCGGCGTGCAACGAGTTGGCGGCGGCGATGCAACGCGACGACTACCTGCAAGCCAGTCGGCAGACGGTGGGCGAGTTCGCCGTGGAGTGGTTGGCGACTATTGCGTCGACGGTGCGTCCGTCGACGTTGGACAAGTATCAGCGTGATCTGCGCGCCCATGTGATCCGTCATATCGGGTTCGTGCCGCTCGCCAAGTTGGACGGACCGGCGTTGAACAGGTTGTGGGCGCGGCTGGCTGTGTCCGGTCGTAAGCCGGCCAGCCCAGGTGGTCCGGTGACCGGGTTGTCGACCAAGAGTGTGGAGAACGTTGCGACGGCCGGCAGCGGCGGGTGCTGTGATCGTCGCCGACCGTCTGGTGTTCTGTTTGCCCGACGGCGGGCCGCATCATCCTGAGCGTGTCTATCAAGCGTTCAGGCGGGTGGTGATCCGCCACCATCTACCTCCGATCCCGCTGCACGGGCTGCGCCACACTTGGGCGACGCTCGCCCTGCAGATGGACGTCCCCCCGGCGAGTCGTTCAAGAGCGCCTGGGGCATTCGAACATCGCAATCACGTTGCAGACCTACTCGCATGTGCTGCCGATCATGCACGACGCCGCCGCCGCCACGGTCGCAGCGCTGTTCATGCGCCACCGCTGACACGGTGCAGGTGGACAGCCCGATCAGCAGATCAGGACCAAGGAAGCGGATCGCCCGCGGAGTCCATTCGAGAGCGGGCAGGTGAACGCGATGGGTGGCGCTCGTTGCGCACCCTGCTGGGGTGCGGGTTTCGCGATCGTTCCTGGGTGCCGGGTTGATGACGGTAGCGCTGATCGTGGCCGGCTGTCGGCGCGATGGGGGCGGCGGGACGTCCGCCACCACCGGCGCGGAAGCTTCACCGGCGTTGGTTGACCCTCACGTGTTCGCTGCACAGATCGAGGCGCCGGGCGTAGGGACGATCAACGTGCGCACGCCGAACGAAGGAAGAATCGCCGGGACGGATCTCACGATCGCGTTCGACCAGATCGCCGAGTCGAGCGAGCTGCCTGTTGATCGGGGCACGCTGCTGGCGGTCTACTGACGGTCGGGCAACATGTCCGAAGACACCGTTGGTGACCTTGAGGCTCTCGGTTACACCGACATTGTCGAACTCGATGGTGGCTTCGACGGCTGGGAAGCGTCGGGGCGAACGCTCGGCTGAGCCGTTCGCGCGACGCCGGCGGGTGTCGAGTTTCTGCTGGCCTGATCGCTACTGACTGCCCAGTCTCTCACTTCTCCAACTGACCATCGACATCGTCGTCGCCGGTCTGCCACCGAGCACGGCACGGGATCGGTGATTGAGTTCAGCCGGCGGTCAGTATCGGGTTGTCGAGGTCGGCCGCCAGCAAGGTTGCCGCCTCGGCGTCGTTTTCACGGCCCAGCGCCGCACTGTGCAGGAGCGAGCGCACCGTCATCTCCTTCATCCCTGTCCGCGACGCCAGCTCGCGCAAGGTGTCGGTCCACGTGGTGACGTCGGGATGATCGTGCCGACGACCGAGCTCGCACTGTGCGTCGAGGATGTAGGCGTCGAGCCACACGTACGGATCGGCCAACCGCCGGCACCGTCGGCGGGCGTCGGCGAGCCCGTCGAAGGCGCGACTTGGCTCACCGTGTATGTCGGCCACGATGGCCAGCCCACGCGCCGACATGCCCTCCCAGCACGGATCGCCTAGCTGGCACGCCCGCGCGAACGACTGCTCGAGCATCGTGGCGCCGTCATCGATCTCGCCAGCCCGCAGGCGGGTTTCGCCCAGCAACGCTTGCGGCCATGGCAGGATCGCGAGCCAGTGGTCACGCTCGGCCAGCTCGATCGATGCCAAGAGATGCTCAGCGGCCTTCGCCAACTCGCCGCGCAGCAGCGACACGCGGCCCAGCATCGACAGTACGAAGGCCTCGCGACGGAGGTCGCCGGCGTGCTGAGCATTGCGCTGTGCGTCGACGAGGAGACTGACCGCCTGCCGGTAGTCGCCGCGATCGCTGGCGACCGAGCCCAGATAGGTCTGTGCCTTTGCCACCATCGAGGGTGAGCCGTCGGCGAGGCGAAGCGCCTGCCCGAGCCAGCGCTCGGCGCGGTCGTAACGGGCACGGAGGAAGTCGACGTACCCGATCTCGGAGCGGGCATGGGCCACCGACTTGTTGTCGCCTTCGGCAAGGGCGATCTCGTCGGCCGCGTGCAGGTGTGCGAGGCCGTCCTCGTCGAGACCGCCGACCGAGTGCACCAATGCATCAGCGAGCACCAATCGCGAACGCACGCGCAGCCCCGGCGCACCGGCAGCATCGGCCAATCGGACGGCGTTGCGAAGTGAGAGGACGCCGGCGTCGACCGCACCCGCCGAGACAGCAGCGGCGCCGGCCTCAACGATCGCATCGATCGACGCGATATCTGACATCGGTGGCACCGTGCCATGCCGTGTCTCACGCATCGCTTCGTGGACGACGGGCCCAGGGGTGGCGTCGAGGTCGCGGCGCAGCATCTCTGTGCAGGTCGCGAATTGCGCCTCGGCCGCCGCGTCGTCACCGGCCAGCCGATACAGCCGGATGAGCAGCGCGTGGTGGTTTTCGTCGTATGGGCTCATCGCAGCCGCGCGCGCGGCATGCGTGACTGCAGCGGCGAAGTCACCTTGCGACATGGTGGCGAGCGCAGCCTCGTGCAAGATCGCCTCCGATGCTGCGGCGACGTGACGCTGCATCGCCAGCAACCATGATTCGAAACCCGCTGCACCTCGTACGCCGGCGCCGTCGAGCAGCGGGGCACCGAGACCGGGCATCGCCGCGGCCGCATCCCACCTGCCATGCATCACGATGTCGACGTCGACAGTGGTGGACGGCGGCAGCGTGAGCACGACGGGATCGCTGTCGATCGAGCCGCCGTCACACACCACGCGTCTGATCTCGGCGAGGCTCCAGCGCAACGCACCGAGCGGGTCGTCGGCCTCGGCGAAGAGCAGCCCGGCGAGCTGAGCGCGACTGGGTGGACGCTCGGCGAGGAGCAGGTACGCGAGCAGAGCCCAGCTCTTACGGCTGCGGAAGCGGTAGGGCTCGCCGCGAGTCGAGTCGACGCGCGGTCGACCGAGGAGGTGGATGACGAGGCTCATGGGGTCTGTATCGTCCCATGAGCCTCGTCGTTCGTCGACATACTTCGTCCTGTCAGCTCAGTTGCGCGGCGGCCGTGAGCACCGAAGCCCGAGGGAAGTCCTCGCAGTGCTGGTACGAGTACGACAAGCGGACCTTGCCATTGGTGCCGACCACCAACTCGATCACCTGACGCCAAGGGTCGTCGACGAGCGGCCGACCCTCGGCCCGGCGGCTAGCCTGGAAGGCCACGCCGACGTCGTGTGGGTGGCTCCAGAACTCGGCCGGCGCGTCGTACAGGATCCGTTCGACGGGCCAGTGTCCTATGCCGAAGGCTCGGTACGCGTCGTGGTGCGGATCGCACAGGATCGTGCACGGCAGGTCGTGCCTCGCCCGGTATGCCGCCGCACGCTCGGGCTCTCCCTGCGCGACCACCACCGGCGTCAACCCGGCGGCCCAGTACGTCTCGAGCTCCTGTCGAAGCAACGCTGCACGAGCTACACCACAACCGCAGCCGAAGTGCCGCCAGAACATGATCAGCGCCGGGCCGTCGGCCCAGAACTCGGACAACTGGCGCGTGGCCCCGGTCTCGTCAATGAGCGCAAGGTCCGGTGCGGTCGAGCCCAACGGCAGGCCAGCACCGAGTGGCTCGGTCGGACCTGCGGTCCAGATATCGAGCCACTCCTGCTCACCCGCAGCGATCAGGCCGTCGACGGTGACACTCACGTGTGCTCGCTGACGAGGTAGATCTCATCGGCGACGAGGCCGTGAGCGTCACGGTGGACACGGTGCGCCGCCTCGGCGTCGGGTGCCTCCACCAGGCAAAAGATCTTCCCCGCCTCCTCGTCGACCCAGTAGCGCATGTAGTTGACGCCGTGGTGGCCCTGAATCGCGAGGTCAGCCTGGTGCGCCGCAGCAACGTCGGTGGCTGATACGCCCCCCTCGATGGTGTGTACGTCGATGAACATCGGCATGTGTGGTCCCTTTCGTGTGATCGAGGCCCGACGACCGAGCCGAGAATCCACAGAACATCGCAGCCGTGTGACGAAACGTGTGACGGAGGAGACGACCCCTGGCGTCACGCGAAATCGGAATGCGTTTCGTCCTCATCGTGGGGTGCCCAACCTCATTTGTACGCCATCGCCGGTGCCGCGATCAGCGGCGTAACGATCCGCGACCAGCGGACCTCAACCGCCTCCTCTGGTGGCGTCAGCCAAAGGAAACGGAATGTAACGAATCTGGCGTTACATTTCTGCGGCCGCTCTTGAGAGAGCGAATGACTGACTTCGGCGCTGGCGGTCAGATTGTTTCGACGGTGACGTGGTGAGCGTGGGCGGCGAGGGCTTCGATGTCTGCTTTGTCGCCGGTGAGGACGGTGCCGCCGGGTTCAGCGAGGGCGACGACGATCGCGTCGACGGCTGATCCGTGTCGTGCGCGTCGGCGAAGTTCGGCCGCACGCCGGGCTGTCCGCTCGGTGACGATCGTCTCGATGACGCAGGTCTTGAGAAACATGTTCGTGGTTGCATCGCGCCCGA
>JANXUX010000257.1 GCA_025351965.1 Actinomycetes bacterium | reverse complement strand
GTCGAGGCCGATTTCGAGAGGTCAGCGCGACCGGAGGTGTCGACCTTGCGTTGAACGGCCTGGCGGGCGACGCGGATCTGGATGTTGTCGTCGACCTCGAGCCAGACGATGTCACCGTCGAAACCGGTGATGAAGCCGTACATGCCCGAGGTCGTGATGACCTCGTCACCCTCGCTCAGCGCGCCCTGCAGGGACGCCTGCTCCTTCTGGCGACGGCGCTGTGGGCGAATCAGCAAGAAGTAGGCACCCACCAGCATCAGCGGGAGGAAGAGCAAGCTCAGTGCGCTGCCGCCGCTGTTGTTGTTCGCAGCGAGGAGGGAACCGATGAGGGATACGGAGGAGGGCATCACGACGTCCAGGGTGAATCATGCTCCGACAGGGGGTCGGACCAGCGAGAGAGCCTACTCACCGTTCACCCCCAAACTGCGAGCACCTCACGGCGGAGCGCGTCGAACGTCCCGGCCCCGATTGCGGCCCGCATCCGGTCCATCAGCTGCAGTGTCCAGGCCAGGTTGTGCAGGCTGACCAGGCGCGGACCGGTCGGCTCCCCGACCTGGAACAGGTGTCGGATGTAGCCGCGAGAGTGCCGCGCGCACACCTCGCAACCGCAGTCGGAATCGAGCGGTTCCTCGGACAGCGCGTGTTTCGCGTTCTTGACGTGCAGCTTGCCGTGGCCCGTCATCGCGGTGCCATGGCGTCCGATCCTGGTCTGCATCACACAGTCGAACTGGTCGACGCCGAGCCCCACGGCCTCGACGAGCGAGGCCGGGTCGCCGACGCCCATCAGGTACCGCGGCCGGTCCGTGGGCAGGTGCGCCATCGCGGCAGCCAGCGCCGGCAGCATCTCGGACCGGGTCTCGCCCACGCTCAACCCGCCGATGGCATAGCCGTCGAAGCCCAGTTCGGCGGTGCGCTGGGCCGACTCGGCGCGCATCGCTTCGTCGATACCGCCCTGCACGATGCCGAACAGCGCCTGATCGTCGCGCGTGTGCGCGGCTTTGGCCCGCGCAGCCCATGCGGTCGTGCGATCGAGGGCGAGGCGGATCACGTCCGGTGGTGACGGCAACGGAGCGCACACGTCGAGCACCATCTGGATGTCGGCACCCAGCAGTTGCTGGGTCTGGACCGCGCTCTCCGGTGTGAACCGGTGGGT
This sequence comes from Actinomycetes bacterium, assembly GCA_025351965.1. Lineage (GTDB taxonomy): Bacteria > Actinomycetota > Acidimicrobiia > Acidimicrobiales > Ilumatobacteraceae > WLMZ01. The sequence continues at coordinate 10,296 of JANXUX010000257.1, read as the reverse complement.
GGAGCCGTCGTAGGTGCTGCGGAACGTGACGCCGTCGTCGTCCATCTTCGGCTCGAGCGAGAAGACCTGGAATCCGCCCGAGTCGGTCAGGGTCAGCCCGCGCCAATCGGTGAACTTCCCGAGACCACCGAAGTGGGCGATCGTCTCGGCGCCCGGGCGCAGCATCAGGTGATAGGTGTTGCCGAGCACGATCTCAGCGCCGAGCCGCTCGTAGTCCGCGGCGGACAAGTACTTGATCGCTGCTCTCGTCCCCACCGGCATGAAGCACGGGGTCCGGTACGTTCCGCGTGCGGCGTGGCCGATACCGCTACGCGCCGCACCATCGGCGGCGATGAGCTCGAACTCGACAGCGCGCATCAGAGGCTCCTGTCGAGCAGCATCGCATCCCCGAAGGACAAGAACCGGTAGTCCCCGGCGAGGGCATCTTCATAGAGCCGCCGCCAGCGCGGCCCGACGAACGCATCGATCATCATCAACAACGTGGTGCGTGGCAGGTGGAAGTTGGTCATCAGGACATCGACCAACTTCCAGTCGTAGCCGCGGTGGATGAACAGCCGGGTCCGACCGTCCAGGCGGTCGAAGGTGGCAGCGGATTCGAGAGCCCGGGTCGCCGTGGTGCCGACGGCGACCACGCGCTTGGCCGCCCGGCAGGCGTCGAGCACCTCGGCACTGACCCGGTAGCGCTCACTGTGGATCTGGTGGTCGAGCGGGTTCGGCGCGCTCATCGGCTGGAACGTGTCCAGCCCGACGACAAGCTCGACGCGCGCCAAGCTGACACCTGCTGCCTCGATGCGGGCCAACAGCTCCGGCGTGAAGTGCAGCCCGGCGGTCGGTGCCGCGGCGGAACCCGGCTCGCTGGCGTAGACGGTCTGGTACCGACCGAGGTCCGTCAGCGGCGTCGTGATGTACGGCGGCAGCGGCATGTCGCCGTGACCGGCGAGGAGGTCGAGTGGATCACCGTCGCCGAGCAGGGTCACGTGGAACGTGTCGCCGGCAGCGGTGCGAGCTCCGATCTCGACGAGCGCCGCGCCGTCATCGGTGAACAGCTGCTCGCCGATCTTGAGCTTCTTGCCGGGGCGTACGAGCGCCTCCCAGACCCGACGGTCGCCGTCGCTCCCGCCCACGGGTTCGAGCAGCAGCACCTCGGCCGCTCCCCCGCTGCCACGATGCAGGCGCAGGCGGGCTGGGATCACCTTGGAGTCGTTGACGACCAGCAGATCGCCCGGGCGCAGGAACTCGGCGAGGTCGCGGACATGACGATGCAGCGGGTCGGCCGCCCCCTGATCGATGAGCAGTTGCGCCGAATCACGGGGGTCAGCGGGCGTCTGGGCGATGCGCTCCTCGGGGAGCTCGTAGTTGAAGTCGGCCAGCAGCACAGCGGGTCAGGCTAACGGCGGTCGCTGTGCCACGATGAAGCGATGAGCACGCTGCGCACTGAATCTGTTCCCTGTGGTGATGCCGGGTCGATGGACCTGCACATCTGGACCCCGGAAGGAGGCGGCACGGGCGTCCACGCAGCTCCTGCGATCTTGCTGATCCAGGAGATCTTCGGTGTGAGCGCATACATCCGCGCGGTCGCCGAGCGTCTTTCGGCTGCGGGGTACGTCGTCGGTGCTCCTGACGTGTTCTGGCGGTTCGAGCGCAACTGGGAAGCCGATCACACGCCGGAGGCAATCGGTGCGTCCTTCGGTATGGCCCAGCAACTGGACCTGCCCCAAGCCATCGTCGACTGCGCTGCAGCGCTGGGCCACCTCGGGTCGGTCGAGGGCGTGGAGGGCTCCCCCGGCGTGATGGGCTTCTGCCTCGGCGGCACCCTGTCATGGGGCGTCGCAGCGGCAGCCGAGCCATCGGTGTGCGTCAGCTACTACGGCTCCGGCGTACCGAGCATGCTCGGGATGATCGACGACATCCACTGTCCGACGCTGCTGCACTTCGGCAACGACGACCAGTACCTGCCGAACGAAGGTGTCGACGCCGTCAGCGCAGCCGTCGCCGGTCGCCAGGGCTTCGTCGTCAACGTGGAGATCGCCGGCCACGCCTTCGACAACCACGAGGCGGAGATGTTCTACAACGAGTCGGCAGCGAATGCTGCCTGGGCCAAGACGATGGCGTTCCTCGGGTTGTACCTGCCGGTCGGCTGAACAGGCCGGTCAGCTGAACAGGCCGGTCAGCTGAACAGGCCAGGTTGGCGATCGCCGATGATGGTGGGCATCGCCAGGCCGAGATGCTCCCATGCCGACGGCATCGCTACACGACCGCGCGGCGTGCGTGCGAGCAGACCCTGCTGGATCAGGAACGGCTCGTAGACGTCCTCGACCGTCTCGGTCTGTTCACCGACGCTGATCGCCACGGTCGACAGTCCCACCGGGCCACCCCGGAACTGCTGGCAGATCGCGGTGAGGATGGCGCGGTCGACCTTGTCCAAGCCGCGCTCGTCGACGCCGAACACGGCGAGGCCGGTACGCGCCGTCTGTTCGTTGATGGTGCCGTCGCCGCGCACCTGGGCGTAGTCACGCACCCGGCGCAGGAGGCGGTTGGCGATGCGTGGTGTGCCGCGGCTGCGACGGGCGATCTCCCACGCACCCTCTTCGGAGATGTGAACGTCGAGGATTCCGGCGGCGCGGCGGACGATGGCCTCGAGTTCGTCGTCCTCGTAGAAGTCGAGTCGGGCGACGAAGCCGAACCGGTCGCGCAGCGGCCCGGTGATCATCCCCGTTCGAGTCGTGGCGCCGACGAGGGTGAACGGCGGCAGCGGGAGCCGGATCGAGGACGCTGCCGGGCCCTTGCCGACCACGATGTCGAGCTGGAAGTCCTCCATCGCCGGGTAGAGGATCTCCTCGACCGCACGGGACAGACGGTGGATCTCGTCGATGAACAACACGTCGCCCTCACCGAGCTTGGTCAGGATCGCGGCGAGGTCGCCGGCGCGCTCCAGGGTCGGGCCCGAGGTGATGTGCATGTGCACACCCATCTCGGCGGCGACGATGCCGGCCAACGTGGTCTTGCCGAGCCCGGGCGGCCCGGCGAGCAGCACGTGGTCGACCGGCTGGTTCCGCATCTTGGCGGCCTCGAGCATGATCGTCAGATGCTCCTTGAGCTCGCGCTGGCCGACGAAATCGTCGAGCCGACGCGGGCGCAGGCCGATCTCGTCGCTCTCCTCGACCGCGCTGCTCAGGTCGGGCCGGGTGATGCCCGGCCCTGCTGCGCCAGCGCCGATACCTGGGTCCTCGAACGCCTCACGCACGTCGCGCTCCCAAAAGCTGGAGCGCCTCGCGCAGCATCGTTGCTGAGTCCCGCCCACCGGTCATGTCGCGCAGCGTGTCGCGGACTTCCTCCGGCGCGTAGCCGAGGCCGTACAGCGCCTCGCGGACATCACCGAGGGCCGAACCACCACCGGACTCACCGGCCATGCTGGTTCCGATCGGGTCGAGGATCGGCAGGTCGAGCCGGCTCTTGAGTTCGATCAGCAGACGCTCAGCAGTCTTCTTGCCGACGCCCGGAACGAGGGTCAACGAGGCGACATCGCTGGACGCGACGATGTCGACGAGCACCACGGGCGTGTGCGTGGCGAGGATCGCCATGGCCAGCGCTGGCCCGACGCCGTGGGTCGCGATGAGCACCTGGAACGTGGTCCGCTCCTCACGTCGCAGGAACCCGAACAGCGTCTGGGTGTCCTCGCGGATGTGATGGTGGACGTGCAAGAACACTGTCGCGCCCGGCTCCAATTCGGCGAGCGTCCGCGGTGTGACCGTGACGAGGTAGCCGACGCCGCCGACCTCGAGCAACACCTCGCTGTCGGTGTTGCGTTCGAGCACGCTGCCGCGCAGGGAGCCGATCATGACCCCGTCCCCTGAGCCGCCAGCACCCCGGCCACCCGTGACCGCAGCGGAGCCATCGCGAGGTGGCACAGCGCCAACGCCGCCGCGTCGGCGGCGTCCGGTGGCTTCGGGACGGTGCTCAGCCCGAGCCGGGCCTGCACCATCTTCTGGACCTGGGTCTTGTCAGCCGCGCCCCAGCCAGCGACAGCACCCTTGACCTGGTTCGGGGTGTACTGCACGACCTCGCAGCCACACGCCCACGCTTCAGCGAGGGCGAGCCCGCTGGCCTGACCGACGCTCATCGCCGTGCGCACGTTGGTCTGGAAGAACACCTGCTCGACCGCGACGGCGTGCGGACGGAACTCGTCGATCAGCTCGGCCAGCTCGTGGCGCAACTCGGCAAGTCGCTTCGGCAAGGGGTCGGTCGCCGGAGTCCGGATGACACCCATACTGAGCGCGACGGCCGAGTTCGGCCCCGTTGCCTGGACAGCGGCGTACCCGCAGCGAGTCAGCCCGGGGTCGATGCCGAGGACGACGAGACCCTCCGTTTCGAGGCGCTTCACGAACACAGGTTCGAATGGTAGCGGTTGCCGGGTGATCCTTGGCGGACCCCACCCGTTCAGACGAGATCGACGAATCGATCCACGCTGGCAAGCTTGTCGGGGTTCAGGGTGGCGAAGAAGCGGTCCACTCGACCGTCGCAGACATCGAGCGACGCAACCCAGTACGGCGAGCCGTCGATCGAGATGATCACGCCAGGTGCGCCGTTGATCCAGCGCTGCTCGACGCCGACCGTGTGCCCGTGCAGGGTGAGGAATCGCCGGGTGATGTTGAGCAGGAACCGCGCCACGCGCTCGGGTCCGATCACCGGGCGACGCGCGGCATGGCGGGTCGCTCCCCCATCCGAGACGAGTACGGCGTCGTCGCTCAGGAGGGATCGCACACGCGCCTCGTCGCCGAGCATGATCGCCTCGACGAACTCGTTGGCGATGACCAACTGAGCGGAACGACTCGGTGACGCAGCGGACGGGCGCAGATCCTGCTCCGCGCGCACCTTTCGCCGGGCCCGCACCGCCATCTGTCGGGTGGCGTCCTCGGTCTTGCCGATCACCGTGGCCACCGTGGCAAAGCTCTGCTGGAAGACATCGGTCAAGAGCAGCACCAGTCGCTCATTCGGCGAGAGCCGCTCGAGGAGCACCAGGAACGCCGTGGTCAGGGAATCGCTCATCTCTGCCGCCGCTGCGGGATCATCGCCCACGGCGACAAAGGGCTCGGGTAACCACGGGCCGACGTAGGTGGTCTGCTGTCGACGCCGAGTCCGCAATCGATCGATGCCGAGTCGGCTGACCACCGTCGTCAGCCACGCCCGGGGATTGTCGAGGCCATCGATATCCGTGCGGTTCCAACGGACCCAGGCCTCCTGCACGACATCCTCGGCGTCGCTCAGCGAGCCGAGCAGTCGGTACGCGAGACCGACCAGGCGGGGCCGCTCGCTGGCGAAAAGTTCGTCAGGCGCGGACACGCGACCCTCTCGTTGCGTGGGCCACGGCACGGAGCGCTGCCGCCTCACCGCTCGCCGAGGCAGCGTCGGCCAACTGGTGCGTCGACCCCACCCAGTCGCCGGCCAGGAACACATCGGGCACTCCGAGCGCAGCGACGCCTGGACGGCCCCGCAACCCACCTCCGCTCGCGGCCGGGAAGCTGTTGGCGACGACGAGACGGTGCAGGTAGCGCTCGTGGACGATGCGCTCCGGCGCGATACCGGCCCGGGTGGCGAACGTGGTCAGCCGCTCGCGCACCTGGGTCGCCGTTGGGCCGTCCACCTCGGCGTCGGGTGTGTACCGCATGACGGTCACCAGGCCTGCACCGTCAGGGTTGACTCGTGCCGTCGGGCCGTGAGGCGACAGATAGAGCGGCTCGTCGATCCCGAACACGAGCCCAGGATGCGCCCGATCCAAGGCGATGTCGAGGACCGATGCGTGCACGGCTGCACCGGCGTCGCCCCGCCCGGCGATCGATGCAGCAGTGATGCGTTCGACCGCGTCGGGTGACAGGCCGGCGAGCACCACGGCGCCGGCGCGCACCGTTCCCTCTGCAGTCGTCACCAGTGCGTCACCGTCGACCTCGACCGACAACACCGTGCGTCCACTCGACACCCGGCCACCGCAGGCCCGGATCCGAGCGACGAGACCGTCGACGATCGTCCGCCAGCCGCCATCGATGTACCGCACGCCGCGAAGCGCCGCCTGGAACTGGATCAGGGCCGCACCTGCGTCGAAGTCGTCCGGGGCGTTGACGTACGTGCCGGTGCGCACGAACATCTCCAGCAGCCCGGCCACATCGTCGGGTTCGTTGCCGAGCCAATCACGCCACGTCGTGCCCACGAACTGCTCGACGTCCATCTTCGGGATGCGCGCCATCAGCGACAGCGTGCGCACGCGGCTGCGCGGACTGAGCAGTTTGGTGCGTGCGATGTCGAGCGCGTTGAACGTGATCGGCCACAGACGCCCGTCGCGCAGCAGCCGGACGTGCTTGGTGTCCGGCATTCCACCGGCCGGGTCCATGTTCCGACTGGCAAGGAACGGGCGCAGGTGGCCGGCCAGGTACAACGCGTGTGGCCCGACGTTGTAGTGGTAGCCGTCTCGATCTGTGGTGCGGGCCCTCCCGCCTGGGGTCTGCGCGTCGAGGAGCACCACCGATGCTCCGCTCTCGGCTGCGGTCAGTGCCGCGACGAGCCCGGCGATGCCGGCCCCGACGACGACAATGTCCGGATTCGGGATGTCGTGCTGTGATTCGTGTGACGTGGTCATGTTCGTACCTCCGTCGTGCTCGACGTCGGCGGGAACGCCACTGTGACAGATTGCTTGCGGAACGTCAGCTCGACGCGTTCTTGACCGCTTGCACGAGCTCGCTGACCGGGCGGAAGGTGAGCCCGGCGATCGCCCGGTGGGCGTAACGGATGATGCCACCAGCATCGACGACGAACACGCTGCGCCGCGGAAATCCGAGTGGGCCGAGCGTGCCGTAGAGCGCGGCGACGGCCTTGTCGGCGTCGGCCAGCAGCGGGAAGCCGAAGCCGTGCTTGCCACTGAACTTGTCGTGGCTGGCGACGTCCTGCGCCGAGATCGCCAGGATCTGCGCCCCGACCTGCTCGAATTCGGACAGGTCGTTGTTGTAGCTGTTCAGCTGCTTGGTGCACACCGGCGTGTCATCGCCAGGGTAGAAGACGATGACGACCGGGTGCCCGGCGTAGTCGGCCAGCGAGTACGTCCCACCGCCACTGCCCGCCAGCGTGAAATCAGGCGCCCTGTCCCCGATCCCGACGCTCACTCGCCGGCAACTTCCATCAACTCGTCGGAGATGTCGAAGTTGCTGTACACGTCTTGCACATCGTCGTCGTCCTCGAGCGCATCCATGATCCGCAGGATCTTCTTGGCATCGGCGACGTCGGTGACCTCGACGTCGAGCGAAGAAACCATCGTGCTCTCGGCCGAGCGAACGTCGATGCCCGCTCCGATGAGAGCCGTCTGCAGGTCGTAGACGTGGTTCGGCGGGCACAGCACGCGCCAGTCGTCGCCATCGCGGGCGACGTCGTCGGCGCCGGCATCGAGCGCGGCGAGCATCAGCTCGTCCTCGTCGACCGTGCCGTCGATCATGATCACGCCCTTGCGGCTGAACTGCCAGCTGACCGCGCCCGGCTCGGCCATACTGCCGCCGAGCTTGGAGAAGATGATTCGCACGTTCGCCCCCGTGCGGTTGCGGTTGTCGGTCAGGGTGTCGACCATCATCGCCACGCCGCCCGGCGCGTAGCCCTCGTACATGATCGACTCGTAGTGGCCGCCGTCATCGGTACCGCTGCCGCGCTTCACGGCACGGTCGATGGCCTCGTTCGTCATCTGCCCGGACTTGGCCTTGAGGATCGCCGTACGGAGCGCAGCGTTGCTCCCGGGGTCAGCGCCGCCGGCGCGTGCAGCGACCTCGATCTGGCGGGCCAGCTTGGCGAACAGCTTGCCTCGTTTGGCGTCCTTGGCACCCTTTTGGTGCTTGATCGTGGCCCATTTGGAATGTCCTGACATGGCTTTCTAGACCTCCTGGAGAAACAGCGAATGGAGTCGGTGGTCCGGGGTGAGTTCGGGATGGAACGACGCGACGAACATCCTGCCCGATTTCGCGACGACCGGAACACCATCGTGCTCGGCAAGGACGGTCACCGACGGTCCACACGAGACGACCTTGGGGGCGCGGATGAACACTGCATGCACCGGACCGTCGAGCGAGGCGACCTCGATGTCGGCCTCGAAGCTGTCGACCTGGCGTCCGTAGCCGTTGCGGCGCACGGCGATGTCGATGGCCGCGAAGCTGCGTTGGTCGGGTCGACCGTCGAGCACGTCACCGGCGAGCAGGATCATCCCGGCGCACGTTCCGAAGACAGCGAGACCGTCGCTGATCCGTTCGGCGATCGGGTCGAACAGCCCGGACGTCGTCAGCAGGCGCGACATCGTCGTGCTCTCGCCACCCGGCATGACCAACGCGTCGAGTCCGTCGAGGTCCGCGCGAACCCGGACCTGGCGGGTTTCAGCCCCGCACGACTCCAGTGCGATCTGGTGAGCGTTGAACGCCCCCTGCAGGGCGAGGACGCCGACCAGAGGCGTTGATCGAGACGCAGTGTCGGGCAGCACCCGGAGGCTCCGCGTTCGCGAGCATTGATCGACTACCAGCCGCGCTCGGCGAACTTGGTCAGATCGTCCATGCCGATGCCGGTCATCGGTGCACCGAGGCCACGGCTGACCTTGGCGAGGATGTGTGCATCGCGGAAGTGCGTCGTCGCCTCGACGATGGCCTTGGCGCGTGGCGCCGGGTCGTCGCTCTTGAAGATGCCGGACCCGACGAACACGGCCTCGGCACCGAGCTGCATCGCAAGCGCTGCGTCGGCCGGCGTGGCGATACCACCGGCACAGAACAGCGGCACCGGCAGCGCGCCCGTCTGGGCGATCTCTTGGACGAGGGACAATGGTGCCTGGAGGCGCTTGGCCCACTCGAACAACTCGGCCGAATCGGCCTGGGTGATCTTGCGGATGTCGCCGAGGATCGAGCGGAGGTGGCGCACCGCCTCGACGATGTTGCCGGTGCCGGCCTCACCCTTGGAGCGGATCATGCACGCGCCTTCGGAGATGCGCCGTAGGGCCTCACCGAGGTTGGTCGCGCCGCAGACGAACGGAATGGTGAACTGGTACTTGTCGATGTGGTGGGCCTCGTCGGCGGGGGTGAGCACTTCGCTCTCGTCGATGAAGTCCACGCCCAGGGCCTCGAGGATCTGGGCCTCGACGAAGTGACCGATGCGGACCTTGGCCATCACCGGGATGGAGACCGCGGCCTGGATGCCGTCGATCATCTCAGGGTCGCTCATGCGTGCCACGCCGCCGTCACGACGGATGTCGGCGGGCACGCGCTCGAGCGCCATGACGGCGCACGCGCCCGCATCCTCGGCGATCTTTGCCTGCTCGGGATTGACGACGTCCATGATGACGCCACCCTTCATCATCTCGGCCAGACCCCGCTTGACGGGGTACGTGCCGGTGGCCCGCTCAGGAGACGATTCGACAGTACTCATGTGCAGGATCGTACCGACTCGCTCCGCACCTCTGTCGACTCCTTATGGGTACCGGACCGATTTCGGGTCCGTGCCAAGCGGCACAATGGCGGTCTTGCCGGTGCGGGCCAACTCGACGAACGTGTGCCCGGGGGTCAACATGATCGTTGCCCCGTTGGTGTCGGTCAACGTGAACGGGGCGAGGCGGTCGGCGCGGGTCCAGGTCCCGGCGACGACGTTGCCGGCGCTGAACGCCACGACGGTGCCCGTTCCGATCGTCTGAGCCTCGGGGCTGCGTCCGTCGGCCGGGCTCGGCTGATAGTCGACCTCGAGCACGATCACGTTGCTCATCGCGACCTGGACGTCGGTGAGTGCGTCCTTGTGCACCCTGTCGTCGCTGAAACGCAGGTACGACGACGACGCCGCATCCCATTGCCAGTGCACTTTGATCCCGTCCATCGAGACCTTCACACCGCCAGCCGCAGCCCCGACGGGCGCGCCGCCGTCGGGCCGATACTGGAACTGCGGTGGCGGGGCGGAGGCATCGGCAGGGGCAAAGCTGTACAGGGCCGACACGTTGCCGTAGAGGTTGTGCGGCGCCTTGCGGTTCCTGGTCCGGAACATCGCCTGGCCGGCTCTGGTCTCGTTGATCTGGACCAAGTCGCTGGCCGCAATCGCAGCACTGACCCGGGCGTTACCACCGCTCCAGGCGAACAGCGGCTTGTTGAGCGAGCCGAGGAGATCCACGTCCTGGGTACGACCAGAACGGATCGGACCAACGGGGTCCGCGCCATTGCTCTGGAAGATCGCGGCGAAGCGGGTCAACTGCTCGACGTTCTCCTCGAAGACGATGTCGGCCTCGTTGAGCCCGCTCTGCGGACGGGCGTC
>JANXUX010000224.1 GCA_025351965.1 Actinomycetes bacterium | reverse complement strand
GCAGCCGGGCAGCCGGAACGAAGGGCGGCGGACAGCGTGGAACGGGCAGCGAGCGCCGGCGCCGCCGACTGGTGCGTGAGTCAGGGCACGGGTTCGGGGTTGAGTTCGTCGAGGTCCTTGTGGGCGGTTTCGGGATAGCGGGTCAGCACGATGACGATGGCGACGACCTCGCCGAGCGCCATCAAGCCGATCGCCGACCCGTACGACCAGCCACGGTCGAGCAACCGTCCGACGACGAGCAGGCCGATCGAGCCGCCGACGAGCGCGGCGGTGGTGATCAGGCCTGCGGCACGGCCGCGGTTGCCCGTCGGGAACATCTCGGTGCGGTAGACGGCAAATGCGGGATAGGCGATGCCGCCGATGAAGCCAGCGCCGAACGCGCCGAGCCAGAGGCCCGCGCCGCCGACGCTGAACGACCACACCAGCAGCGCGGTGCTGATCGGCAGCGCAGTCACCAGCAACCGCCGGCGGCCCTGCACGTCGGCGATCTTGCCGCCGACGACGAAGCCGAGCGCAGCGGGCGTGGCGGTGGCGAAGGTGAAGATCGTGACCTCTGCCGGCGACAGGCCGCGGACCTCGTCGAGATACCGGTTCTGGAAGAACGACGCCGGGGCCACGAACAGGTTGGCGAAGAACGACACGCCGGCGATCTGGGCGAGTCGCGCCTTGTGCAGCGGCGGCGCGGTGATGTGCGGTCGCTCGAAGCGGCGCGTCTCGGGCAGCCGCCGGCGCAGGTCGACGGCGACGATGAGCCAGATCAGCGCGAGCAGGTAGACGAGCCGCCAGCCGGAATCGCCGACTCGCACGAGCGGTAGTCCGCCGACCGCGATGCCCGCACCGAGTCCGCTCGCCATCGCCAGCACGCTGAGCGCATAGGCACGGCTGTTCTTCGGCATCTCCTCGGTCGCCGCAACACCGACCAGGAGGTCGAGTGCGAGGCCCATCGGGCGGCCGACCGCCTGGGTGCCGACGAGTGCGGGAAAGCTGGGCGCGAGCGCGCCGAGCGACGAGATGATCGGCGCGAGCCAGGCTGCGAGCAGGATCATCCGGCGCCGCCCGACCCGGTCAGCCATGAACGCGATCGGCAACGCGCAGACCACGCCGATCCGCACGACCACACCGCCGATGCCCTGACCGAACTTGCCGACATCGAAGTCCTTGGCCGCATAGTTCGCGGTCTGGGTGAAGAGCGTGTTGGTGTAGGCCGCCGTCATCGCCGCCGCGGCCAGCAGCCCGAGCAGCAGGGCCTGGCGCTGGTCGAGGCGGTCGGGGGGTGCCCACCACGGTTGGATGCCGGTCTGGCCGTTGAACTCGCGTCGGCGAAGCGTGCGCCGCACCGGCCACGCGAACAGCCACGAGAACCACGGGATGATCAGCCGGTAGCTGGTCGTGTCGCGGATCGTGGTCGCATCGGTCTCGACCACCCGCTCGTAGCTCGTGAACGGGCCGTCTCGCTGCACGAACGTGTTCGGCGCATCGCCGGCGCGCTCGCTGACGAAGTCGTTGCGGGGCACAAGAGCCGCGGCGAGGTTCTCCGCAGTGGCAGGCAGTTCTCTCAGGACGCGCCGAGTCCGAGCCACATCCGGAGCATACTGATTGCCATGGATTCGGCCCCAGAGCACATCGTCGTGCACCGGAGCGGCCCGCTGCACGGCGAGGTCACGGTGCCCGGGGCGAAGAACTCGGTGCTGAAGCTGATGGCGACGACACTGTTGACCAACGGCGTCACGACATTGACCAACGTGCCCGACATCGCCGACGTGGCGATCATGGGCGACCTGCTCGACGCGATCGGCGTCACCACAGCGTGGCACCCCACCGAGCACCGGGTGCTGCAGCTGACCAACCACGGCGCGCTGACCCCGGTCGCCCCGTACGAGCTCGTCGAGCGGATCCGCGCCTCGATCAACGTGCTCGGCCCACTGCTGACACGCTGCGGCACGGTGCGTCTCTCCCTCCCCGGCGGCGACGATTTCGGCAGTCGGCCGATCGACATGCACATGGCCGGGCTCGAGGCGATGGGCGCGACGTTCACGATCGAGCACGGCTATGTCGAGGCCGCGGCCGACCGCTTGCACGGTGCGAACATCACATTCGATTTCCCGAGCGTCGGCGCGACCGAGAACATCCTGACCGCGGCCGTTTTCGCCAAGGGCACGACCGTCATCGACAATGCGGCGCGCGAACCCGAGATCGCCGACCTGTGCAACTTCCTGGTCGCGATGGGGGCCGACGTCGAGGGCATCGGTTCGTCCACGCTGGTCGTACACGGCGTCGAGCGGGGCAGCCTCCATCCAGTCACCCACGAAGTCGTACCGGACCGGATCCAGGCTGCGACCTACATCGCCGCAGCCGGTGTCACCGGAGGCGAGATCCGCCTCCGCAACGCCCGCTACGACCACATGGAGATGCTGCTCCGCCGTTTCGTCGACATGGGCCTGAGCATCACTGCACAAGCCGATGGTCTGTCCGTCTGGGCGCCGGAACGGATGCGCGCCACCGACGTCGCGACCCTGCCGTACCCCGGCATCGCGACCGACTACAAGCCGCTGGTCGTGACGATGCTGGCCGTCGCCGATGGCGTCGGCATCGTCACCGAGAACCTCTATCCGGGCCGGTTCCGCTACGTCGAGGAACTACAGCGGCTCGGGGCCGAGATCAGTACCGACGGCCACCATGCTGTCGTGCGTGGTGTGCCGCACCTCAGCGGTGCACCGGTGCGCGCGCCCGACATCCGCGCCGGCGCAGCGCTCGTCGTCGCCGGGCTGGCGGCCACAGGCGAGACGGTCATTTCCGGCATCCACCACATCGACCGCGGCTACGACGACCTGGTCGGTCGACTGCGCGCGCTGGGTGCCGACATCGAGCGTCGCCCCGGCTGACGCCCCGTCATGTCAGCGGCGGGGCTCCGGATCCGTGATGTCGGTGGCACTGTCGCTGTCGGTCACTGCGGCGGTGTGTTCGGCCTGCGCGCGAGTCGCACGGTTCTTGGCGAGGCGGAGCAAGACGACGATGAACAGCAGCGGGCCGATGACGAACAACGCTTCGTCCCAGCCGCCCTGATGGGCGAGCAGCGCCATCCGCTCAGCCGACCCGCCGGGTCAGCAACACGACGGCCATCGTCCGGGTGGTGACCGCGCGGAGCGTCACAGCGGGAATGCGGAGCCCTCTGCGATTTGTTCTCATACCGCGGGATTGTACTGATCGACCTGTTCAATGGTCGACGAGCCCGGACAGAAGGTCACCCATCACCATGCGCGCCCAAGTCGAAGAATGCATCGAAGTCATCCGTCCTGCGTTGCAGGCGGACGGCGGCGACATCGAGTTGCGCGACGTCGATGAACTCACCGGCATCGTCCAGGTCTCGCTCGTCGGAGCCTGCGGCACCTGCCCGGCAAGCACCCAGACGCTCAAGGCCGGGATCGAGCGCATCATGCGCGATCGCGTCGACGGCGTGACCGAGGTCGTGGCGGTCTGACCTTGGGTCGCCGCAACCAGCCGGTCGAGGAACTGTTCGCTGCTGCGCGTGGTGGTGACCGGTCGGCGCTGGCGCGGTTGATCTCGTTGGTCGAGCGTGGTGCCGACGAGGCCCGCGCGATCGGCCGCCTGTCGGCACCTCTCGGTGGACGTGCCCACACGATCGGGATCACGGGCGCACCGGGTGCCGGCAAGAGCACGCTCACCTCGGCCACCATCGGCCATCTGCGCGCGCTGGGGCTCGAGGTCGCGGTGCTCGCGATCGATCCTTCGTCACCGTTCACCGGCGGGGCGATCCTCGGCGACCGGGTGCGGATGCAGGAGCACGCCACGGACCCCGGAGTGTTCATCCGCTCGATGGCGACCCGTGGGCACCTCGGCGGCCTGTCGCTCTCGGCGCCGCAAGCCATTCGCCTGCTCGACGCGATGGGGCGGGAGTGGGTGCTGGTCGAAACGGTGGGCGTCGGCCAGGTCGAGGTCGAGATCGCCGGCACGGCAGACACCACGATCGTGGTCGTCAACCCTGGCTGGGGCGATGCGGTACAGGCGAACAAGGCCGGGTTGATGGAGATCGCGGACATCTTCGTGATCAACAAATCCGACCGTCAGGGCGCCGAGGAGACCCGACGTGACCTCGAGCAGATGCTCGATCTCTCCGACCTCGCCCACGGCTCGTGGCGTCCGCCGATCATCTCGACCGTGGCGACCTCGGGCCAGGGCGTGGCCGAGCTGTGGTCCGCGGTGCTGGCCCATCGCGACTGCGCGACGCTCAACGGCGGCCTCGCCGATCGTCGCGAGCGCCGCCTGCGCGACGAGTTGCGTGACATCGTCGCCCGTCGCCTGGAGCGCAGAGCACGCGAGATCTGCGGAGACGACCGGTGGCAGGCACTGCAGACCGAGGTCCTGGAGCACCGCCTTGATCCCTGGGCGGCGGCCGATCAGATGCTCGACGACATTGGCGCCTGATCGGCTCGCTCAGCCATCGGTCGGCTCCCTCGGCGGCGGATGCATCACGGTAGGGTCGCCCCATGGCTGACACGAACGACGAACTGGTCCTGCTGGAGCGTCGTGACGACGGCGTTGCCGTGGTCACGTTGAACAATCCGAAGGTGAACGCGCTCTCCCAGGAGCTGCTCGCCCGGCTCGCCGCGGTCGCTGCAGAGCTCGCCGCCGACCTTCCCGGCGCGGTTGTCGTCACGGGTGGAGAGCGCATCTTCGCCGCAGGAGCCGACATCAGCCAGTTCGGCGGCCCGGACGAAGCTGCCGCGATCACCCGCGGATTCCACGACTCGCTCGACGCCATCGCGGCGCTGCCCCGCTTCGTCATCGCCGAGGTCGTGGGGTACGCACTCGGTGGCGGCTGCGAACTGGCGCTGGCGTGTGACTACCGCATCGTCGGCGAGCGCGGCGTGTTCGGCCAGCCCGAGATCCTGCTCGGCATCATCCCCGGCGGCGGTGGCACCCAGCGTCTCGCCCGTCTCGTCGGGTCGAGCCGGGCCAAGGAGCTGTGCCTCACCGGCCGCCAGGTCAAGGCCGACGAGGCGTTGCGGATCGGCCTCGCCGACGAGGTCGTGCCCGGCGACCAGCTCCACGACCGGGCCTTGGCGCTCGCAGCCGAGATCGCCCGCGGCGCGAGCGTCGCCCAAGGCCTCGCCAAGCGGGCCATCGACGAAGGACTCTCGCTGTCGCTGGCCGATGGACTCGCGCTCGAGCAGCGCCTGTTCGCCGAGGTGTTCCGCTCTGAGGACAGCCAGATCGGGGTGGCCAGCTTCCTCGCCAGTGGCCCCGGCAAGGCCCAGTTCACCGGCAAGTAGTTCACCGGCAAGTAGTTCGCCGGCAAGTAGTTCGCCGGCGCGTTCGAGCCGGCAAGTAGTTCAGCGCAGGTCGTCCGCCGGGAGGGACGCGGTCGGCTACTGGGCCCAAGCGATGCAGCCGACCTCGAACGGGTTGGCGAGCAGCGGGTTGAGCGGCAGCACCCGCACCGTGAGGCCATAGGCGCCGGACCGGCCGACGATGTAGTCGCCGGTCCAGGTGCTGTCAGGGCCGCACGACAGCGCGAACGAGGTGGCTGCAGCGGCGAACAGCTCGCCGTGGCTGTCGATGGGGCCGTGGAGGACTTCGACGGTGACGTCTGCCGGTGTGAGGCCGCCCAGCTCGACCGTCGCGGTCACGGCGCGTGTCTGCCCGGCCAACCCGGGCGTGGTGTCGGTGTCGAGGCCCGAGATGCGTACAGCCGGCCATGCCGAACGAACGGTGTGCTTCCACGCAGCCAGCGTCTTGGCGGGCGCAGCACCGTCGGCATTGATCGCCTTCGACGCGGTCGCGGCTGGCTCGTACAGCTCGGTGACGTAGTCGCGCACCATGCGCGAGGCGGTGACCTTCGGTCCGAGCGTCATCCAGTTGTGGCGCATCTTGTCGACCCAGCCCTCGGGCACGTGGTCGGCGCCGGACGAACCGTCACCCATGCGGTAGAACAGCGGCACGATCTCCTGCTCGAGCAGGCCGAACAGGTTCAGGGCCTCGCGCTGGTCACGGCGGTTGCTGTCGGGATCGTCATCGGCGGACGCGATGTCCCAACCGTTGCCGCCACCGTCGCTCCATTCGTCCCACCAACCATCGCGGATGCTGCAGTTGAGCGCTCCGTTGAGAGCGGCCTTCATGCCGCTGGTGCCGCACGCCTCGAGCGGGCGGCGCGGATTGTTCAGCCAGACGTCGCAGCCGTGGTACATCGCTCGGGCCACGGCGATGTCGTAGTCGGGCAGGAAGACGAAACGGTGGCGTACATCCAGCTCGCGGGCGAAGCGCTCGATGCCTTGGATCATCTGCTTGCCGGGATGGTCGGCGGGGTGGGCCTTGCCGGCGAAGACGAACTGCAGCGGCCGATCGGCGTCGAGCAGCATCCGCCGGAGACGATCGGGGTGCGAGAGCAGGAGC
>JANXUX010000221.1 GCA_025351965.1 Actinomycetes bacterium | reverse complement strand
CGTCTGGATGCCGGCGGGCTGACGGGCTTGGGCGGCGAGGAGCGTGAAGATGTCGTTCACGCGCTGATCGACAGCCGCCTGGTCAGCCGTGACCGTGTCCGAGGTCGCGATCGTTCCCGCAGTCGAGACGGTCGCCGTCGTCGAGGCCGAGTTGTGGCCGATGACGTACCCGACGATCCCACCCACGATGAGGGCCGAGACCGCCGCGATCACGACCCAGGGGGAACGGTTACCCGGCTCCGCATACAGCGGCAACGGGGGCAGCGGCGCAACCACGACCGGCTCGGGCGCCGGCGTGTAGACACGGGCGACCGGTACGACCGGCGCGACCTGGGGCTGGATGACGGTCCGGTCGTACGGATCGTTCAGCGGCGGCACGGTCGGGTTGGCCTGGGTAGGCCGGTCATCGTACGCAGGCGGTGCCGGCTGCGTCGGGGTGCCATAGGTGTCCCACGGCGAGGCGCCGTCGGTCTGTGGTGTGGGGCGCGTCTCGTCCCCGGACTCCGGTCGGATCATGCACCGCAGTTCCCACCAGCTCGCATCACCAAACGCGAGACGGCGACACGGTGGATCTTCGGGTCACCGCACCGGGATGGCCGGCAGCGGTTTTGCGCCCGGTCGTTGCGGGAGCGGCTTCACCTGAGGAACGGGCTGCACCGGTGGTATCACCGGCGCGGCCTTCATCGGACGGCTCGGCTTGGCGGACTTCGGGGCGTACTTCGCCGCTTGCACCTTGGCGAGCTGCCACGCTGCGCCGGCATCCATGCCGTTGAGGAAGTGGTATCGAGCGAGCAGCCCCTCCATCGCCTCGATCTGCTTGTGCGCCTGGACCCCGGACACAAGGCTGGTCGGCTTCTTGATCTGCGACATGACCTTCTTGCGGCCTGCTGCCAGCCCCTTCTCGATCTGGGCGAGGAGGAACGGCTTCTGGTCGCTGAAGATCGCATTGAACTCCTGCCTCACCGCCAGAGAGCCCTTGCCCTTGTGCTTGTTGACGACGCCACCGACGACAGTTTCGTACATCTGTGCGGCGAGGGTCCCCAACGCGGCGTCGCGCAGCATCTTGGTGCGTTCCCACCCGCACCACTCGTTGAACGCTGCGTTGTTGGTGAGGATTTCGCCCCCACCGAGATCGACGGTCGTCAGGAACCCAGCCCCATGGTTATGGGTGTTGTCGACGAAGCTGAACTTCTTCTTCTCCGCGTCGTAGAGGAAGTTCTCCGGGTTCCACTGTCCGATGATCCGGTCGTGCATCCCCATCACGAGGTCGGCGGGAAGGTTCTGGGCGAGCGTACGCAGCATCGGGCCCGCGTACAGCAATTGCACGGCAACGGACTCGGTGTCGACGATGCGCGCCGTGCCGTCGCCGCTGGGGTCGATCTTGGCCGTCTGCGCCGACCCGGCGATGTCGTCGAACTTCATGCCGGTCTTGACGTCGGCGATCATCACCGGGTTCGGGCTGTCGAGACCGGTCACGAAGTTCCGCGGATTCGCTGTGGGATCGAGGCAGCGGAGCGTCGCGGCCTTGATCGCCTGCACGTCGGCCGGCGACGCGACACGTGAGCCAGGAGCATCGACGCCGAATCCCTTGCCGGACTGCTTCTTGCCGACCTTGTTGTGGAGCTTGTCAGCGACCGCGACCTCGTTGCCGATCAGCTGATTGACCTTGACGATGACCGAACCCTTCCCGTCGGAGAACTTGGCGACGCAACCGGTCGCGCCGCCGGTGAAGACCTCCACGGTCGTGGTCTTGCTGAAGTCCGTTCCCTTCAGGGAGAGCCGCTGGATCGTGGTCCGCTGGACCGAACCGCCCTGTTGCACCGTATGGGCGAGCTCGTGGGCGAGCAGGTGCTGGCCGGCCGAGCTGTCAGGTTGATACGTCCCGGCGGAGAAGAACACGTCCTGGCCGGTCGTGAACGCCTTCGCCGACACCTGCCGGTTGAGCTGGTCCGCGTTGGCGTCCTTGTGGATCCGCACACCGCTCAGGTCGGCGCCCATCGCCCCTTCGAACTTCGAGCGTGTCGAGGCATCGAGCGGAGCGCCGCCGCTGCGCGACTGTTGGATGCTGCGCTCGACACCCTCCGGCGCGACGAATCCATCACCGGGGCCACCACCGCTCTCACGGCGGCTGATCCGGCTCGCTGCGCCAACGCGTACGCCGTCGTCACCGGCGGGTCGCTCGCCTGTGGACAGGCGGCGGACGACGTCGTCGGCGACCCGGTCCGCCTCACGCTCGTGCGGGTCATCGGATGCGCCGACGTCCATCCGCCGCTGGATCGGCAGCGGCTTGCGTTTGCGCGCCGCGATCTCCGGAGGGAGGTGGGCGCGCTCGGGACGGCGTAGCAGATCGAACTCCATCGGCTGACTCTATGACGGCTGCGTAAACCCCGCGTAAGCCCGGCGGATTTGGCCGCGCCGGCGGCGGGAGCTGCCGGCGCGGTCCATATCGGGGACGGTACGGAACCCGCGTAAACGCCCGGTAAACGGTCGGCAGACGGTCGGTGGTGCCTCGGCCCGATTCGCCGGTGTGCCAACATCGGTCGGTGCACATCGCCGTTCTCGACTCCGGCGAGCCCGGGGACGGGACGACATTCGCGTTGTCGACCATCGCCAACATTCAGGCCCGACTGGTGCTCACCGTCTTGACGGTCGAGGCCCCGCGGCTGGTACGTGCAGACGAGATGGCGGAGGTGCTCTGGCCCGACCGATTGCCCAAGACCTGGGACACGATGGTCCGTGGCGCGGTGGCCAAGGTTCGTCGCGCCCTCGACCAGGCCGGACTGGATCCGCTCGCCACCGTGCAATCCGCCGGAGGGGGGTACCGATTGGTGCTCCCTGCCGATTGGTCGATCGACGTGCACCAGGCGCGCCGAGCACTCGATGGGGCCGAGCAAGCGATCCTCGTCGGCGACTTCGCCTGTGCCGCCGAGGACGCCGCAGCGGCAGCGGCGATCGTCGTCGGTCACGACCTGCTCGCGGATCTCGATGGTGAGTGGCTGGCGAGTGCTCGCCGCGCCCTCCGCCTGCTCGGGACCGATGCGATCCAGCTGGCCGCGACCGCTGAGCTGAGCCTCGGCAACCATCGCCGCGCGATCGTGCTGGCCCGCCAGCTCGTCGACCTCGAGCCGTTCGGGGAGCCGGCGTACCAGATCCTGATGCAGGCACTCGCCGCCGACGGAGACCGCGCTCGAGCACTGCAGGTCTACAACGATCTGCGCTCGCTGCTACGCGCCGAGTTGGGCATCGCTCCGTCACTCCAGACCGAGTCCGTACATCGCTCCCTGCGAGAATCGAGCCAGGGAAGGGCCACCGCCGATCCACTGGAGCGTTCGACGGTCACCCCGACCGGGATCATCGGCCGCGAGTCCGAGCAAGCCCAGCTGCTTCGCGCGTGGGACCGGGCCACGTCGGGCAAGCTGACGCTGGCGCTCGTGTCCGGTGAGGCCGGGATCGGCAAGACCACCCTGGTACTGCACGCCGCGCACCAGGCGTGGACGCAACATGCGGCGGTGCTCGTCGGACGCTGCAGCGCGAACCCGGCCATCGCCTACGAGCCCGTCGTCGAAGCAATCACCGCCCACGCAGAGGCGTGCGACGGAGCCACGCGGCAGCGGCTGCTGGACGCAGCTGGGCCGGCGCTCGGCTGGATCGTTCCGTCGTTGAGCAACGGTCTCGACGACATCACGCCGTCATCGGATCCCGACCGTGACCGGTTGCTGCTCTTCGAGGCCGTGACCGCCTACCTCGGTGCGGCGACGGCGATCTCTCCGACAGTTCTGCTCCTCGACGACGTGCAGTGGGCGGGTGCCACGACATGGTCGTTGCTCGACCACGTGGTGCGGCGGCTGCCATCGGCACCTCTCCTCGTGATCATGACCGAACGGCGGCCCGAGGTCGTGGGTCCACGTCTCGCCGAGATCGTCGCAACGTGGCGCCGCTCGCCCGGTCTCGACGAGATCGAACTGACCGGCTGGACGGCTGAGGAAGCCCGGGCGTTCGTGCTGGCTGCAGCGACCGATGCTGACGTCGGGTCCACAGACACCGACGCGTTGGCCGAGTCGCTGCGCGAACGAGCCGGAGGCAACCCCTACTTCATCAGTGAGCTGTTGCGCGCAACCGGCTCGACCTCGATGGCCACGCAGCCGAGCACGGCCGTCCCGCGCGGCATCGTCGACATCGTCGTGCATCACATGCAGAGGAGTGGCGTCGACGCAACGCTGGTGATGCAGTCGCTCGCCGTGATCGGGGTCGATGCGGGTTCACAGCTCCTCCGCCGTGTCTGCTGGCTGGAACCCGACGCGTTCGGAGACGCGGTCGATGCGGCACTCGCCACCGGGCTGGTCCGCGAACGACCCGGGCGGACCGGCCGCTTCGCCTTCGCCCACGCGCTGGCGCGCGAGGCAGTTCTCGTTGGTTTCCCCGCCGGGCTCCGCTCGCGAATGCACGAACGCGTCGCCGAGGAGTTGGAGCGGCTCCGCGATCAGGGCGCGGCAGTCACGGACTCCGATCTCGCCCACCATTTCTCGTTCGCGCTCGGGCGGGCTGATCGAGCGCTCGCCTACTCGATCCAGGCCGCGAAAGCCGATCTGGCCACGGGAGCCCGCGACGAAGCCGCAGCGCGCCTGCGTCGCGCCCTGGATCTGGATCCGAGTGACCGGTCGAGACTCGATGCCCTGCTGCTCCTCGGTCTGACCCTGGCGCAGCAGGGCGAGGGCTCGGAATCGAGCGCCGTGTTCGTCCGCGCCTCCGCCCTCGCCCGAGCGCTGAACGATCCCCGCGCCTTGGCGACGGCCGCGATCGGTCTGACGACACCCGGCCGCGGGGTGACCACATGGGTCGCCGAACCGGCCCGTGACGCGATGCTGCAGTCGGCGCTGCGCGCGTTGGGCGACCACGAGGACGCATTGCGAGTGAAGCTGCTGGGGGCGCTCTCGGATGCGATCGTCGATCCTGGCTCGTGGGAGCAGCGGCAGCGCTTGGCCGAGGAGGCGGTCGAGATCGCGGCGCGTTCCACAGAACCTGCGGCCATCATCGCGTCGCTCGGGGCGTCGCGTGTCGCCTGGTGGCGGCCGGACCAGACCGAACTGCGTCTCGCCGCGGCCGAGCGCGTGCTCGCGGTCGCCACCGCCCAGGGCGACGACGAAGCGGCAGCCGCGGCGGCACTGGGGCGCGTCGCCGATCTGGTCGTCATCGGCGACCGGGAGCGGGTGCACGATGCGCTCGCGACCGCTCGCCGGATCGTCGAACGGGTCGACATGGTGCGATTCCACTGGGCTCTGCAACTGATCGAGGCCGGTCAGGCGCTATCGGATGGACATCTCGCCGAGGCAGATGCCGCAGCGACCCGGGCATTCACGGTCTGGGGAACGCACGACCAGCCCGATGCGCGACGCGCGTTCGAGGAACAGGCGGGCTTCGGGATCCTCGCCGCGAACGACGTCGCCCTCCTGACGAGCAGCCTCGACACGTACCTCGAAGCAATCAACCGGGCGGCCGCCTACCGCTGCTTGCTCCCGTGCCTGCTCGTCGCTGTCGGCCGCACCGACCAGGCCCGAACCGAGATCGAGCGGATCGCAGCCGAGGACTACCGCACCGTGCCGGCGCACTCGAGCTGGTTGTTCGCGCTGGCGACGCTCGCCGACGCTGCCGCCGTCACCGGGCCGGCCGCGGTCGTCGCCCATCTCCGCGCCGAGCTCGTACCCCACGGCGGGCGGATGGTGCACCTCGAAGGCCCGAGCATCACCTGGGGATGCGTCGATCACCGCCTCGGTGTACTCGCCTTCGCCGCCGGTGACCTCGATGCGGCGACGCCGCTCCTGCGCAGCGCGCTGGCCCAACACACCTCGTTCGGGGCGCGGCCGTGGAGCTGGCGCAGCTCGATGGCGCTGGCCGAGGTGTTGCGCGCCACCGGCAGCGCCTCGGCCGCTGACGAAGCCGACGAACTGCTCCGTAGCGCCGCAACCGAAGCTGAGTCGATGGGGATGCCTGGCCTCCAGCGCGCCGCCGTCGAACTGCTCTCGGGCGTCAGTTCCAGACCGTGCCCTTGAGCGCCTGCTTGGCTTGGTGGAACTCCTTGCGCGGCAGGGTCTTGACGGCGTTCGAGAGCTTCTCGGCATAGTCGGGGGCGACCTCGGTGGCCACCGCGTGCAGAACCGTGAGATCCGCGCTCCCGGTGCCGCGCAACGCCGTCGTGGCAAGGGCGGTGGCGGCCGAACTGAGTTGCTCGATCTTGGTCGCGATCTGCTCCTCGATCTGATCGTTGGTGCGGACCTTGCCGCCGCTCGCCCAGCTGAGGGCGGACCAGAGGATGTCGCCACCGGCCATCTTCGACGCGAGGCTCGTCGCCTTCGACACTGCAACGTACCCGGGGACGGAGTAGCTGGCGGCCATGTCCATCGAGCCCATGCCGACGTCCCACATCCCGAGGTACCAGTTCTCGTTGATGATCTCCATCAACCCAGCAGCAGCTGTCTTGACCTCAGCGATCCGGGTCCTGCCGTGCACCGCCTTGACCTTGTTGTACTGGAGCTGCGACGTGCCCGTGAGATACGCACCGCTCAGCGCCTTGGTGCCGCCGGAGATGAAGTCGAGCCAGCCGGCGACCTGCTCGCCACCGATGCCGACGGTCTTCTTGATCAACTCCTCGGCCTGCTCGCCGCCGAACACGCCGAGCGCCTTGTTGCCGGCGCCGACCACACCGGCCGTGCCACCGACGACCTTGAGGCCCGAGCGCACACCGACGCCCTCTTCCTTGATCTGCGACCCGCCCTCGATGAGGTCCTTGCCGCCGCCGATGAGGCCACCGGTGATGCCCGCGTAGTCGCCGCCGTTCTTCAGCATCCCCTCACCGACCAGACCCGACTCGGTCAGGCCCTTGACAGCCTTGTGGGTCTCGTCGAGGGTCTCGAGGCCGGCGCTGCCGGTGTCCATGACCTCGCCGCCCTTCTTGACGGTGTCGGTGGCCCCGCCCCACAGCCAGTCCCACAAACCGGCTCGGCGGATCGTGCCCGAGTCGTCGGTCATCAGCGTCTCGGCGACCGGGGCGGACTTGCGCTGCACGGAGCGGGCGAGTGGCCCACCAGTGGTATCGGTCGAGCGACCGGCCCCGTACGGGTTCGATTGGATCTTGCCGCCGCCGGCCGTGGCCGCGTCGGCGACGCGCACCGGCGACGAGGTGTCGAGGACACGCATGACCTCATCGGCGACACGGTCCGCCTCGCGCTCGTGGACATCTCCGGCATCACCGACGACGAGCTTGGTCTGGATCACCGCAGACCCACCGGGTCGGCGTATCGGCCGGGCACCGCGACGCGCGTCGGTCGTGGGCGTCGCCTGGTCAGGAACGCGTGTCCTGACCTCGATGTCGCGTGCTCCACTCATGCCGATCGCTCCCAACGTCCGGACGCAAGACTACGCGTCAGCGACCCGGGCGCAAGCCGATCAACAGCCAATTCAGTTCGAACCGCGGTCGACCAGACCGGCCGGGAGATCGCGGAACATCGGCGCCAACTCGGCGAGCAGCGCACCGAACGCGCTGCTCTCCCGCCAGACCATCGCGATCCGACGTCGCGGAACAGGCTCGCTGAACTCGACCAAGGTGATGCTGTCGTAGGGCGCGACAGGCGCGGAGACAGCCAGACGCGGCAGCAGTGTGACGCCGACGCCGGCCGCCACCATCTGCCGCAACGTCTCCAGACTCGTGGCCCGGAAACCCGAACGCTCCGATGCGCCGGCCAGGTGGCACACGGCCAGGGCTTGGTCACGCAGGCAGTGACCGTCCTCGAGCAGGAGCACGCTTTCACCGGCGATCACCGACACCGGGATCGGTCCCTCCACCTGGGCAAGGGGGTGACCCGACGGAACCGCGAGCACGAAGTCCTCCTCGAAAAGGAACTCCTCGTGCATCCGCTCGGCATGGATCGGCAGGGCCAGCAACCCGGCATCGAGGCTGCCGTCGCTGAGATCCGCGAGAATCTCTTCGGACTTCTCTTCGACGAGGAGCAACTCCAGGTCGGGGAAGCGTTCATGGATCGTCGGCACGACGTGCGGGAGCAGGTAGGGCGCCAGTGTCGGGAAGAGCCCGACGCGCAGACTCCCGGACTCCGGCGACTGTGCCCGCCTGGCGATGGCCTCGATGTCCTCCGCGCCGCGCAACATTGCCCGGGCGCGGTCGACGATCTCCGCACCGGCAGTGGTCAGCATGACGTTGCCCGGACGACGTTCGATCAACGCGACCCCGAGCTCGACTTCCAACTTCTTGATCTGGGTCGAGAGCGTGGGTTGGCTGACGAAGCATGCCTCGGCGGCCTTGCGGAAGTGACGGTGATCGGCGACCGCAACCAGGTATTGCAGGTCGCGGAGGTTCATCGCCCCATCGTAGGAGTCGTCCCGGTCACATGGTCACATGGTCATGCGGTCATGCGGTCGCGCCGGCGAGCTCCGGTGCGGACGAGCGGATCAGGTGGTCGAACGCGCTCAAGGCCGCCGTCGACCCGGCACCCATCGCGATGATGATCTGCTTGAACGGCACCGTGGTGCAGTCGCCCGCAGCGAAGACACCGGGCACCGACGTCTGGCCGCGATCGTCGATCAGCACCTCGCCCCGGGGCGACAGGTCGACGACGTCACGGAGCCAGTCGGTGTTCGGCAGCAGACCGATCTGGACGAAGATGCCATCGAGATCGAGGCGGCGGGAGTCGCCGCTGGCCCGGTCCTGGTAGACGAGGCCGGTCAGCTTGGTCCCGTCGCCGACAGCTTCGGTGGTCAGCCCGCTGACGATGACGTCGACGTTGGGCAGGCTGCGCAGCTTGCGCTGGAGGACGTCGTCGGCGCGCAACGCGCTGTCGAACTCGATCAGGGTCACGTTGGCCACGACGCCGGCGAGGTCGATCGCCGCTTCGACACCGGAGTTGCCGCCACCGATGACGGCGACCCGCTTGCCCTTGAACAGCGGACCATCACAGTGGGGGCAATAGGTCACGCCCTTGTTGCGGTACTCGTTCTCGCCGGGCACGTTCATCTGCCGCCAACGCGCGCCCGTCGAGATGACGACGGTCTTCGAGCGAACCGTGGCCCCGCTGGCGAGCACGATCTCGATCAGACCATCGGTCGCATCGCTCGCCGGCCGCAGCGCAGTTGCCTGCTGCAGGTCCATGACGTCGACGTCGTACTCCTTGACGTGCTGCTCGAGCGCTGCGACGAGCTTGGGGCCTTCGGTGTGGGACACGGAGATGAAGTTCTCGATGCCCATCGTGTCGAGCACCTGGCCACCGAAGCGCTCGGCGAGCACACCGGTGCGGATGCCTTTGCGTGCGGCATACACCGCTGCCGCAGCACCAGCGGGTCCGCCGCCGACCACGAGCATGTCGAAGGCATCCTTGGCGTCGATCTTCGCGGTCTCCAGCTCGGCGCTGCCCGTGTCGAGCTTGGCGACGATCTGCTCGAACGTCATCCGGCCACTGTCGAACAGCTCGCCGTCGAGGTACACGGTCGGCACGGCCATCACCTGGCGGGCCTCGACCTCGGCCTGGAACAACGCGCCATCGATCGCAACGTGGGAGATGCGCGGGTTGACGATGCTCATCAGGTTCAGCGCCTGGACGACATCGGGGCAGTTCTGACAGGTCAGCGAGAAGTAGGTCTCGAAGTGGTGGTCGACGTCCATGCCGCGCACACGCTCGAGCAGATCCTGGGCGACCTTGGACGGATGGCCGCCGACCTGGAGCAGGGCGAGGACCAGCGAGGTGAACTCGTGACCGAGGGGGATGCCGGCGAAGCGCACGGACACGTCGGTGCCGAGACGGTTGATCGCGAACGACGGCGTGCGCACGTCGCCGTCATCACGGCGCTCGAGGGTGATCATGTCCGACAGCGCGGCGATCTCCTGCAGCAGCTCGAGCAGCTCGGCCGACTTGGGGCTGTCGTCGAGCGACGCAACGAGCTGGATCGGATGCTTGATGTTCGTGAGGTACGTGTTCAGTTGGGCGGTCAGGTTGGCATCGAGCATGGCGAACTCCTCAGGGGGATCGGAGCGGGGCGACGAATGGGAGGGAGTGCGGGTCCGGCTCTCACCGGACCCGCACGTACAGCTGTGACGAGATCGTCAGATCTTGCCGACGAGGTCGAGCGACGGGGCCAGAGTGGCCTCGCCCTCTTCCCACTTGGCCGGGCAGACCTCGTTCGGGTGCGCTGCGACGTACTGGGCGGCCTTGATCTTGCGGAGCAGCTCGGATGCGTTGCGGCCGATGCCACCGGCGGTGATCTCGACGATCTGGATCTTGCCGGACGGGTCGATCACGAACGTGCCACGGTCGGCCATGCCGTCCTCTTCGATCATCACATCGAAGTTGCGGGTGATCGCTCCGGTCGGGTCGGCGATCATCGGGTACTGGATCTTGCCGATGGTGTCGGACGTGTCGTGCCACGCCTTGTGGGTGAAGTGCGAGTCGGTCGAGACCGAGTAGATCTCGACGCCCAGGCGCTGGAACTCGGCATAGTTGTCGGCCAGGTCACCGAGCTCGGTCGGGCAGACGAAGGTGAAGTCGGCCGGGTAGAAGAACACGACGGACCACTTGCCCTGCAGATCCGCTTCGCTGGCGGTGATGAACTCGCCCTGGTGGTACGCCTGCGCCGTGAACGGCTTCACTTCGGTGTTGATGAGTGACATGTGGTGGAACCTCGCTGTTGGGGGATTAACTCGGTCCCCGACAACGCTACGGTCCGCTCAGTAAGAGTCCACATGAATTGATCTGATCATGCCCATAGTCACAGTCAATGAGTCGAACGCTTGGTACTGGAACCGCTACCCCGGGGCGATGTGCGACACGGCGGCGATGATCTATCTCCCGCTGCTGGAAGAGACCGGGCACATGCCCTCGCACAAGTACGTGCCGTCGGCGGAGATCTTCGGCCACGCCCGACGGATCGCCGACCACTTCGACCTCCGCCGTCGC
>JANXUX010000203.1 GCA_025351965.1 Actinomycetes bacterium | reverse complement strand
TTCGACCCGTAGTCGGGATCGCACCACAACGGGTTGTCGTCACCGAAGGCCTCGGAGACGTGGCGGAATGCGTCGGTGCCGGGCTCGCGATACCAGGGCGGTTGCGGATGCGGGGTCGGCACCCCGATCCGCGCCCGCAGCGCGGCGATGCCTTCGTCGGTCAGGCCGCGCCTGGCCGGCCGATCGCTTGCGTTCGCCACTTCGATCGCGTCCGCCATCTCAGTCCTCCCAGTCGACGCGGTCGTCGCGTGACGGCTGGCGGCCGGTTCTCATCGGTGACAGCGGCGCATCGACGAGCAGGATCCGGTGCCACGACGTGACGAGGTCCTGCACGCCGCCTCGCCATGCGACCAGCCCGTCGTCGAAGTCGTGGGCGGCTTCGGCATCGGCCCACTGCTGCCAGCTCGGGATGGCCCACAGCAGCAGCGCTTCGTCGTCGTTGACCATCGCTGTCGTGAACGCACCAGTGAGCTGCCACCCGTACTCGCCGAGTGATGGAGCGGCCAGATCCCTGGCCCGTTCCAGCAGTTCGCCGGCCGATCCCGGGCGGACCTTCACGAGCTCGTGGGCGTAGACCTCGCCGCGCACCTCGTCGGCGCACAGCTGCTCGATCGTGCGTGTCCACGGCGCCGGCACCATGATCCGGTCGAATCCGCCGCGCCGGAATTCGGCGGCCTTGGCCCACCACTTGGCGAGCGCTGGATCCTGTGCGCCGGAGCCGACTGCTTCGATTGCGAACGACGACGCCAAGCCGTCCCAGCCGTCCTCTTCCCACATGTTGACGGTCTGTGGCCACGCGCCGGTCGATCCGAGCAACGACCACACGCCGTAACAGAGCTGGTGGCGCAGTTCCTGGCCGATCGGACTCCAGTTGGCGGTCATGTGCTGCATGTAGTTCGCACGGTTGTGGCCGTGGATGTCGATGAACTCGTGGATGTAGATGCGGTCGTTCAACCGGTGCTCGCAATCGTCGATCGGACGGGCTTGACCCTACTCGGCGCTTGCTTCGTATATTAGATCCACGAGCACCGGAGCATATAATGACGGCGATGCTGCTGGATGTAGACCGATCCTCGACGGACGCAGAGCTCCTGCACGCCGCCACCCACTGGGTCGCTGCACACGTGCCCCCGACCTGGCGCGAGGCTTCGGTTCGTGGCCGCAATGCGATCCGCAAAGTGCGCCCTCTCGCCGAGTACGAGGCGTGGTATCCGCTGTTCGCTGACTCCGGCCTCGCTGTGGCGACGTGGCCGCGCGAGTACCTCGGCCTCGGACTCACGCAGGCTCAGGCTCGGGTGCTCGATTCCGTGCTGGGACCGCTCAATCTCGGCCGGCTCAACCCCCTCGGGCTGAACAACGCCGCACCGGCGTTGTTCGCGTACGGCACCGAAGAACAACGGTTGCGCTACCTACCGCCGATCGTGCGCAACGACGAGCGATGGTGCCAGTTGTTCAGCGAGCCGGGCGCCGGCTCGGACCTGGCATCACTCGCAACCCGAGCAGTGCGCGACGGGGATCTGTGGATCCTGACCGGTCAGAAGGTGTGGACGACCTGGGCGCACGAGTCGCGCTTCGGCCTTTGTCTCGCCAGGACCGACCCGTCGGCGCCGAAGCGCAAGGGACTGACCTACTTCATCGTCGATCTCGAGGATCCGCGGGTCACGGTTCGTGAGCTGCGCCACATCGGTGGCGAGGTCGACTTCAACGAAGTCTGGCTCGACGGCGTCGAGGTCCCCGACACGAGTCGCCTGGGGGCGATCGGCGAGGGCTGGCGGGCCGCGAACGCAACGCTCTCCGGCGAACGGCAGATGGTCGCCGGGGCCGGTTCGGGCGGCGTGGACCGGATCGGCGGCAGCGGCGCGGACCGTCTCATCCGGACGGCGGGCTCGAACGGAATCTGGTCCGACTCGTTGGTGCGTCAGCGGCTGACGTCGCTCTACGCCGAGGAATCTGTTCGGCGATGGACGAACGAGCGGGTACGCGCAACGGTCAAAGCGGGCGGCACGCCCGGCCCGGGAGCATCGATCGGCAAGGTGCACCAGGGTGCGCTGAACCAGCGGATCCAGCTCGCCGCAACGGACGTGCTCGGTACGGGTGCGCTCGCCTGGGAGACGTCGGCGCCGGCGACAGGACCACAGGCGTGGGCGGCGGGCTTGCCGTACGAGGTCAAGGGGATGCTGCGCAGCCGGGCCAACACGATCGAGGGCGGTACGACCGAGGTCAACAAGAACGTCCTGGGCGAGCAGGTCCTCGGGCTGCCGCGGGAACCGGATCCGTACCACGAACTCGCCTGGAACGCGACGCCGCGGTCGTGACGAACCTCGCCGAACTCCTCCTCGACCATCCCTTCGCCGACGATCAGGAGCTGATCCATGGGTCGTGCGTCGACTGGACCAAGGCCGAGGCGGTTTCGCGTGTGCGGGCCCTGGCCGACGAGCTGCTCGCCGCCGGCGTGGAGCCCGGCCACGGTGTCGCAGTGGTTCGGTCGCACGCCCCGGACGTGATCATCGCGATGACGGCGATCTGGTCCGTCAGCGGTGTCTTCGTGCCCGTCAACCCGCTGTTGCC
>JANXUX010000191.1 GCA_025351965.1 Actinomycetes bacterium | reverse complement strand
GGCAACAGGCGTCACGCGTCACGCGTCGGCGTCACCATCTCTGATGAATTCGCCGGCTCCAGGCCGGCGAATCCAACAGGGCTGCCCCGGAGGGTTCAGGCGCCGAGGAAGTCGAGGATGTCGGGGAAGGCCTGACGGTCTTGGAAGAAGAAGGCGTGGCCGCCGTCGTACAGGCGCAGCTCGGCGTGCGGGATCGCTCGTGCGATCGCTTCGCCGTTGGCCGGCGGCGCGATGCCGTCGTACCGGCCGGAGGCGACCAGCGTCGGGCAGGTGATGTTTGCCAGCCGGTCGAACACGTCGTGGTGCGACCGGGCCTCCAACTGCAGGCGCTCGCCTCGCATCACCTCCGGCGTCTTGGTGACGGCCGTACGCTCGGCCATGACACCGGCGAGCATCCGGTCGCTGTCGTGGGTGGCCAACCACTCCGGCGTGAAACGGGTGTCGAGGATCAGCCGCGCGATCGCGGCCCGCTCGGCATCCGTGCGATTCGCGAGGGTGTGCAGCGGGTACGACGATCCGCCCGCGCCGCCGGGTGAGGTGCACACCAGAGCGAGTCGCTCGACCCGCTCCGGGAACGTGACGGCCAGTTCCTGGGCGACCATTCCGCCGAAGCTGACGCCGACGACCCGGTAGGTGTCCCATCCGATCGCCGCGGCGATCCCGGCGGCATCGGCGGCGTACTCGGCCATTGTGTACGGACCCTCAGGTGCCGAGGTCAGCCCCAACCCGCGCTGGTCGTGGGCGAGCACGTCGAAGCGCGCCGAGTACATCGACAGCAACGGCGCAGACGCAGCGAGGGTGCCGCCCGAGCCGTTGATGAACAGCAGTCGCTGACCGGCTCCGGACCGCTCGTAGTACACATCGATCCCGTTGACATGTTCGCTCGGCACAGCACCGGACGCTAACCCGCCGTACGGTCGCGTCATGGCCCAGAGACGCGAACGGATCCAGCCAGGCCCCGGCCAGGAGAGCGTGTGGGACTACCCACGGCCGCCGGCGGTCGTGCCGACCACCGACCGGATCCGGGTCGTGCATCACGGCGCGACCATCGCCGAAACCGTGGGCGCTGTACGCGTGCTCGAGACCAGCCAACCGCCGGCGTTCTACATCCCGCGCGACGACGTGGCCGACGAGCTGATCATCCCCGGCTCGGGTCGTTCGTTCTGCGAATGGAAGGGTCCGGCCACGTACTGGTCCGTCATCGTCGACGGCGATGTCGTGGCGAACGCGGCGTGGAGCTACGAGGACCCAACCGCGCCGTTCGCCGAGATCCGTGGGCACGTCGCTTTCTACGCGCGACTGATGGACGAGTGCTGGGTCGGCGACGAACGCGTCGTCGCCAACCCGGGATCGTTCTACGGCGGCTGGATCACCAGCGCAGTCGTCGGCCCCTTCAAGGGAGATCCGGGCACTGAATACTGGTGACGAAGGCTGATCCGCCCGGGCACTCCCTGAGGAGTATCCCTCGGCCGCGGATGACCTCAGCCGAGGTTGGTGGCGGCGAGGAAGCGCTCGGCCACTGCAGCGTCGCCGACGACGTCGATCGCTTCGCGGCCGACCCGTCGCCACAGGCTGAGCAGCAGATTGCTGGCGGTCCCGCGCAGGGCGCAGTCACCCTTGGCGTGCTCGCGGGTCACGTCGTAGCCGCCGACAGTCGGGCGGATCGTCCACTCCCCGGCGACGTCGCCGCAATGGATGTGCACCGAGCCACCGACCGCGGCGGCCGTGTCGTGGACGTCGGGCAGGAAGTGCTCGAGGAACTCGTCGATGCCGTCGCTGGCGAGCGTGGCGTCGATGTCATCCGCCACACCGGCTGCCGATTCGGCATCCCAGCGGTGCACCGCCGTCTCGTGGGCGATCCGCCGCGAGACGAACCCGACCGAGTGATCGTCGGCCCATGTCCACACCTCGTCAGCCGGATCATGACCGGCGAGCACCGTGAGCAGTGCGGCGAGCCGTGTGTCGTAGTCAGCGAGCAACTCGTCGTCGGCGACCGGCGGTACCCGGGGCACGTCCTGTGGGCTGGTGGCGCCGACGCTGACACTGGTGCCCCAAAAATAGTGGACCTGGGTCACGTGGCGGAGCAGATCGGCAACCGTCCACCAGGGACACGACGGCACGGACGTGTCGAACGGAACGGTCGCCACGGCGGTCCGCAACGCAGCTCCCTCAAGTCGAACGGCCTCGATTGCGGCGGCATGATCCATCCCCGCAAACTACGGCCCGACGACCGCGGTTACCGTGATCCGGATGAGCAACGAAGCAGTCACGCCGAAGCCGACCCCGAGCAAGCACGCCGAGATCGCCGAACGGATCATCGGCGGAGTCGTCGCGGCCTCGTCGCCGAACGTGTCACCTGACGGCACGCAGATCGTCTTCGTCGTCAGCAAGGTCGATTTCACGAAGAACCGGGCGCAGGCCCAGGTGTGGGTCGCCGCCGCGGACGGATCCACCCCGCCGCGTCCGCTCAGCAGCGGCGACAAGAGCGACACCCAGCCGAGCTGGTCGCCCGACGGTCGCTGCATCGCCTTCGTCTCCAGCCGCAGCGAGAGCAAGGGCGAGTCGACCCTGCACGTGCTGCCGATGGACGGCCCCGGAGAGGTGCGCACGATCGCCTCGATGAAAGACGGGATCAGCAGCATCAGCTGGAGCCCCGACGGCACGTGGATCGCCTTCGTCAGCCGCACCCAGGACGAGCGGTACGCGGCCGAGGACGAGTCGTGGCAGGCTCCGCGCAAGGTCGAGCGGTTCTTCAGCCGGCTCAATGGTGAGGACTGGGTGTTCGACCGCCCGACCCACGTCTACCTGGTGCCGGTCAACGGCATGGCGTCACCGCGGAACCTCACACCGGGAGTGTTCCAGCACGACGGCCCGGCATGGCTCGCCGATTCGTCGGCGCTCCTCGTCAGCGCACAACGACACGCGACGTGGGACACCGACCTCGCCAGCGACCTGTATCTGGTGCCGCTCGACGGTGGCGACATCACGCCGCTCACCGCACAGACGGGCACCTACTACCTGCCCAGCGTGTCGCCCGACGGCACGCGGGTCGCGTACCTCGGCAGCGACGATCCGCTCACCGATCCGCAGAACCAGCACGTCGCCGTCCGCTCGCTCAGCGACGCCGGCGGCGATGGCGGCGACGTCGGCGTCGACGGCGACGGTGGGCCGATGTGGGTCAGCGCAGGCCTCGACCGCACGTTCGCATCGACCGCCGGCGCTGCGGCACCGGTCTGGCTCGACGACGCGACCCTGCTCGCTGCGGCCGATGATCGCGGACGCGGACACATCTACCGCCTCGCCGCAGACGGTTCCACTGCGCCCGTCGCCGTGACGACCGGTGACCGGTGGGTGCGCTCGTTCGACTCGAAGGCCGCGACGTTGGCGATGGCGATCAGCCGCGTCCAGCGGCCGGCTGAGCTGTTCTCGGTGATCGACGGTGTCGAGCGTCAACTGACGAACCTGTCCGACCCGTACGTGGCGACGGTCAAGCCGCTGCCGTGGGAGCGCTTCACCGTTCCGACCACCGACGGCACCCTCGAGATCGATGCCTGGATCATGCGCCCGCTCGGCTTCGACGAGGCCGAACGGTATCCCGTCATCCTCAACGTCCACGGCGGCCCGCACACCCAGTACGGCGAGGCGTTCTTCGACGAAGCCCAGTTCCAGGCCGCGGCCGGTTTCGTCGTGCTGATGAGCAACCCACGCGGTGGCAGCGGCCGCGAGCAGTCGTGGGGCCAGTCCATCCTCGGACCCAAGCACCCGGTCGCGCCGGGCACCGGATGGGGCGGCGTCGATGTCGACGACGTGCTCGCGGTCCTGGACACCACACTCGAGCGATACCCGTTCTGCGACCCGGACCGAGTCGGCATGCAGGGTGGCAGCTACGGCGGTTTCATGGCCACGACGCTCGCCGGACTGCACGGCGACCGGTTCAAGGGGATCTGCAGCGAGCGTGCTGTCAACAACATGCTCAGCGAGGAATGGAGCAGCGACATCGGGTCGGTCTTCCGCGTCGAGCACGGCCCGAACCACGTCGAGGATCCGGAGGAGTACGAGCGGATGTCACCCATCCGCTACGTCCGCGACATCCACGTCCCGATGCTGATCATCCACAGCGAGAACGACCTCCGCTGCCCGATTTCCCAGGCCGAAGAACTGTGGATGGCACTGCGCATCCTCGGGCGCGACGTGACCTTCTACCGCTTCCCCGGCGAGACCCACGAACTCTCGCGGAGTGGGTCGCCGATCCACCGTCGTCAGCGCGCCGAGATCATCCTCGACTGGTTCACCGACAAACTGGTCGCGCCGGTGAGCTGATGTCGGCGCGGTCGTTCGTCGGGTCGGCGCGACGTCAGACCTCGTCGCGTAGCCAGGCGTCGATCAGTTTGCGGGCGATGCTGATGCCCGGCGGAATGTTCGGCAGGGCGTCTTTGCGGTACCAGTTCGCGTCGAGGATCTCCGACGGTTCGCAGACGATCTCGCCGCTCTCGTAGGTGGCGTGGAAGCCGAGCATCAGGCTGTGCGGGAACGGCCACGGCTGGCTGCCCCAGTAGCGCACGTTGGTGACGTCGACGCCGACCTCCTCGCGGACCTCGCGCACGACCGCGCCCTCCAGCGACTCCCCCGGCTCGACGAATCCGGCGAGGCAGCTGTACATCGAGCCGCGGAAGTTGACGCCCTGGGCGAGCAGCGCCTCCTGTTCGTCGCCCTCGCCACGGGTGACGAGCGTGATCATCGCCGGCGCCAATCTCGGGAAGGCCAGCAGCCCGCACTTCGGGCACTTCATCGACCGTTCGCTCGGCGAGAGCTCGGTCGGCGTCGCGCACCGACCGCAGAACCGGTGGGTTCGCGCCCACTCCACGATCTGCACGGCGCGGCCGGCGACGAGCCACTCGTCTTCGGAGGCGCGCCCGTAGTAGCTGTACAGATCCGTGGCCGCGCCGTCAGCCGGATCGGTTCCGTAGGGCACGTCGACGCCCCACATCGCTTGGCCGTCGAGCGTGCCGAGGAAGTGCAATCCCCATGAATCGTCGGCCGGCTCGATGTCGACCCAGACCGCCGATCCCACGACGTGGATGTAGCGGTGGACCAGCGAACCGGATGTGTCGGCGTCGGGTGGGAGGATCACGAGGGGCACGAACGAGGGGGGCTGCTCTGGCACGACTCCAGCATGACATGCACCGCTAGGTTGAGCGCATGGCGAACCTGTTGAACAACAAGACGACGGCCGGCAATGTCGTGATCGTCGATGCCGTCCGCACCCCGATCGGCAAGCGCAACGGGGGCCTCTCCTCGGTGCATCCGGCCGATCTGCTCGGTGCCGTCCAGAAGGCGCTGATCGAGCGCACCGGCATCGACCCGGCCCTCGTCGGCCAGGTCGTCACCGGTTGCGTCAGCCAGGTCGGCGAGCAGGCATTCAACATCGGTCGCACTGCGTGGCTCGCCGCCGGCCTGCCCCAGAGCGTGCCGAACACGACCGTCGACACCCAGTGCGGCTCGAGCCAGCAGGCCACCGGCCTCGCTGCCGCGCTCGTCGGCGCCGGTGTCGTCGACATCGCGATCGCCTGCGGGGTCGAGAGCATGAGCCGGATCCCGATCGGCTCCAGCGGCGCCAAGGCACTCGGGTTCGGCGTGCCGATCCCGAAGCCGTACTTCGCCCGGTACGAGGCCACGTCGCAGTTCGAGGGTGCCGAACGGATCGCCGAGAAGTGGGGCGTCACCCGTGAGGACACCGATGCATTCGGCCTCGCCAGCCAGCAGCGCGCCATCCAGGCCTGGGCCGAGGACCGCTTCGCCGGCCAGTACATCTCGGTCGAGGCACCCGACCTCGGCGAGGACGGCAAGCCGAACGGCTCGTTCCACACCGTCAGCAAGGACGAAGGCCTGCGCGAGACCTCGATCGAGAAGCTCGCCTCGCTCAAGCCGGTCGCCCGCGAGAACGGCGTGCACACCGCCGGCAACTCGTCGCAGATCAGTGACGGCGCCGCCGCCGTGTTGATCATGACCGAGGAGAAGGCCGCCGAGCTCGGCCTCACCCCTCGCGCCCGCATCGTCGACACCTGTCTCGTCGGCGTGGATCCGGTGCTGATGCTGACCGGCCCGATCGACGCGACCAAGAAGCTGCTCGAGCGCACCGGGCTAAGCATCGACGACATCGACACGTTCGAGATCAACGAGGCCTTCGCCTCGGTCGTGCTTGCCTGGGCCAAGGAAGTCGGCGCCGATCTGGCCAAGACCAACCCGAACGGCGGCGCCATCGCCCTCGGCCACCCGCTCGGCGCAACCGGCGCGTTCCTGGTCACCAAGGCGCTCTACGAGCTCGAGCGCACCGGCGGCCGGTACGGCCTGATCAGTATGTGCTGCGGTGGCGGCATCGGCACCGGCACCATCATCGAACGCATCTGACCCGCAGGGGTCAGGCCTCACGTTCAGCCGTCGTCTCGGGCGCGCAAACCGCGCATGCGGGCCGTCGATGGGACGCTTTCCCGCTCAGAGGCAACCCCCGGGCGCGAAATGCGCGCCCGCGACGGCCCGATCAGGCGTCGGCCCGATCAGGCGTCGGCCCGATCAGGCGACGGCCCGGTCAGGCGACGGCTCGGACAGCCTCACGCGCCAGGCTGCGGAGTCAGCTGGGGTCGGGGATGAACGCCAGGCCCTCGACGACCGCTGCCTGCGGTTGGCTGGTCAACAACCCGGGCGGACCGACGACCTTGCAGCTGCGGCTTCCGCCGCCGAACAGCAGGCGCCGGCGCTCGACCACCCGTGAATCGACCCAGATCGGCATGTCGGCGGGC
>JANXUX010000186.1 GCA_025351965.1 Actinomycetes bacterium | reverse complement strand
AGGCTGCCGAGTGGGGCCTCGTTGCGCGCACCGTCGCGCCCGACGACCTGGAGGCGGCCGCGCTCGACGCACTCGGGTGGGCATGCCGGTCTGCGCCCGACGCGCGCGCCGAGGTCAAGCGGGTCATCGACCGCTACTACGGCACCTACGACCGGATGGCGATGGACGCCAGCCTCGCCGGCCCGGAGGCCGTCGAGGGTTTCACGGCATTCAAGGAGCGCCGCAACCCGGACTGGGTGGCGCCGGACCTGCGCACCGACGGCCGCCTCTGACCACTACCGATCCGCCTCTGACCACTACCGATCCGCGTCTGGGTGTTCACACGGCCCGCTTCCGGGCCGTGTGAACACCCAGTTCGCCGAGTCGTCAGCCTTCGGCCAGGTACGGCCCCCGGTTGGATGGCCATTGCGGACGGTGGTAGCCGTCGAAACGGAGCTCGCCATCGCGTAGTTCGCGGATGGTCAGGAAATCGCCCTTGTAACCCTTGCGGTCGTGAGGCCCGAACTGGATGTAGGTCCCCGGGCCACCGTTGGTGGCCGGCATCCAGCGGATGCGCTCCATGCCCTCCTTGACCCAGCGCGGCTCAGGGATACCGCCGTCGGAGATGCCGTGGATCGCGACCCGCGCGGTGTCGTACGCGAGGGCGACGACGACGTTACGCGTCGAGCGGCCGAAGCGTTCCTGCATCCGCTCGATCAAGGAGTTGTAGTTCGGATTGGCGCCGTCCTCACCCAGCTGATCGATGCCGTGCCAGCCCTCGAGACCCTGGGCCCACTCGTTGGAGTTCGAGTAGAACATGAACGCGGTGCCCATCACGCGAGGCGGATCCCAGTCCAGCGCCTTGAACGCAGCCGCGAAGTGGAACGTGGAGTAGCCGTAGCCGCCGTAGTAGATCGCTTCGGTGCCCATCTCGCGCATCGAGGCGAGGTTCTCCTGCATACCCTGCGGGTTGGGCTCGAGCATGACCTCTCTCGTGATCGTGAGACCGAGCCCCATTGCGGTGTAGCGGAAGTAGTCGGCGTAGTCGCGGCCCGACGAGCCCGCCTCCCAGAACAGCCCGACCTTCTTGTGACCCTGCTGATGGACCCACTGCGCGCACATCACGCCTTCGGTCGCGACGTCACCGTTGGCGACGGTGAAGCAATACTCGGAGGCGAACTTGTGCGCCCCGGTCCAGCCGATGACCGGCACCTTGAGCTCGTTCACCCGGTCCTGGATGACGAGACAGTTGTCCGAGATCAACGGTCCGAGCACGACGACACAACCCTGTTCGACCAACCATTCGTATCCCTTGATCACCTTGCGGTAGTTCTCGCGCGGTAGGCCCCGCGCATCGGCGATGACGAGCTGCACGGGGCTGCGCGACCAGACGCCCTCGTTCATCGCATCCTCGATCGCGAGGATCGTTGGATCGATCCAGTCCGCCAACAACTGGTTGAGGTCCATGTCGATCAAGATGCCGATCTTCACCGGCTCGAACGGGTCGCCCTGGGTCTGGACCCCGCGCGTCGGCGGGTGGATGGTGATGTTCTGCACGGCGCGGTCACTCTTGGCCCCGCCACCCTCGTACCACAGCGTGCCCTCGCCGCCACGGCCGTTGAGGTAGCTCTCGGTGCCGAAGTGCGGCGAGGACACCGCTCGGTCCGGTCGGGCGATGCCCACCGTGGCCGGGGCCGGGAACATCCGGTCCGCGTACTGCACCCCGCTGTTTCCTGCGGCGGCATCGCCCGCGCCGTTCCGCGCATCGCCGTCGTCTGCAGTTTCGTTCGGCATCTGAGCCCCCAAGCCTTCCCCAGCGGTGCGATTGCACACGCGTTCAACTTGTCGAACTATAGTTCACTCCGCTGATACGTCGTCCTGTCGTACCATCCACCGTTCTGTCGACGGCGCATCCCGGGGGTCGCTCATGCAGGTAACTGGTCGAGCCAGGATGAACGACCGCTTCGAGTTCCACCTTTTCGATGCGTACTGCCCGCACCTCGGCGCGCACCTCGGCCACGGTGGGACGGTCGAGGACGGTTGCATCGTCTGTCCCGTCGATGGCTGGGTGTTCGACGCAGCCCAGTCCCGCGCTGGCGCCGTCCGAGCGCGCCATCACCCAGTTCCGCAGGTGGGCCGGTCAGTTCTACGCGGGCTGAAGAGCACGCAATATCACCCCCCAACATGGAGACGAGCATGAACGCCAACGATCTGATTCTGATCAGTGTGGACGACCATCTGGTCGAGCCACCACACATGTTCGATGCCCACATCCCCGAGCGATACCGGGCCCAGGCACCGAAGATCGTGCGCAAGAAGAACGGGTCCGATGTCTGGATCTTCAACGGCGCCGAGATCCCCAACATCGGTCTCAACGCCGTCGCCGGCCGCCCGAAAGAGGAATACGGCATCGAGCCAACCGCGTTCGACGAGATGCGCCCCGGCTGTTGGGACATCGACGAGCGGATCAAGGACATGAACGGTGGCGGGTTGCTCGGCTCGATGTGCTTCCCGTCGTTCCCCGGCTTCTCCGGGCGCGTCTTCGCGACCGCCGACGACAAAGACATGGCAATCGCCGTACTGCGCGCCTACAACGACTGGCACATCGACGAATGGTGCGGTGCGTATCCGGGCCGGTTCATCCCGCTGGCACTCGTCCCGCTGTGGGACCCCGCGCTCGCCGCCGACGAGGTCCGTCGAGTCGCTGCCAAAGGCGTACACAGCATCACGTTCACCGAGAACCCAGCGACACTCGGCTACCCCAGCTTCCACAGCGCGCACTGGGATCCGCTCTGGGCGGCGTGCAGCGACCACGACGTCGTGCTGTCGATCCACCTCGGTTCGTCCGGCAAGCTGGCCATCACCGCAGCCGATGCGCCCATCGACGTGATGATCACCCTGCAGCCGATGAACATCTGCCAGGCCGCCGCCGACCTGATCTGGTCGCGGATCCCCAAGCACTTCCCGAACCTGAAGGTCGCGCTGTCCGAGGGTGGCACCGGGTGGATCCCGTACTTCCTCGACCGCCTCGACCGCACCTACGACATGCACCACCTCTGGACCGGCCAGAACTTCGGTGACCAGCTGCCGAGCGATGTGTTCCGCAGGCACTTCCTGACGTGCTTCATCTCCGACCCGGTCGGCATCCAGCTGCGCAACCTGATCGGTATCGACAACATCGCATGGGAATGCGACTACCCGCACTCGGACTCGTCGTGGCCGACAGCACCGGAGGAGCTGGCGACCGTCGCAACCGGTGTGTCCGACGACGACCTGGCCAAGATCGGCTACCAGAACGCGATGCGCTGGTACTCCTTCGACCCGTTCCAGCACCGCGCCGTCGAGCAGTGCACCGTCGGCGCACTGCGCGCCGAGGCCGGCGATCACGACGTCGAGATCCGCCCGTTCGACAAGGGTCGGTTCACCAAGCAGGTCGGCATCGACCTCGGCGATCTCCAGGCCAAGGCCACAGCGTGAGTTTTCTGGAGGGCGTCCCGCTTGCGTGGGATCCGTTCGACGAGGCGATCGACACCTCGCCGTACGAGATCTGGCGGAGGTTGCGTGACGAGGCACCGCTGTACCGCAACGACGAGCACGACTTCTGGGCGCTGAGCCGCTATCACGACGTCGAGACCGCGCACCGTCAACCGCACATCTACAGCTCGAACCACGGCACCGTGCTGGAGATGATGGGCCCGAACCCGATGCAGACCGGGATGATGATCTTCCAGGACCCGCCCGACCACACCTCGCTGCGATCCTTGGTCAACCGGGCGTTCACACCCCGCCGCATCGCCGCCCTCGAAGACCGGATCCGCGCGTTCTGTCGCGAGTTGCTCGACGAATGGCGTCCGGGCGAAGAGTTCGACTACGTCCAGCGGTTCGCCAGCCCGCTGCCGGCGATGGCGATCGCCGAACTGCTGACCATCCCCGACGCCGACCGCGAGCAGGCCCGGCACTGGATCGACGACTCGTTCCACATCGAGCCAGGCGTCGGGATGATCAACGACCAGTCGATCACCGCGATGGCGAACCTGCATGTGTACCTCGCCGACCTGCTTCGTTCACGTGCCGCGGCTCCCGGCGACGACATGCTGTCCGCGCTCACCCAGGCTGAGATCACCGAGGGCGACACGACCCGTCGGCTGAGCATCGGCGAGTGTGCCGACTTCGCGGTACTGCTCATCTCGGCCGGCACCGAGACCGTGGGCAAGCTGCTCGGCTGGGCGGCCCTGCTGCTCGGCGAGCAGCTCGACCAGCAGCAGATCCTCGTCGATGCGCCGGACGTCATCCCGAACGCTGTCGAGGAGTTCCTGCGCTACGAGGCGCCGTCACCGGTGCAGGGCCGCTGGCTGCTGGAAGACGTAGAGCTGCACGGCACGGTCGTGCCCGCCGGCTCGAAGGTGCTGCTACTGACCGGATCGGCCGGACGCGACGAGCGCAAGTACCCGCACGCCGAGCGCCTCGATGTCCGCCGCACCTTCGACCACCATGTCTCGTTCGGGTTCGGCATCCACTTCTGCCTCGGGGCAGCGCTGGCCCGACTCGAGGGGCGCATCGGCCTGGAGGAGACGTTGGCCCACGCACCGGCGTTCACCTCCGATCGCGCCCGAGCGGTGCAGTGGCACACCAGCACAGTGCGTGGCTGGGCGAACCTGCCGGTGGTGCGCTGATGGCCGTCGATTCGTGGATCCCCGAACCGCAGACCACGATCACCCGGTTGCTCGACGACCGGTTGGCATCGGCTCCGGACGATCCGTACATCGACGTGTGCGGCACGGCTTTCACCGCACGTGAGGTCTCGGTCGCCGCGTATGCGCTGGCCAATACGTATGCCGAACTGGGCCTGATGCCCGGTGACCGGGTCGCGAGCGTGATCGAGAACTCACCCGAGGCGTTGCTCGCCTGGTGGGGTGCGGTCTCGGGAGGGTTCGTCGCGGTACCGATCAACACGGCCTACAAGGGTGACTACCTCCGCCATCAGTTGGCAGATTCCGGAGCGCGAGTGTTGGTCGTGCACGAGGACTTCCTCGACCGCGCCCTCGCCGTGATCGACGACGTACCGATGCTCGAACACGTCATCGTGATCGGGCTCGCCGCCGGGTCGGCGCAGACCGTGACGTTCCATGCCTGGAACGATGTGCTGCAGGGCGACACGACCCGTCCGGCGCACGAGCCGAAGCCGTCGGATCTCGGCACATTCGTGTACACCGGCGGCACGACCGGCCCGTCCAAGGGCTGCATGCTCAGCCACCACTACCACAGCGCACTGACCCGTCAGATCGGCGTCTGTTGGGGACGCACCGAGCACGACGTGGTCTGGACGCCGCTGCCGATGTACCACTTCAACGCGCTCGTCACCGCCGTGCTCGGGCCGCTCGTGTTCGGTGGCCGTTCGGCCATCTCGCGCCGGTTCTCGGTCTCCAGCTTCTGGCCGGAGATGAGCCGCGTCGGCGCGACCGTGACGTCCACGCTCGGCACGATGGCGTACTTGCTCGCCCACGACGTCGACAACGCGCAC